>JAGHSJ010000046.1 GCA_018065935.1 Candidatus Kurthia equi
GTTATGTCTTGTTATAATTAGTTATGTCTTGTTATAACTAGGCATAAAGGAGATCGATTTTTAATGAAAAAGATTTACCGTTTATTAGCTACAGTTGCATTACTAGCGACTGTGCTTGGTGGATGTACAAATAATGATACTTCGAAAGAAACTTCAAAAAAGCAAACGACTGAATTAACTATTTCAGCGGCTGCTAGCTTGCAGGATTCTTTAGTGGAAATTCAAAAAACATATAAGAAGGAACACGCAGATGTTACATTACAATTCAACTTCGGTGCTTCAGGCGCATTGCAACAACAAATTTCAAAAGGTGCACCTGTCGATTTATTCTTCTCAGCTACAGAAGATAAATTTGATACTTTAGTAGACGAAGGTTTAATCAAAAAAAATAATGGCATTGATCTTTTATCAAACGAGTTAGTATTAGTCGTTCCAAAGGACAATGAAAAAAATATACATTCATTTAAAGATTTAACGAAAGCTTCAAAAATCGCTTTAGGTACCCCTGAAGCCGTTCCAGCTGGTCAATATGGCGTTGAAACACTGAAAAACTTAAAATTATGGTCAGCTCTAGAAGCTCAAGTTATTTACGGTAAAGACGTTCGCCAAGTTTTAACTTATGCTGAAACAGGAAATGTTGATGCAGGGATTGTTTATAAAACGGATGCTTTAACAACTGAAAAAGCAATTGTTGTTGATACTGCTTCAAGTGATACACATACACCGATTATTTATCCAGTCGGCGTGATTAAAGAGAGTAAACATAGTAAAGAAGCTCAAGAATTTTATAACTTTTTACAAAGTGAAGAATCTTTGAAAGTGTTTGAAAAATACGGTTTTAAAGGAGCGAACTAATTGATGAATAGTGAATTTTGGACTCCTCTTAAATTATCTTTAGAGATTGCGTCTGTCGCTGGCGTCACCGTTATGATTGTCGGTATTTTATTAGGAAGATGGACGGCTAAACGACAATTTAGAGGGAAGCTATTATTTGAAACTATTCTCTTACTACCGCTCGTATTACCACCTACTGTCGTAGGATTTTTGCTCATTATACTATTTGGGAAAAATAGTTTTGCTGGTGATTTTATTATTTGGTTATTTGATGCACCAATTATGTTTACTTGGTGGGCTGCAGTTCTTGCCTCCATTGTTGTCGCATTCCCACTAATGTATCAATCAGCTAAAACAGGGTTCGAAGGTGTTGATGAGGAAATTGAAAATGCAGCGCGAGTTGACGGTGCGAATCGATGGCAAGTCCTTTTCTTCATCTCCATTCCCCTAGCTTCGAAAGCAATTATATCTGGTGGTATTTTAAGTTTTGCACGTGCACTTGGTGAGTTTGGAGCTACGTTAATGTTTGCAGGGAATATACCTGGTAAAACACAAACGGCTCCACTTGCCATATACATGGCGATCGACTCTGGCAATATGACCATGGCTTGGTCTTGGGTGATTAGTATGATTATCATTTCTTTCATCATGCTGTTATTTGTTCATCTTATAAAAGCATAAAAGACAATTTCAATATTATAAGAAAAGAGTTTGGAACCAATCATATCTTTCAGGTCTTTTTAAATTTCAAAAAAGGTCAGAATCGCATTTAATACGATTCTGACCTTTTTTTAGCAAATCGGCTGTTGTTTTCTAAACATATCTACCGATTCGCCTCTATTTATTATTAGGTTAACCCCCACTAATTGGTGGGATGAATGCTATTGTATCACGGTCATTTACGATATGATTGTCTCTAGCAAATTCTTCATTCACAGCAGTCATTGCCTGTGTTAAAGAAATGAGTGGATATTCTTTTACGAGCCATTCTTTTACTTCAGCAATTGTTTTTCCCGCTAAAGGTGCTTCTATTTTTTGCTTTCCTATCGTTTCTTGTAGTTGGGCAAATAAGAAAATTTCAATCATTGATTATTCCTCCTCTACAGTTGGTTTACCTTGTGGATAAGGGATATTTTCAAGCTGATCACCAATCCAAGCTGTCCCATCTTCCCAATGCTCTTTTTTCCAAATCGGAACAATTTGTTTAATTCGTTCAATAGCAAATTCATTTGCTTCATATGCCACTTTACGATGTGGAGAAGAAACGGCAATAACAACCGCAATATCTGAAATTGCTAAATGACCGACACGATGTGTAATAGCTACTAAAACATCTGGCCATTTTTCAAGCATTTCTCGTTCAATTTGTTCGAACATTTTTACTGCCATTGGCGCATATGCCTCATATTTCAAAGACAATGTTTTTTTGCCTTTTGTCATTTCACGTACAGTTCCGATAAAAAGTGTAATCGCACCTGCATTTCGACTCATTACTTTCTGGCGAATTACCTCTACATTAATCGGTTCTTCTACAATTTCAAATTTATTCTGTGGCATGCTTTTTCCTCATTTCTTCACCTATAAATGCTAAAAACCCTATGGAATCGTTCATTGAAAATGCTGGATATCTACTTGTTTTTTTTCCTGTAAAATCAGGCCAATATAAGACACAAAGTATATTGTCTAACTTCTCAACTAATGAAAAATCTTCCTCCGTACGGACGAGTACAATTTTAGGAAATTTTTCTTTTTTATAACCCTCAACTAGTACGATATCAATCGCAAGTTTTTCGTAAATAGATAAAATCTCTGGAAGTGACCAACTATCTTTTCGAATATTTAAACGAAGCATACCATCACCTTCGACTGCCGATAAATCCGCACCTGCTTTTTCATGTCGCGCACTATCTTTCGACTCATCAATAGTAGGTGTTCCTCCATGCCCATGATGCTTAATTGTCGCAACGGAATAGCCATCATTTTTCATCCATGTAATTAGCTGCTCCATCAGCGTTGTCTTTCCGCTATTTTGATAACCTACAACTTGGAGTATTTTTTGATATTGTCCCAAGGCCATTCACTTCCCTGTACATCTTCTAGTAACAATACATCTACTAGCATGTCTTTTTCATACCCTCTAGAACCGCCCGGTAGCACAATAAATGAATCAGCTGCTGCCAATGATGACACGGCACTTGATTTATTAAAGCCGGATGGCGTTGCTACAAGCTCACCATTCTCAAAACTTGTTTTTGAACGTACAAAACGTGTAAATGGATTTACTTTTGTAAAATCTGCTCCAAGTAAAGCTTTTTCTCTGCGTAAATGTGGTTTCGGATTGCCAAAAGCACGACGAATAATAGGTCTGGCAAATAGTTCAAAACCAACATAGCATGCCGAAGGATTACCAGATAAACCAAATAATAATTGACCATTTAGCGTTGCAACAGTCGTCACACTACCAGGTCGCATCGCCACTTTATTGAATAGAACCTCAGCTCCAATGGCTTTATAAATTTCCGGCAGATAATCATAATCTCCAACTGAAACGCCACCTGTTGTAATCAATAGATCTACTTCTGAAAGTGCCGCTTTCACCACTTCAATACAGACTGCTAAATCATCACTAAATTTACCATAGTATTTGAAATCAGCTCCAGCTCTTTCAACTTGAGCCATCGTCATGTATGCATTACTATTGCGAATTTTGCCTGGTTCAAGTGCTTCATGTGGCTCTAAAAGTTCACTACCCGTCGCAATTATTCCAACTACTGGTTTTCTAAAAACAGGGACTTTATTATAGCCAAAAGTAGCTAGTAATGCGACTACTCCTGGATTCACATATTGACCTTTTTCAATCAGTACTTCTCCCTGCTTCACATCTTCCCCTTGATAAGAAATATTCGTACCTGATTGGAAAGCACGTTTAATTGTCATATACGTTTGACCATCTATTTCTTCATTTGTTGTTAATTCCAGCATCACAACTGCATCGCAGCCTAATGGAATTGGCGCACCCGTCATAATGCGTACCGCCTCAAATTGTTGAACCGCTTTTTCAAACACAAAACCGGCACCTATTGTACCAACTACTTTAAATTGAACTGGATTTTCAGAGGTAGCTAATGTGCTATCGACTGCACGAATCGCAAATCCATCATAGGGCGAGCGGTCAAAAGAAGGAACATCTTGATCCGCAGCAATATCCTGTGCTAAAAAACGCCCATTTGCATGTGTTAGTGCAACCATTTCAGATTTTTCATCAAATGAAAAATCCATTACTTTTTTTACCGCTTCAGAAACTGCGATTGGATTTCTTTTTTCTAACATTTCAAACACTCCCTACCCTAATAGTTGATAATAGATTTTTTTTGCTTCTAATTCATCTTGTACACCATGAATAACTACGCGTCCATCCTGAAAAAGAACAAAACGATAATTGTCAGTTTGGCATGATAGTAAGTATGGATTACTTTGGACTGTTCCGTGCGTTTTTAGCGTTCGTTCTAGTTCTTCAAAATTATAATAAGTAGGTTTTGGCGGTCTAATTTGAACCGCATCTCTTCCACATAAAATATCTAGCTTTGTTTGATTTTCATAAGCTAAATATGGATGGGTCGCATGTTCGCCACAGCAAGGACATTGTGGATTACGCATATTTTCTACATTTATTTCGAACTGTTGATTTTGCCAGACATCAAATGTCTTATATTTTTTATTGACTGCTGCTTTGTTATTCGTTAATAATTTCAATACTTCCGCTACTTGATAGGCTGCGACTATTTGTACAGCCGGGCTAATAATTCCTGCCGTGTCACAGGTCATCACACTATTTGGTACGACATCTAACAAGCATTGAAAACAAGGTGTTTCATCAGGAATAACCGTGTAAATTGCGCCATAGCTACTCACACATGAACCATATACCCATGGAATTTTGTATTTAGCACTTAGGTCATTCATCATGAAACGAATATCAAAATTATCTGTTGCATCTATCATCAAATCAACTGTTTGTAACAACTCTGGAAGTTCCGCACTGGAGGCATCTAAAATATGTGCATCTATTTTCACCTCTGAATTAATGGCTTGTAATCTCACTTTTGCTGCGATTGCTTTCGGTGTTTTTTCAGCAGCATCTGCCTCCGTATATAATTGTTGTCTTTGCAAATTACTCCATTCTACATAATCTCGATCGATAATGGTTAAATGGCCAACACCAGCACGTACCAATGCTTCTGCACTTGCGCTTCCTAATGCACCCACACCAATTATTAGCACATGTTTTTCATTTAATAACTGTTGTCCTGTTACACCGATTGGACGAAATAATTGCTGTCTCGAATACCGATTGTCCATGTAATTCAACCACCTTTCTATAGTTTATTTATATTTGACGTTTCAATTTATAGCTTTATAATAAAACTCATTATACAAGTTAGGAGGCTCTATTGATGCACCCATCACATAATGAACTTGAAATTTCCACTGCGATTTTAACAATCAGTGATACACGTACACAGGAAAATGATACTGGTGGTCAACGCATCCAAGAATTATTGCATACCGCTAATTTTTCAATTGGTGATTATGTTATTGAAAAAGATGAGCCCACGCAGATTATGAAACATATTCAAAAATGGTGTAACGATCCTGCCATTAACACCATTATCGTCACTGGTGGCACAGGCTTTACACCTCGCGACCAAACCTATGAGGCAATAACACCTCTTTTTGAAAAAGAGATGACTGGTTTTGGTGAACTTTTCCGTACATTGAGTTACGAAGAAATCGGCCCAAAAGCGATGTTTAGTCGAGCAACTGCTGGCTGCCTTCAACAAACTGCTATTTACTTATTGCCAGGCTCTAAAAATGCAGTTAGTTTAGCAATGGAAAAATTAATTCTTCCGACAGTGCAACATTTTGTTGGGGAGTTGAATCGCCAATGAAAATTGCTGGAGTCGTACTAGCAGGTGGTCAATCTTCACGCTTTGGTAGGCCGAAAATGTTTGAGGCGTTTGAAAAACTACCTCTCTATCAGCATAGCCTCCTTGCACTGAAGCAAAATAAACTTTCCCCACTACTTATCGCAACTAACAGCGAGCTTCTACCTCTTTTTCAGCAGGACGATGAAATTCATTGGATGATAGAAAGTCCAGCACATCAAGGACCTCTTTTTGCATTGCATCAACTTTTACAGGAAAATCCTGATGTCGAATGGTTTTTTGTCGTTGCGAGTGATATGCCCTTTATGAATCATACATTCATAAAAACTTTACTCCATAAAATAGATGATTGTTATGACGCAGTTATACCACAGCAGGCGGGCCGAATACAGCCATTAGCTGCACTCTATCGTCGAACAGTCCTAGTGGAAACTACTAAACTCGTTGCCGAAAACCGACGTAGTATGAAAGCTTTACTCGATGTAATTCGCGTAAACTATGTCGATTTTAAAAAAGATGACCTTGTTTTCACAAATATTAATTCACAAAATGATTGGCCAAAAGGAGATTTAACATGACAAATTTTACACACTGGAACGAAGAAGGTAGACCTAAAATGGTCGATATTTCTGATAAGGACGTTTCAAAACGCACTGCCATTGCACGCAGTACAATTACACTATCAAATGAAGTTTATGAAGCAATTCAAAATGGCGGTATTAAAAAAGGTGACCCGACACAGGTTGCCCAAATTGCCGGTATTATGGGTGCTAAAAAGACATCCGATATTATCCCAATGTGCCATCCAATTATGCTACAAGGAACGGATTTCACATTCGAATATGCCAAGGTTGAAGATGGCTATGAACTTCTAATTGAAGTTGCGGTAAAATGTAGTGGTAAAACGGGTGTTGAGATGGAGGCATTAACTGCCGTATCAATTGCTGCACTAACATTTTACGATATGTGTAAAGCCGTCGATAAATCAATGGTTATCAAAGATACGTACCTTGTTCAAAAAACAGGTGGTAAAAGCGGTACATTCAATCACAAATAAAAAATAGTTGGGGTGGTACAAGACCACCCCGTTACATACTCTTTTATAAAAAATGGCAAACAGATGAAATACACTGTTTGCCATTTTTATGCTCAGACAATTTAGTGAAATCTATACTTATGTCCCAACTTTTTATTTATATTTTTGAAGTTTTTTTCTTCGCGTAGGCAACATAGTAGATCGCACCAACAAATACTGCTCCACCTACTACATTTCCTAAAAATGCTGGAATAACGTTTTCAAGTAATTGCATCCAAGTTGAATGACCTGCAAAAATAGACGCTGGAATAACGAACATATTTGCAACAACGTGTTGGAATCCTAATGTTACGAATGCCATGACTGGAAACCAAATACCAAGAATTTTACCTACAAAATCATTTGAACCAAAAGATAACCAACAAGCTAAACATACTAACCAGTTACAACCGATTGCTGAAACGAATGTTTTTAAGAATGAGTCCCCTGTTTTAGCGTCAGCGATTGCAATAGTTTTTTCTAAGAATACGCCTGTTTCTGTTAATCCTAAATAATGTCCAAATGCGAATGCTACAAATAATGCACCGACTAAGTTTGCTAATGTTACCCAAAACCAGTTATACACTAATTGTGAAAACTTAATTTTTCTTGAGAATAAAGCAAGTGGAACGGTCATCATATTACCAGTTATTAACTCTGCACCAGCTAATAATACTAAAATTAAACCTAGTGGGAATACTGCTGCACCAATAAGTGTTGCAAAACTACCCCATTCAGCTGGCATTGCGGCCATAACACGAATATCTAATAGGAAACCTAGTGCGATAAATGCGCCACCTAAAAATCCTAAAACGATCATTTTTTGAATTGTTGATTTTACTTTTTCTTCACCGATATCAATAGCAATATTCGCTATTTCAGCTGGTTTATTAAAAGGCATTAAAAATTACATCTCCTCAAGTATATGTGCCTACAAACTAATCACTAACCACCGATATGAGACATTTCGATTTTAGATTTTTTACGTTCTTCCATCGTTTGTTCATTTCGTTCGTCAGAGTAGCGATCTTTACGATTCTCCCATACACTCGAAATACTAGTTGAAATGGCTTTATCGTCCTTATCTGATCTCAATAATTCGCGTAAATCTGTTCCTTTTGTCGCAAATAGACACGTATATAACTTTCCTTCAGCAGAGATGCGTGCACGTGAACAAGATGAACAAAATGAATCTGTTACCGAAGAAATGACGCCGATTTCAGTCTTTTTATCCTTGTATTCATATCGTGACGCTACTTCTCCTTTATAATTCGGAGCTACCTTCTCCAATGGTGAAAATGCATTTACCTGTTCAACGATGTCTTTTTTCTCAACGACGTCATCTAATTTCCAGCCATTCGAGTTTCCAACATCCATGTACTCGATGTATCGAAGAATATGTTGTTTTTCTTTGAAAAATTCAGCCATTTGAACAATATCTTGTTCATTTTTGCCTTTTTTCACAACCATATTAATCTTCACTTGCAGCCCTACTTCAGCTGCTTTTTCAATTCCTTCAAGAACGGTTTTCACTTTCCCACGACGACCGTTCATATCTAAAAATCTTTCCTCATCTAGCGAATCTAAGCTGACTGATACTCTCACCAAACCTGCATCTTTTAATTGCTGCGCATATTTTTTGAGCAATGTACCATTTGTTGTCATAGCAATATCTTCTACGCCTTCAACCTCATTGATCATGCCGACTAATTTTGGTAAATCTATACGTAGTAAAGGTTCGCCACCTGTAATACGAATTTTCTTCACGCCTAATTGCACGAAGATTTTCACAAGGCGCTCAATTTCTTCAAAGCTGAGAATTTTATCATTGGGTAAAAATGCGAAATCTGGTCCAAATACTTCTGCTGGCATGCAATAACTACAGCGGAAATTACAACGATCTGTTACGGATATACGTAAATCCCTAAGTGGTCTTTGAAGTTGGTCTAATACATGATTCATATGCTATTCCTCCTTCGGAAGTTTATCCTGTGAACTAGCTACTTGTAATTGAATGCGTTTTTCATGGGTATATACATTCATCGCGTTATTTCTTACAAAACCAACAGTTGTAATACCTAAACCATCTGCCAGCTCTAAAGCTAACTCAGTTGGTGCTGACTTAGAAAGCACAATCTCACAGCCTATTTTTGATACTTTAAGTAAAATTTCTGATGAAATTCGGCCACTAAATACAATGATTTTATCTTGCATACTAATATTATTTCGTAAGCAATAACCATAAATTTTATCAAGTGCATTATGGCGACCAATATCCATACGACTTAAGATAATTCCCGATTTATCACAAAGTGCTGCATTATGAACACCACCTGTTTGTTGAAAAACCTCAGCAGAATTTTGTAAATCGCGCATAAGTCGATAACAATCCTCAGCTGTGACACGCACATGCACATCATTCATTTTTTTCGCAACAAGTGCATCATTAGCAAAGACAAAACCTTGGCGACTCGCACCACAGCATGAAGTAATGTAACGTTTGTTTTGCATTTGTTGGTAATATGGATTCACCTTATTTGTTTTCACATGGACATAACCTTCTTTTTCTTGATGCCATATGCTTTCAATATCAGCATAATCACGGATTACTCGCTCGGACGCTAAATATCCAATGACCATGTCCTCCACATATTCCGGTGTACAAACCATCGTTACAAATTCTTCTTGATTAATTTTTACAGTAACTGCATATTCAGTAACAACCGTGTCCTCTATTCGATTAACTTCGTCTCCTGTAATACGTAGTACTTGTCTTTTCACTATATTTTCCATCAGGTGTCTCCCTTATTGGCTAATCGTATCTTCAAAAACAAAAACAGAGATGGCAATATCCTCTTCAACTTTAATATCAGAGAATAAATGTAAGAGTTTTGATTCCATCAATTCTTCCATCCCATCAGGTGTTGCTTGCGCATATAAATCTTGAATCATTAATGTACGCGCTGCATGCACCATTTTCACACCATCTGCTGTACTAGCAATAAATTTTTCAGTTGGTGTAACATTGCCTGTTAATGTGGATATGGCCATATTTTCTACAAAAACTGTATGAATTCTTTCTGGACCTTTGCCAAATAAATCCTTTCGTAGCTTGCGAATAATATCATTAAATTCATGGATTTTTTGCGACATATTCAGTTTCCTCCAACGTTTTTTACTTAATTTTACCATTTAGACTATGCGAATACCCTTACAGTTGATTAATAATATAGCAACTCACAAAAAAATCAAAGCTTTTTATTTTATTGATAAACATTCTCATTAAAGAATATTTATTATTAGTTATTGTGCAATTCTGCTGTAAGTACTATAATTACTTCAGTAAATAATGGTTTTCACCTCTTGTTAATATTTTCGACATCTATCTTTTCAATAATCTGAATGGATTGTTATTTTGAGTGTTTGCAAAGGGTTAAATCTTTTATTCAAATTAAAAATTAAATTTTTAAAAAGTAGATTGGATTATTAGCAATAGCTGTTAGTAATTTTATCCACCATGAAAAATTAGCATACTTTAAGTGTGTTAGTTCATGGTGGATTTTTTTTTAGTTCAGATACCAGATGATGGCTCGTTAAATTTTTTTAACTCGAATCATATTTTGTCGTAATTAGGGGAATAGTTAATCATACGAACTTAACACTATTGGTATGTTTGATATATTATTCCCATTTTATGCTCAAAACTAACTGGCTCTTCATAAGTATCAGAATATGGAAACGGAGGAAATAACCATGACCCAAATCAAAATCAATGGTACGTCATATGATGTAGCTGAAAATGCAACCATCCTAGATACGATTAATGCCAATAACATTGAACATCCACAGGTTTGTCACGTGCCAGCAGTTGATCCAATTCAAACATGTGATACGTGTATCGTTGAAGTAGACGGTAAACTTGTCCGTTCTTGTTCTACTAAAGCAGTAGACGGAATGAATATCCAACTTGACTCAACAGGTGCGAAAGCTGCCCAAACTGAAGCAATGGATCGTCTATTAGAAAACCATATGCTTTACTGTACTGTTTGTGACAATAACAACGGTAACTGTACACTGCATAATACAACTGAAATGATGGGTATCGAACATCAAAAATATCCATACCGTCCAAAAGAAGAAGAAAACCCTGTTGATTCTTCACATCCTTTCTACCGTTACGATGCGAACCAATGTATCGCTTGTGGACAATGTGTGGAAGTTTGTCAAAACCTTCAAGTTAATGAAACACTATCACTTGATTGGGAAGCTGAAAAACCACGCGTTATTTGGGATGAAGGCGTAGACATCAATGATTCTTCATGTGTAAGCTGTGGACAATGCGTAACTGTATGTCCATGTAATGCCTTAATGGAAAAATCAATGTTAGGTGAAGCTGGATTCATGACAAGCATCAAACCAGATACATTAGAACCTATGATTGATTTAATTAAAGAAGTAGAACCTGGATACAGCGGTATCTTCGCTGTTTCTGAAATTGAAGCAGCTATGCGTAGTAAACGTACGAAGAAAACAAAAACAGTTTGTACATTCTGTGGTGTTGGTTGTTCATTCGAAGTATGGACTAAAGGTCGTAAAATCTTAAAAGTTCAACCTTCTGATGGTCCTGTCAATGCAATTTCTACATGTGTTAAAGGTAAATTCGGTTGGGACTTCGTTAACTCAGAAGAGCGTATTACCACTCCATTAATTCGCAAAGATGGTCAATTCGTTGAAGCATCTTGGGATGAAGCATTAGATTTAGTCGCTTCTAAACTTGGTGGTTATAGAGACGAATTCGGTCCTGGTTCTGTAGGTTTCATTTCATCTTCTAAAATCACGAATGAAGAAAACTACTTGATGCAAAAAATTGCTCGTCAATTATTCCAAACAAATGATATCGATAACTGTTCACGTTATTGCCAATCACCTGCTACTGACGGTTTATTCCGCACAGTTGGTATGGGTGGCGATGCCGGTACAATTAAAGACATCGCGAAAGCTGGTCTTGTTATCATCGTTGGGGCTAACCCAGCTGAAGGTCACCCAGTATTAGCAACACGTGTAAAACGTGCGCATAAATTACATGGTCAAAAATTAATCGTATCTGACATTCGTAAAAACGAAATGGCCGAACGCTCTGACATCCACTTACATCCAAAACAAGGTACTGACCAAGTTTGGATTATGGCTGTTACAAAATACATGATTGATCAAGGTTGGCATGATGAGAAATTCATCCAAGAAAATGTTAACTTCTATGAAGATTTCAAAGGCGTTCTAGCGAAATACACATTAGAATATGCTGAGGAACACACTGGTTTATCTCAAGAAACATTAATCGAAGTAGCGAAAATGATTCGTGATGCTGACGGTACTTGTATCCTTTGGGGTATGGGTGTTACTCAAAATACAGGTGGTTCTGATACATCGGCTGCTATCTCAAACTTATTATTAGCAACTGGTAACTACCGTCGTCCTGGCGCTGGTGCTTACCCACTTCGCGGACATAATAATGTTCAAGGTGCTTGTGATATGGGTACTCTTCCTAACCTACTTCCTGGTTATCAAAAAGTGGTAGAAGAAGAAAACCGCATTAAATTCGAAAAAGCATACGGTGTACCAATCAGTCCTGAAGTTGGTAAAACAAATATGCAAATGCTTGATGCAATCGAAGACGGCTCAATGAAAGCTATGTACTTAGCTGGTGAAGATATGGCGCTTGTAGACTGTAACGCAAACCATGTTGATAAAGTACTTTCTGAATTAGAATTCTTCGTCGTACAAGATATCTTCATGTCACGTACAGCTCAATATGCAGACGTCATCTTACCTGCCGCTCCTTCATTAGAAAAAGACGGTACATTCACTAACACGGAACGTCGCGTTCAACGTCTATACAAAGCATTACCAACACTTGGTGATTCAAAAGCCGATTGGGAAATCATGCAATTAGTAGCAAACCGTTTAGGTGCAAACTGGAATTACACACATCCAAGCGAAATCTTCGATGAAATCTCTAGCCTTGCTCCTTTATTCAAAGAAGCTAACTATGATGTATTAGCTGATTGGGGTAGCTTCTGTTGGGGTGATGCTGAAAATGGTACGGATACACCGTTACTATACGAAAACGGCTTCAACTTCCCAGATAAGAAAGCACGCTTCGCCTTATATGATTGGGTAACTCCAGTTGAATTTGAAGAACAATATGACTGCCATATCAACAATGGTCGTATGCTTGAGCATTTCCATGAAGGGAATATGACAAACAAATCGAAAGGTATTCAAGAAAAAGTACCTGAAATTTTTGTTGAAGTATCTCCTGAGCTTGCAAAAGAACGTGGCATTGAAACAGGCGCATTATTACGTCTATTATCTCCATTCGGTGCATTGAAATTAAGTGCATTAGTTACAGACCGAGTATCTGGTAATGAATTATTCTTACCAATGAACTCAACTAGCAAGGATTCGGCAATTAACTTCTTAACTGGCCCTGGTGCTGACTTACGTACTTCAACTCCTGCTTATAAACAAACAAAAGTTAAAGTAGAAGTATTAAAACCAAGAGGTAAAAATCCGCTTCCACGTACAAACCCACGTTATAAAGAACGTCATCCACAAAATGGTGTCGAAGTGAATCGTAAATGGGCTCGCCCAGGGTATGTTCACTTAACGACTGAGGGGGAGTAAAAAATGGCTGCACCTATAAACTCGATTAAAAAACAATTATTAACTGAAGAAGAGTATACAGCTCAAAAACTAGACAGTCTTAAAAAACTTGTATCTGAAAATGATAGTGCTGTTGCACAAATCCTTTCTCTTATTGGGGAATTAGATTCAATTGGCGCTCTAGAGGCCGCTAATAAAATGCTTGAAGCCAAAGAAGAAGTGGCAAATATTGCACTTGGTCAAATTACAAGCAAACCTGTATTAAACTTGATTAACAACATGATGGGTGCCGCTGGTGCCCTAACTCAACTAGACCCAGAAGTGACAACTAAGCTTGTAACGGGGCTAATGAGTGGTGTTGATGAAGCGAATAAAGCTGTTGCTGAATCAGATAAAATCAGCAAACTAAAACTTCTTAAAATGATGAATGATCCGGATGTTAACCGTGCAATGAATTTCGGCGTTCACTTCTTAAAAGGTCTTGGCAGTAACTTAAAATAGTAAGGTGGTATACCCAATGTTAACGAACGAAAACGTTGTAAATGCATTAAAGGATGTTAATGATCCAGAACTTCATAAAAGTGTTGTTGAACTAAATATGGTAAGAAATGTTCAAATCGAAGGTACACATGTATCTTTAGAGATTGTCCTAACAATTAAAGGTTGCCCATTAAAAGCTAAAATTCAGCAAGATGTTGAATCAGCGATTAAAGCTCTTGGTGCGACAAAAGTTTCTCTACAATTTGGCACAATGACTGATGAGGAGCGCATGGTATTAACTGCTTCTTTAAAAACGCAACATGTTGACGGTCAAGGTATGCCAAAAATGTTAGCTCCAGATTCAGGTGTGAAATTTATCGCCATCACAAGTGGTAAAGGTGGCGTTGGTAAGTCGACTGTTACTATCAACTTAGCAACTGCCCTTGCACGACTTGGTAAAAAGGTTGGTATTGTTGATGCTGACATTTACGGATTTAGTATTCCTGCAATGATGCGCGCACAACAAAAACCAACAATGATTGACAAAACAGCAATTCCTGTTGAAATTAACGGTGTAAAAATTATGTCTATGGGTTTCTACACGAAGGATAATCAACCTGTTATGTGGCGCGGTCCAATGCTAAATAAATGGATTCGTAACTTTTTAGTGAATACTCACTGGGGTGAACTTGATTACTTATTGCTAGACCTACCCCCTGGTACCGGTGATGTCGCAATCGATGTAGCCGCAATGATTCCACAAGCAAAAGAGATTATCGTTACTACTCCTCATAATGCAGCATCTTATGTTGCTTCTCGTGCAGGTATGATGGCCATTCATACAAAACACGAAGTTTTAGGTGTTGTAGAAAACATGGCTTACTTTGAAACACCTGACGGTAAGAAAAATTACATCTTAGGTCAAGGCGGCGGAGATGCGTTAGCACGTTCATTAAAATGTAATGTTCTAGCTCAAGTTCCTTTCGCAAAACCTGAGGAAAACATTGGATCTTCAATCTATGATGAAGATTCAGTCGTAGGCGAAGTATTCACGCATTTAGCTGAAGATCTCGTTTTCGGATAATGAAATATAATCCCCCTAAAAAAATAACCCCGCTCACAAGATTGCAACCTTGTGAGCGGGGTTTTTTATTATTTCATATAGCCAGCTTTACGCAACACTTGCATAAAGTAAAAACGATACGTATTTTCCACGAAATTTTCTAATGGCAGACCAACATTTAGTTGATATTTTGAAAAGATAAAGAAAAAGCGCTTATCCCATTTTAAACGTAATAATTCGCCAGCCTCTTCGCCATACTTCTGCGTAAATTCATTCATTAATGGTTCAATCATCCCTGCACAATGTTCTTTTAAATGCCCTAGTGCATCCGCATCTTTATTCTTTTGAAACTGTGTAATCCATAAAGCTATTTGTTCATCCATTACTAAAAACCATCCTTAAAATTTTGAGTTTCTTCTATTATAATATTATACTATTTTGGTTAAGCAGTTACTCGTATTCACAACTCAAAAATCAGCATAAAAAATAACGAAGTTTTTTAAGTTCCAAAATAATAAGTAGCTGACATGTTAGCTCTGAAAATAATAGTTTTTCCTATTCATTACTTCAACATAAAAATACCTACAGAATAAACACTTAGATAAAGTGTATCCTGTAGGTATGCTATTTAAAACTAGTCTTCTTTATTACCAAATAATTTAGCTAAAGCTTCTGCCATCGCTGTATTTTCTGGTTCCTCTTGTTTTTTCATATATTTATTAATATCTTGTTTTGAAACTTTTTTATTGCCTGTTGCTGCTTTACGTTTTTCAAAGGCAGACAGTTTTTCACGATGTCCACATTTACATGCGAAAATACGTCCATCCCCTTCACCACGTAATTCCAATTTCTTATGACAAACTGGACAACGTGCATTCGTTACAGTAGAGATTTTTTTCTTATTACCGCATGTACGGTCAGAACAAACAAGCATTTTTCCACGTTTGCCATTCACTTCAAGCATTGGTTTTCCACATTCCGAACAGACCTTACCTGAAATATTATCATGCTTGAATTTTTGATTACTTTTCTTAATATCAGCAATCGATTTTTTCGTGAAATCAATCATCTTATTCATAAAGTCTGCTTTTTTCGCCTGACCTTTAGCAATTTTATTTAGCTCTGTTTCCCACTCAGCCGTTAACGCAGGCGATTTTAAATCTTCAGGTGCTAAATCTAATAATTGACGACCTTTTGAGGTTGTATATAAATCCTTGCCTTTTTTCTCAATCACAAATGATTTAAATAGCTTTTCAATAATATCTGCACGTGTTGCGACTGTACCGATACCACCTGTTTCTTTCAATGTTTTCACTAATTCTTTCGACTCGTCACCCATAAATTGACTTGGGTTCTCCATCGCAGCAAGTAGTGTTCCTTCATTAAAACGAGCGGGTGGTTTTGTTTCGCCATTTGTTAAAGCAATACCTCGAAGATCGATTTTTTCACCTTTCGTAAAGACTGGTAATGTACGTACATTCGATTCTTCATCATCTTGAAGATAAACAACCTTCCAACCTTCATCACGCACAGTATTTCCTTTAGCAGAAAAAGTTTCTTTTCCAACTTTCATCGTTACAACTGTTTGATCATATTGATACGGTCCATAAAATACAGCTAAGAAGCGTTTCACAATTAAATCGTATAATTTATATTCTTTTTCAGAAAGTGCACGTAAATTAACTGGCTCTTCTGTCGGAATAATCGCATGGTGATCTGAAACTAGGGCATCATTAATGACACCATTCTGTGCTTTCACTTTGCCTTTAGCTAAAATTTTATTCGCGGCTGCACGATTATCGCCTACAGCTGCTGCTTTCACACGTTCACCTAAAGTATCTGCCATATCCGATGTTAAATGTTTTGAATCCGTACGCGGGTATGTCACGATTTTATAGCGTTCATATAAAGCTTGTAGCGTAGATAATGTTTCCTTCGCTGACCATCCCCAACGCTTATGCCCTTCTTTTTGCAATTCTGTTAAGTCGAATAAAGAAGGTGCAGGTGTACGTTTTGGCGTTGTTTTCACATCGACAATATCACCTGTTTTCACTGCATCCAACGATTTCATGACCGCATCCACTTTGTCCTTATTAAATGACTGTGTTTGGTTTGAGCCTTGTTCATGCCAAGTAAATGTCGCTGAATTTGTCAGTGCTTGCAAGCCATAATAGGTTTTCGGCTTAAAGTTTTTAATTTGGTGTTCACGGTTCGCAATCATTGCTAATGTTGGTGTTTGCACACGACCTGTTGATAATTGTGCATTATGCTTCACAGTTAAGGCACGCGTTGCGTTAATTCCTACCACCCAGTCCGCTTCCGCACGTGCTACTGCCGCTTCAAATAAATGTTCATATTGACGACCATCTTTTAAGTTATTGAAGCCATCTTTAATCGCTTTATCCGTTACAGAAGAAATCCATAAACGTTTCACTGGTTTATTTGATTTCGCTTTCACTAAAATCCAACGTGCGACTAGTTCTCCTTCACGTCCAGCATCCGTTGCAATAATAATTTGATTAACGTCCGAACGATTCAATTGTGTTTTCACCGCATTGAATTGTTTCGTTGTTTGACGAATTGGTACTAATTTAAATGGATTCGGAATGATTGGTAAATCCTCCATCTTCCATTCTTTGAAGCTTTGATTGTATTGCTCAGGGTCTGCGTGTGTCACTAAATGCCCCAAAGCCCAAGTCACAATATATTTGTCGCCCTCTAAAAATCCGTTCCCTTTTTTCGTACATTTTAATACGCGCGCAATGTCACGTGCTACAGAAGGTTTTTCTGCAATTACTAATGATTTTGACATAATCCCGCTCCTCTCACTTCCTTCTATTATAAAGGATATCTATGCGTTATTCGACCTTGCCGTTTGAAGTTCTATTCTCTCCTTTAATAAATCCCCTAAAAACAATACTCCTTTTTGAAAAGCTTCTAACAAACACAAAAAATAGCAATCATTTTGAAATGACTACTAAATTTCTACTCATTTGATTTTATAAACTTATTACAAAAAGATACAAGTTATTTCAAAAAATAATTCACCTTATTTTATGCCCTCTTTTTGAGCGGCTCCATAAATACCAATGACATTTTGATAAGCAGGTAAGTGTTCTCCAATTAGAGCGCCGAAACCTTCTGCATTATTACGCCAATCTCGTTGTAGTTCACTAGCGATACTGAACCAATTCATTAATTGTGCTCCCTCATGAGCCATGCGTGTTAGTGCTACATTCGCTAGCTCTTTGCTTACTGTACCTGAAGCATCTGATGCAACGAATACATCATACCCCTCGCTTATAGCTGATAAAGTTGGAAAAGCTACACATACATCCGTTACCACTCCAGCGATAATTAATTGTTTCTTTCCAGTTGCTTTAACGTCCTCTACAAAATCTTCATTATCCCACGCATTTATTTCTCCAGGACGAGAAATCTTTGGAGCATGTGGAAATAGTTCAATCAATTCTTTCATTAAAGGACCATTAGGACCATTTTCAAAACTTGTTGTTAAAATAACCGGTAAATCAAAAAAATTTGCTGTATGAGCCAAAGCTAATACATTGTTTTTAAATTCATCTACACCATAATCTCTAACTAAACCGGCAATTAGACCGGCTTGATGATCCACTAACAATACGGCTACATTGTCTTTATCTAAACGCTTATATAAATCCTCCATTTTTTATTGCCCCTTTAATTTAATCAATTGATTAATAAACTGATTATGCCCTCACCCTATACCTTATTTATATGGATGTCTATTAAAAAAACTCGTAAATTTTCCCAAAAACCATCATGCGAATTTTGGACACAGATATCGGTATCAAATTAACAATTTACCCGTTTTATTAATTTACGCTTAAAATCCCTAAATTCGGCTAAATACTAAATAGATAGGAAAGGAGTTTTTCACATGACCGAATCAACGCAATTAAAAGATTTAGTATTTACAGCTTATCAATATGCTTTTCCGTTATTAATGATGGAATATACTCGTAAACAGGCGACGAATGTAAAAGATGTGCATCAAAACCCAACGAAAGCACCGTCTAATCAATTTGCTCATTATCGTCAATTCCCTGTTGCAGATGATAAATCCGTTGTGCGCTTTAATTTCGATACACTTTATTCTTTTGCATGGCTTGATTTAACAGAGGGGCCTGTCGTTCTAACTGCGCCACATGCCCCTGAAAAATATCATCTGATTCCGATGCTCGACATGTGGAGCGATGTCTTCTTCGTACCAGGTACACGTACAACAGATGGTATCGGAAAAAATTATGCGATTGCTCCTACTGGTTGGACAGGGGAAGTTCCAGAGGATATGGAAATTATCTACTCGCCAACCCCTTATGTTTGGATAATGGGACGTATTCAAACAGATGGCGAAGCAGATTACAGCAATGTACATGTCATTCAAGACGAAATGAAATTAACGCCACTCGCTCATTGGGGAAGTGATTATACACCTCCAGAATATGAAGTTGATCCAAACGTGGATATGGTAACTGATCCACAAGCCATTGTATGGAATTTTTCCGGTCAGGAATTTTTCACGTATTTTGCCAAACTACTTCAAGTAAATCCACCTCACTACAATGACTATCCGATTTTAGGACAACTTCATAAACTTGGCATTACAAAGGATGGAGAATTTACCCCGAGTGCAGAGGTACTTGCGGTACTCGACGATGCTGTTGCACTCGCTCAAAAAGATATTATCGCTGCGATTACAGACGGTTTACTCGGCATCACACGCAACTCTTGGACATGGATGCAAAATGGGTCAGGTGCTTACGGAACAAGCTATCGTCTACGCGCAATGGTCGCTTTTGCAGGACTCGGCTGCAATCTTCCCGAAGATGCCTTGTATCCGAATTTGGCGACTGATGCAAACGGTGACTTACTCGATGGTTCAAAAAACTATACACTGACATTTACAAAAGACAATATGCCACCAGCTGACGCTTTTTGGTCGCTCACGCTCTATGATAAAAAAGGTTTCCACGTACCGAATGAATTAAATCGCTTTGCTATTGGCGACCGAGATGATTTAATTTTTGAGGAAGATGGTTCACTTATTTTATCTATCCAACATGAAAAACCCAGCCAGACAAATAATTGGCTTCCCGCACCAAAAGAATTATTCGAACTCACGATGCGTCTCTACTCTCCAGGTAGAAAAATCTTCTCTGAAGGTCTAGTGTTACCACAACCTGTGCCATATCAATAAAAAAACGTCTTCTACAATGATGTAGAAGACGTTTTTTTATGAATATAAATAGTAGACTTATTTATTTTTTAATAAGTTCAAAATAGAGGCTTTGATTATTTTTCTATAACTTTGTATAGACGGTCAAAGGATGGAGCAGTCCATCTTCGGTTCCATACAAAAGGAGCAGTAAACCACCACTTATGCAGACCGATTGAATCCATAGAAGAGGAATAGAACCTATTAATTTAAAGATGACCTGTTTCTTTGTCATCCCCTGTGACAAATAAATTGCCCATAAATAACGATTGTCTTTGAATTTCTGTTCCAACATTAAATAAAGACAACTAACGACTAAGAGCAAACTACTTATAAAAGATAAACGATAATAGATCACAAAAAGTTTTTCTAAATTATTCGTTTCGGATGCTTGAACATCTCCCACTCCATTGTATAAAGCCGCCAAGTCCGACACTTTTTTATGTAATTCTCTAGCTTGCTCGTTTGTAATGGAAGACTTCAACTCAATTGCTACGCGATCATAGCCTAAAAATAAAGCTGTTTTTTGTGCCTCTTTCGCATTAATGACAAATCGAAGTGTTTCATCATCTCTCTGTTCAATCGTCATAGCTTTTACTCGATATGTCCACGATTTTTTATTTCCTTGTTGGTCTTTACGAACAAGTTGAACATTCTTTCCTATTATCCCTTCATACTTCCTCTTCATTTTTTCATTATTCACAAGTAAGATTGTCTCTTTTTGGCGTAATTCTTCCTGTGGACGCATGCCAATAAGCTCTATTTCAAACAGAATCCACCTTTCATCTAAGGCTCCCAGTGAAAAATCTGTCTTTGAGGGAATTGCATAAATAATAACATCATCACTTAAAAATGTTGCCTGCACTTCTTTTATACCCGGTTCTTTTTTTAGCTTTTCTACATCTTGTGACGTAATGTATTTCCGAGGTGGTAGTGCAATTGTGTAAGGGCCACTCACTCTAGATTGCGTTACATAATTAGCTGCTATACTCAAAAATGCCTATTCAGGGGAATTTCTATTTCTTCTTTTTTTATAAAAATCGCCATAAATAAAAGCGTCATACTCGCCGTCAAGAGCAGTACGTTTAATAAATATGCCATTCCTTTGCTTCTTGCGTGATAGACTTTTTTCATACATGCCGAAATCGATTGATTTTTTTCTTTTTTACTGTCCATAGATTTTTCACTAGGATAATAAGAAATAAAAGGGTCAGCGAAAAACTGCTCCCAGATAGAATAGCTAGCCACTGCGTTGATTGAGACCATCCCAAAAGCATCGCTTGGCTAAACAACTCAACGGGGATTGATACGACAATCGCTACTGCAATCAGCCAAATGAATTGAATCGCTTGTAAACTAGCTATCCTTTTATTTGTTGCTCCTTCTACTTTTAGCACTGTATAAATTTTTTGTTGTTGACGCATGTAAACAGTAATCTATTTAACATTCACAACAAAAAAAGAAACGCCATTTGAATGGCATTCCTTTTTCTTATGCTTAACTTCTAGCAAACTGTTTTCTACATCTAAAACTATAAAAATAGTAATTTAAAATCATCTTCATTATTCACTAAACTCAATGAATCTTGGCTCGACAAAATCAGGTAAGGTTTCGACTACTTTTTTATAGGTTTGAAAATCTGGTTGATTCGAAATAGCATTAATCGAATCACCATCATATCCTAGCCAAAACACTGTTGTGTCTGACGCCATATTTACAATGACGGTCTCCTGAACAAAACCACGTAAATTTCCAATCCATTCTCTTTTCTCCAGGCGAAATACATTTTTATGAATTGCCCATAGAACCAAGTTATTCATTGTCAGACCTACTCCAATTAAAAATGGTAGCATTGTTTGAAGTTGTTTTTCAGTTTCAATTTTTGACAGACAAATTAAGCTTTGGTCATTTTCCATTAAATATTCATAGGAAATATGCAAGGAACGGCAATGATTTTCAAAATCTTCTCGATCAAACTCATATATTTCCACACAAAAATAAATAGGCAAAGCCTTTAGCTTGTTCATCCAAATTTTTAAAAAACCTTCCAGTTGATCGTATAAATCTACTCCACCAAAATCAACTATAAAAGATGTATTTCCCTCTAACACAAAAGGAAAATAACCGCCAGCATCTGGCTGATTATTCATATAGTAACTTTTGGATAGATAGCCAATTTCCACTTTCACATAAGGTCCCCTAAAATTCAAACTTCTATTTCATTCTGTATTTTTTGTCTCTAAAAAAAGCCTAAAAGATATGGATTCTTTCCTCTCGCATATCTTCTCGTCTTCTACTTAAGCTAATTAATGTTGATCAATCGATGTTTTCGGTAAGTTCATGCTTAGCTCACAGTATTTCACAAAAACACGTGCTAACTCTTGTAGACGTTCATGTACATTGTCATCAATGATTTCATTACTTTCATTAAAGTGACTTGAATGTGTATAAACATAATTTGGTGTTACTAATGCTCTAAAATAATCTAAAATCGGTTTTAGCTGATTTTCTACAACTAAGTGATGCTGATATGTGCCACCATTAGCTACGATTGAAACAGGTTTATAACGTAACGCTTTCGGGTGTAAAAAATCAAAGGCATTTTTCAAAACGCCTGGGATCGAGCCTTGGAAAATAGGTGAAGCAAATATATAGCCGTCTGCTTGCTCAATTTTTGTCACCATTTCTTGCATATCTTCGTTGTATTTATTTAAAGGACGACCATCGACAATCTGATGCTCATAATTTGAAAGGCTTAGAATCTCCAGCTGTAATGAAGGCTCCTCTTTTGAAATATATATTTGAATTTCTTTTAATATCGCACCTGTCTTACTTCCTACCACTGTGCCATCAACTAATAAGATTTTCATCGATGTTACCTCCAATTTCATATTCTTCCTTGATTGTAACAAATGACAATTCTTTTCAATACAAATCATACCCGAAAAACGTATAAATCAGTCTTTGGACTGAGCGGAAAAATTGCTTTCTTTTCTAGTCATAGGTTACTATGATACAATGAATTTTATGAACATGAATACAAAATGCACATGCATTTTTCAATAAGGAGTGCTACAACATGGCAACTAAATCAGAAATCGAATATCAAATTCTTGAACTAAAAAGCGACTATATTCGTCAACAAGGTGATATCGAAAAATTAGAATCAACTGGCTTTCCACAAATGATTGAAAAAGCAGAGCAACGTTTAAAAGATATGGAAATTCAATTAGCTAAACTTAATGAAGAATTAGCTAAATTCTAAGACTATATTTGCAATAACCACACAATAATAAAAAATATTCGAGCCTGGGACATCTATATAGATTTCACTAATTTGTCTACGCATAAAAAATAAAAACAGCTTGTTTCGGCTATTTTTATTTTTTGTTGCGAACCAATAGTAGAGGAAAGAAAAATTTGTTCTCGGCTCCACTTTTTTTGCAGGAGGAAATGAATTATTTATGGCTATTTTAAAAGTAGAAAAATTAGGTCACTCTTTTGGTGATCGTACGCTTTTCAAAGACGTAACATTCCGTATCGTTGAAGGCGAACATATTGGTCTGGTTGGAGCTAATGGTGTTGGTAAATCAACAATGATGAGTATTTTAACAAACCAATTAATTCACGATGAAGGTCGTGTAGAATGGTTACCTAAAACGCATTATGGTTACTTAGATCAACATGCCGTTTTAACACCCGGACGCACAATGCGTGAAACACTAAGTGATGCTTTCCTTCCATTATATAAAAAAGAAGAAGAGCTAAACGAAATTATCGCTAAAATGGGTGACGCAACACCTGAAGAACTAGAAAAATTATTAGAAGATATGGCTGAAATTCAAGATGCCCTTGATGCAGGCGACTTTTATACATTAGATATCAAAATTGAAGAAATCGCACGTGGTTTAGGCCTAGATGCAATCGGTCTTGAACGTGATGTAACTGCCCTTTCAGGTGGACAACGTACGAAATTACTTTTAGCAAAACTTTTATTAGAGAAACCAAAAGTTCTTTTACTTGATGAGCCTACCAACTACCTTGATGAAGAGCATATTAACTGGTTACGTAACTATTTAAAAGACTACCCACATGCCTTCCTATTAATATCGCATGATGTAGACTTTATGAATGATGTAGTTGATGTTATTTTCCACTTAGAATTCTCTAAATTATCTCGTTACACAGCAACTTATGATAAATTCATTGAGCTAGCTGAAATGAATAAACGTCAGCATTTAGATGCTTACGAAAAACAACAGGACTTTATCAAAAAACAAGAAACATTTATTCAAAAAAATAAAGCACGTTTCTCAACAACTGGTCGTGCGAAATCTCGTCAAAAACAATTGGATCGCTTGGAAGTTATCGAACGTCCAGAAACAGCGGCAAAACCACAATTTTCTTTCAAAGAATCTCGTAGCTCAAGCCGTTATGTAGTTGAAGCAAAAGATTTAGTTATTGGTTACGATAAACCGTTACTACCCCCACTTACTTTCGAAATCGAACGCGGTGAAAAAATTGCGTTAGTTGGTATGAACGGTGTTGGTAAATCAACGTTACTAAAAACAATGTTAGGTAAAATTCCTGCATTAGATGGTAAAGTACAACGCGGTGACTTCCTCTTCCCTTCTTACTTCGAACAAGAAGTAAAAGGAGGCAACGAAACACCAATCGATGTTATTTGGAATGCGTTCCCTTCATTAGAACAAAGTACAATTCGTGGACTACTTGCAAAAACTGGTCTGAAAAATGAGCATATTTCTCGTCCAATGGCTCACTTATCAGGTGGAGAACAAGCTAAAGTTCGCCTATGCCTATTGATGATGGATGAATCAAACTGGATGCTATTCGATGAACCGACAAACCACTTAGATGTCGATGCAAAAAATGAATTAAAACGTGCAATGAAAGAATACAAAGGTACACTTGTACTTGTAAGCCATGAACCTGAATTTTATGAAGGTTTAGTTACCAAAGTATGGGACGTAGCTGAATGGTTCTCAACAGGTCACCAATAATTTCATATGAATTTATAAAAGCTGTACAGAAGTTGATTTTATCGACTTCCTGTATGGCTTTTTTTGTAAAATTCGCTATTACACACCTGTATTTTCTTTTAAAATAAAAAGTAGGTCTTATTACTTGTAAAAAATACCTTTATTACTTCACAATAGTAGTAAGGATGGTGTTTTAATTTAATGGAATATGATAGAAAAGACGAGTCCATTTCCACGGACGAAGTCAAAAGAAAGAGAAAGTTTTTTAGTTTTTTATGGTTAACTGCAGGTGCATTAATTATGGCAGCAGGTCTAAATTATGTACTTATACCAAATCGGTTAATTGATGGTGGTGTCACTGGTATTGCCATGACAGTTGCGCATCTGACGCATTTACCCTTGGGTTTATTCCTCTTTATTTTCAACTTACCCTTCCTCTATTTAGGCTATAAGCAAATTGGGCGTAGTTTTGCCTTCTCTGTAGCCTACGGTATTATTGTTTTATCTGTTGCGACAACCCTTTTACCTACTGGTTTTGCCATAACAAATGATACATTATTAGCCACTGTTGCTGGTGGAGTTATCCTTGGCATTGGCGTCGGTTTAGCCATTCGTACGGGAGGATGTTTAGACGGTAGTGAAACACTGGCCATTCTATTCAATAAAAAACTGCCTTTTTCAGTCGGTCAAATTATTTTATTCATGAACTTATTTATATTAGGTACTGCGGGATTTGTTTTCGGCTTTGATCGTGCCATGTATTCTTTAATCGCTTATTTTATTGCCTTTAAAACAATTGATGTAGTTTCAGAAGGATTAAATCAAACAAAATCAATTTGGATTATTAGTGAAAAAAGTGAAATTATCGGTGATAAAATTATGTTCCGCTTAGGACGTGGCGTTACTTACCTAAATGGTAAAGGTGGCTACTCTAAGGACCATAAGGATGTCATTTTCTGTGTGATTAACCGCTTAGAAGAAGCGAAATTAAAAAAAATTGTGGAATCAGTCGATCCAAAAGCTTTCTTAGCCTTTAGTAATATGACTGAAATTCAAGGTGGTAACTTTAAAAAACAAGATATTCACTAAACACATTTTATACAGAAGTAAATAACCAGTTATCAAGCTTATCGATAGCTGGTTATTTATTTATAAAAACTTTTCTACTATAAATTTATGCTCGCATTTTGTCTCTATATAATTAACTATAAAAAATGCCAAGATCTTTTAGTACCGTTAAAACAGGCAATTCGAAAAAAAACATTAATTATTCCCTTATATTTTACTCATTATGAAAAATATTTTCACTTGCAAAATCCGCTACTTAAACAGCGGAATATTCTAAATATATATTCTTTTTAAACAACTGAAGCCTTGAACTGTACTTATAATACATCTTTGAAAACCCTTACAAACAGCTATTTTTCAAGAAATATCGCGCAAAATATAACAGTTTTTTCAACAAATTAACACAGGTTAAATCAATCCAGCGAACCTTACAATCATGTAATATTTCTATTTTATGACGTTTTTTTCATCATTTTGTCACGAAAATGTAATTGACTTATGAATATCTTATTGGTAAGATATAATTACATTAACAATAGAGAAAGAGGTAATGAACATGACTGTTACAATTTATACACAAACTAGCTGTACATCTTCAAAAAAAGCTTTACAATGGTTAACTGAAAATGAAATTCCGTACGTAGAAAAGCGCATTACATCTGATGCTTTAACGTTACCTGAATTCAAAAAAATCTTAGGAATGACTGAAGATGGAACAGATGAAATCATCTCAACGAATTCAAAAGACTATAAAAATTTAAATTGCGATATTAACCAACTTTCAATCCAAGAATTATATAGTATTATTAAGGAACACCCAAAAATGCTACGTAGTCCTATACTAATTGATGATAAACGTCTTCAGGTTGGCTATAACGAAATGGACATCCGTCGTTTTATCCCACGTAAAGTTCGTGCTTTTGAATTATTTGAAATGCAACGCCTATCAAACGATTTCTGATCTGAATGAAATAGCTTTGGAGATGAGTTAATGATGAATGAAGAAAAAAAAGAGCATAGCATTTCTTCGTTATTTGAAATTGCTGCTGCTATCGAAAGAAAATGGGCAAATGAGTGGAATAGCCATAATAGTATCGGGTTCTCTAAGACGCATATCTTGCTTTTAGATATTCTCGATACTTCTGGTGCCGCTCGCCCTTCAGACTTAGCAGAAAAACTACATGTAACCACTGGTGGCGTTACCGTCCTTACGACTAAGTTGATTAAAGCCGGCTATATTAAAAAGACAAAGAATGAGTCTGATCGCCGTGCCTATCAATTAGAAATTACAAAGGAAGGGCTTGATCAATTAAACAATGCTTACGAGCATATTGATCAAATGGTCCACCGCATGTTTGGTATGCTCTCTGAAGAAGAAGTAGAAACACTTCGTCAAATATTTTCAAAGCTTTTATTAGGATAATTGAACACAGTCATGTTCAAAAAAGCCCACACTTAATAAAGTGTGGGCTTTTTTATATTAACTATTTTTTGGGGTTCAATAAGGCATGCTTTTAATAAATGCCCTATCTCCCCCATTAACTATATTTCAATTTCTATCATTAAGCTGGCATAATAGCTGTTGCTGTCACTGCGTCTTGCATCATCATATCTTTTAGACGTTGTTTTGCACGGAACAAACGCGATTTAACCGTACCAATAGATACCTTCATTAAATCTGCAATTTCAACTAAAGAATATTGATTTACGTAGAAATAAAGTAAAGTATTACGGTAAATACCATCTAGTTCATTAATTTTTGATTGAACAAGTTGGGCAATATCTGCTTTTTCAATCATATCTTCAGTAGATATTTCATTATTGGGAACCAAATCAAGTACCGGCACGTCTAAAGTATCAGGTTGGTTCATCATATATTTGCTACGACGAACATTTTTGCGATAGCGGTCGCGGAAAGTGTTCATGCAAATTGTTGTTAACCAAGCTTTCAAGTGGTCGACTTGTGCAACGTATGATTCATAGCGAACAACTTTAACCCATACTTCTTGCATTAAGTCCTCTGCTTCTGCTTTATTACGTGTTAATTTTAAACATAGGTGATAAATATAACGATTGTATTCTTCGTAAACTGCTTCTAACTCAATAGTCATCATTGAAACCTCCATTTTTTATACTATCTATTTAATTTCTCATTTAAGTTCTTCTCTGCTGAATTACGTTTATAACTCTTGTTGTACTCTTATTATGTCTGATTACAACCTTACGCTCTATCGGTTTTACTTTCATTACCATTACAAAGATGTAAGATTAGTGAAAACTACTTGTATTGAGTAAAAAATTTCTTTCAATAATCCCCTTTTCTTCATACATAGATGTTATTTGTACTATTCAAATTACATCTAGCGGATTTTTCTACATACAAAAAAGCCACAAAGTTTTAAAAAAACTTCGTGGCTTTTCCTTTTCTTCATTCTATTTTACTGTGTAATTGTAGCTTTCTTTTTTTACTAAAGGTCGGCTTTACTTCTGAGAAAATGATTGCTACTAAAATTAATGCTGCACCAACAATCATGCGACCTGTTAAAATTTCATGTAGGAAAATAACTGAAAAAATCATACCAAAAAGAGATTCCATTGATAATATGATTGCACCTTGAGTAGCAGTTGTATATTTAAACGCAATATTTTGCAACAAGTAGGCAATAATGGTCGAAATAACCGCTAAATATAATATACTGTACATTCCGCCAGGCTCAATTGTAGTTGGAATATCGCCTCTTACAACTACAAAAATAACGCTGATAATGGCAGCTGATACAAATTGAATAACCGTTAATAAAATGGCATCTTCATTTTGAACAAATTTATTTGTATAAAAAATATCAAAGGCAAAAGCAACTGCACATAATAAAGTAAGTATATCGCCAATATTCATTGATAAAGATCCCTGTAATGATAATAAGGCAATACCAGCAAGTGCAGTAATGGCACCGATTATTTCAAAACGGTCGATTTTTCTTTTATAAACAGCGAAAGCAATAAGTGGAACAACAAGTACATTTACCGCTGTTAAAAAGGCATTTTTTGAAGGCGTTGTATGTTCAAGTCCGACTGTTTGTAAGACAAATCCAGTATAGAGAATAGCTCCTAAAATAGCTCCTTTTATAAGAATTCGTTTATTTATATTTTTTAATTTATAGCTAAAAATAATGATTAATAAAATAGCAGCCACTAAAAATCTACCTGCCATCAATTGGTACGCATTTAAATACTGTAAGCCAATATCGGTTATGACAAAGCCACTTCCCCAAACGATGGCTGTCACCATCAGCATCAATACGCCTATTCGTTGATTCATTCATCTTCCCCCTCTTGATTATATTAGAATACCATGTACAATTCACAAAGAGTTTGATGAAATTTCTAAAAAAAAAGATGTATCATTGTAAATTTTACAATGATACATCTTTTTCGACCTGTTTTTGGATTAAATACAGCTTGATAGCAACTGAAAGCTCTTCAAAAAAAGAAAACTCTGTTAGTTCTTTATTTGTAAGCAAGCGCAATTTATTCAACCGATAACGAATTGTATTTGCATGGCAATATTGTCTATCTGCAACCGCCTTAATATTACCTTGTAATAAAACATAATCAATCGCTGTATCAAGCAACTGATTCTCTTCTGATAGAAGAGGAGCTATATAAGTATTTATATATTGTTTTACAAATTGAGGCTGTTTTTTAATTAATTCAATCAATAGTTTATCCGTTGTTAATTTTACGTAACTGCAACTACTCACACCATAAACTTCTGCAAGAAGACTACTATAATAGGCTTGCTGCATTACCTCATGAAGATTGCTTGACGTTTTTAGCACGTCACTTTCTCCCATAAAAATAGGCTGGCTATGAAAATCAAACAATGCGAGTAACTGCTGCATTTGCTGTTTAAAATTATATTCTTTGGATTGATTCGTCATTGCAATTAAAATATGCCCTTTATATTGTCCGATTAATCCAGTACGTAGAAAAGGTTCAAAGCGAAATAAATTTTCTGCTACACTTGGAGAAGATTTGATAGCGGCTACGTAAATATACGCTTCAAACGGTTTGTTTATTTGTTTACGTAAAGTCTGCAACTGTTCCTGTGTCACATCATTTTCAATTAAAGTAGTCAACGTTGTTTGTAGAAATTCTGTCTGCGCTATTTTGTTTCGGTAGTCCATCGCTTGAAAAATAATATCTTCAAAAAATTCATCGCCACCAAACTTTAAAATAACTAATCCTTTACTCTCCGCTAATGCAATAACCTCTTGTGGTAATTCTTCATAAATAACTGCTTTAAAAGCTAGCGCGCTTACATTAAATCGTACCAATTCATCCACCATATAGCGTAATAATTCTGGTTCATTTTTCGCAAATAATAAACTTGTCAGTACGAGGCTATTCTCTGTAAACATACTATCTCGTATCTGTTCAAATCCCCGTAAAAATTCAAAATCGAGAATTTCAACATTTTTCATCGTACGCTGTAACTGTTGATGACCGGTTATTACCTGAAATTCTTTGGTTATCGGAAGTTCTAAAAAATTTTTCACAGTCATTGCCATTGTATTCTCCCCCATCCTATTAATTAATAGCCTGAAATCCTTTAAAAATCAACAGTTTCCATTATTACGTTAGTCGAAATACATACTACGCTATGCTATAATTGGGCTAAACAATTGAAGAAATGAGGGAGTAAATATGAATCAATTACAACAATTAGATCAATATTTTGCGGCTAACCGCGAACAACATTTAGAAGAAATGAAGGAATTTTTATCGATTCCGAGTGTGAGCTCTCTTTCTGAGCATAAACCAGATATGAAAAAAGCTGCAGATCATTTAGCAGGCTTACTAGAAAAAGCAGGTATGGAAAATATTCAAGTACGTGATACTGCTGGTCATCCAGTTGTTACAGCTGAATGGTTACATGCTGAAGATAAGCCAACTGTATTAGTTTACGGTCACTATGATGTACAACCAGTAGACCCAATTGAATTATGGGATTCTGAGCCATTCAAACCTGAAGTACGTGACAATATCATGTATGGTCGTGGTTCAAGTGATGATAAAGGGCAAGTTTTCCTTCATGTGAAAGTGCTTGAAGCGATGCTACAAACAGAAGAAAAATTACCTGTAAACATTAAAGTTTTATTTGAAGGTGAAGAAGAAATTGGTAGCGTTCATTTAGACCAATTCATCGAAGATCACAAAGAAGAATTAGCGGCTGATTTAGTGTTAATTTCTGATACTTCATTATATGCACCAGGTAAACCAGCTGTATGCTATGCGTTACGTGGCTTAACAGGTGTTCAAATTAATGTAACGGGTGCGAAAGGTGACCTTCACTCTGGAATTTACGGTGGTGGCGTTCAAAATCCAATCCATGCGTTAGCTGATATTCTTTCTTCATTCCATGATGAACACGGTACAATTAAAGTAGAAGGTTTCTATGATTCTGTTCGTGAACTAACTGCTGAAGAACGAGCAGCATTTGCTGAGCTACCATTCAATCCAGAAGATATTAAAGCAGAAGCTGGCGTTCAAGAATTATTCGGTGAACCTGGATTTACGTATCTTGAACAAACTTGGGCACGTCCTACACTAGAAGTAAATGGCGTATTCGGTGGATTCTCTGGCGAAGGAATTAAAACGGTTCTTCCAGCTAAAGCCGGTGCGAAAATTACTTGTCGCTTAGTACCTGACCAAGACCCATATGAAATCGTAGACTTACTTCGCAAGCATATCGAAGCAAATAAACCTGCTGGCGTTGAAATTGAAGTCACTGATTTCGATAAAGGAAAACCATTCATCACACCTATGGATCATCCATTAATCCAAGCAGCTGGTCGCTCATACGAAACGCAATATGATGAAAAAACTGCTTATATTCGTGCTGGTGGCTCAATTCCAATCGTATCTACTTTCGACGAAATTTTAGGTACACCAGTTGTTATGATGGGCTTTGCACTATCAACTGAAAACTTCCATGCACCGAATGAACATTTCCATTTAGAAAACTTTGATAAAGGGCTTCGTGTCGTAAGTGATTACTACCACGAAATCAAAAACTACAAGAAATAATCGGGCTGTTTTTTTTATACGCCATACAAATCCTATTAGTTAAATTATCCTCTATGAGATATACGCTTTGAAAAAAGCTGTCTTATAGGGGATTTTTTTATTTGATAGCAATATGAATTGATATTAAGCCATTTTGTTCATATTTCTCGAAATCGTATGTATAGGCCCGATTAATTTTTTCAGCCTCTTCTTCCTGCCAAATTTGATTCCATGTATTGAATACGCCTAGTGGATCTGCGGTATTTACTTCAAAGCTTTTATACGCTGTATGTACGCTTAAATCAAAATCCCCAGTTGCATCTTCTGTATAAACACCGACTGTATAGTCGCCTTTATAATTACTATCATATTCACTATATATTCCGTACACTGCATTATTTTTTTGTACAAATTTCGTTGCTTCATTCCATAGCTCATCATATTTTCTCGACATCTGAGGATCTTTGAAATGATTCGTGCGTATTTCATGTATTTTTTTCAATTTCATCCACGTTCAACTCCTTATAATAAATATATACGAACTTATGTTCTTTTTCAAATAAAAAAAAAGTGCAGTTAATTTCATGCACTTCTTTTAATTATGAAGATTTATTTTTCATAAAGATTTAATTACCCAATTTTTTAACGAGTTCAACACTCTCTGTATATTTAAACTCTTTTTCAAACTTGTACGTAATATCAGCATATCGATCACTATCTAGATTTTCAATTTTGTACGGCGTTGAAATACTAATACTTAAATTAGGATCTAGTGAAACTTTATGAGCACCAAATCTTACGTCTAAATCTGTACGGTAATCAGCTTGTAGCTCTGGACTCATCAGTGTATACATTCTAGCGATATAGACAAACTCTTTTCTCGCTATTTCAAAATTAGATGATTTTATATAGACACTTCCATTTAATGATTTTGTCGCTGGATTTACAACATTGTTATAGTATTTAACGAAGTCATAGCCTGCAACACTTTCTTTTAATCCACTAATATTCGCTGTAACACGTGAAACTACTTTGCTAGGTGCATTATCATAAGTGATAATCGCATCTTTCGCGGTATTTACATTTTCCAATGAAGATGTTGGAGTAATATTTAATGTCATCGCGCTATTTAATAATTTTTGTAAATCATCTACATCAACTGTTAATTTAGCTGTTTCTAATTTGTCTTTATACGTTGTTTCAATTCGACTTCTAATATCCTGTGGAAGTGCATTATATGCATTAATGAATTGTTTTGCTCCATCCACCGTGCTAACATTTAATGTTTTAACTACAAGTGAGAATTCATACACTTTTATCACTTTTTTCAGTTCTTCAATATTGTAATTAATATATACTCTTGTTGTCGCTGGCAATCCTTCATATTTGTTAATAATCGTTAAAGCTTGTGACCATTCCAAGTCATTATTTATGATCGTATAGGTTGTATTTTGATTGAATTGGTATGCATCAATTTTGCTCTTCAATTCTGTAACAGAGAAGTTTAATTTTTGTTGCTCTTCTACAGATAATTTTAATGCTGCTGTTAACGCTTCGAGTGCGGCAGTGTAATTATCATCTGTAACAATGACGAATGATGTACCACTTGTTTTAATAAATAGATTTAGTTTATTTTCTAATATGTCCACAATAGATTTCAATGGCGCTTGATCTTCTGGACTTAATCCTTTGTAAAGTGTGATTAATTCAGATACTTCTTTTGCGTTTAATGCATTTACTTCAGTAATACCTGAATTTTTAATAGTGAAAACATCCACCATTGTTTTAAGTTTAGCCATTGGATACGTTACATTCGCTTTATCTCTCTCCGAAAGACTGTTATATGCAGCTAAAATTTTCTTCGCTTCATCTACATTTTTCGAATCTATTTCCGTATAAATTGCCTTGCTATTAATTTCTTCAGAAGTTAAATTTAAATCCGCCTTAAATTGGTCTAATGATTTTTGTAAAGACTGTACTTTTTCTTTTAGCATATTTTGCTCACTAAGCGTTAATTTACTATAGGCTTCAATTAATTTAGAAATATACTCCATATTATTTGGGGTAATTGTTGTTTGGTAGTAGCTATTAATCAGCTCGATAATTTGAGCATTTGTTAAAGTTGTTGGATCTGTACCAGGTACTGGTGTCTCATCCGTTGGTGTACCTGTATCTGATTTTGGTAAACCATTTACAAATTCAACATCCTTACCGTCCACTTTAAATACACCCGTAGCTAACTTACTTCCAGAGAATAATTTACCTTTATAAGCTGTTTGCGTTCCGTTATAAACGACTTGACTACCATCAGGATAGGCACCTTTGTATAAAGTACTGTCATATACATATTGCCCAACATTTAGTACACCTTTAACATATAATGCCCCATTTTTATTGAGACCAGTTAATTTTACACCTTTTGAATAATAGTATTTGCCAACAGTCCCCGTGTAGACTTTACCAGTTTTGTAATATTTGCTATTATATGTTCCCAAAAATTTTACACCATTGTAGTAAAGGATGCCGCCACTTGATTTATAGCCAGTGGCAATTTTACCGTTGTTATATAACTTTCCACTATAGGCTTTGTACCCTTTCACTTTTTTCCCTTTGTTATACAAAGTACCACTTGCCAATTTATAACCTGTTGATTTTTTACCATTCACATAGAGCGTACTCTTGTAAACTTTATTTCCTTTAGATTTCTTACCACTCACATAAAGAGTTTTTTTGTACAACTTTGTACCTGTAGCTTTTTTTCCCTTAACGTAAAGAATATTTTTGTAAACTGTAGTCGCTGTTCTTTTCTTCCCATTGTAATAAAGAGTATTTTTATAAAGCTTATACCCTTTTACAACCTTGTTTGATTTAGCCACAACTAGCTTTCCAGACTTGATTTTGTAAGTAGTTGCTGCTTCCGCTAGACTAGGTGATAAAGAAGATAAAATAATAATTGACGACAAGATTACCGTAGAATTTTTGACTAAAGAAAATTTATTCATCTATTTATTCCTCCTTTTGAATCATTAGTTATAAAATTAGCATTGCCTAAGTAATATATCCTAACGACAAAAATCATAAACTTTTTATTTTACAAACACTACTTATTGCCTAATTTTATAATCATTTATTTTCTAAGTAGGAAGGAATAGTCGTATATGTTTTAAGCAAAATAAAAAACCACAGCCTCAATTGTTAGTTATATCTAACAATTGAGCTGTAGTTTTTATGTGTAATTCACTTATAGAAAAGAATTTGTACCAGACCGATATCAGTCGTTTTATTGCTGTGGTTCGCCAAACATCGTTACAAATTCATCTACTGCCTTTTTTGGTTTTTCTTTTGGAATCATATCAAAATAGCCAAATTGAAGCATTGAAATAACTCTTTCGCCAGCTTCCACACCTACTGCCGAAAGGAATTCAGGCTTGTCTAACCAAGCTGGTGTTTTCCAACATGTACCAATCCCTTTATCCCAAGCCAATAGCTGCGAATTTTGTAGGAAACTACTTGCTGCTGCATAATCTTCTAAACGTTCTTTTTGACGCAAATCTTGCGGTACGATAACAAACGCAATCGCTCCAGGCGTAGTAAATTTCAGCATTTTTTGAGCTACTTCATCATCCGAAAGCTCTTTCCAATTTGGTACGACAAAATCTCTAATCACACTAACCAATTTTTCTAAACCTTCACCCGTAGCTAAAACCACACGCCAAGGCTGACGATTTCCGTGATTTGGTGCCCATTTAGCATCCTCAAAAATCGCTAAAATATCTTGTGTATCAACTGGCTGGCCGTTGAATAATTTAATCGAACGTCGTTGTAAAATCGCATCTCTAACACTTAAAGATTGTGAATTCAAGTTTTCCCACTCCTCATACATTTTCATTTATGCTATATACATGAATTCATTTTATCATAAGAGTTCAAAAAAAATCGCTAGAGCCCCATAAATGTAATGAGCTCTAGCGACCACTATATTTACTTACGCTTTTTTCTTGAATAATTTTCCAGGCCAATATGCATATTTACCAAGAACAGTTGTTATAGCTGGTACAAGTAACGGACGTACAATGAATGTGTCCATTAAAATACCAATAGCTGTTACGATACCAAACTGTACAAGTACTTGAATTGGTAATGTTCCTAGTACTGCAAATGTACCCGCTAAAATTAAACCAGCTGAAGTAATTACACTTCCGGTATGAACAACACCCTCTTCAATTGCTAGTTTGTGTTTCTTACCTTCTTTACGATTCTTCCAAATTTCAGAAATCATAAAGATATTGTAATCCTCACCGAGTGCTACTAAGAATACGAATGCATACAATGGAATTGAGCCTTGAATTGCATCTACTCCCATAAAGTAATGAAGTACAATCCAACCTGCGCCCAATGCTGCTCCGTACGATAAAACAACGGTCGCAACTAGATACAATGTGGCTGTAATTGAACGTAAATAGATGAATAATAGTAAAGCAATTAAAGCAATCATTGTTGGCATAATTAAAGATTCATCTTCTTCAATTGTTTTCTTCTCATCATATTGAGAAGCTGTTTCGCCACCTACCCAAACTTTCGCTTTTGAAATGCCTTCATCCTTTAATAAATCCTTCGTTGTTTTTGTGATTTTTGGAACTGTTTCTAATGATTCAGGCGAATATGGATTATCTTTTAAACTCACTTCATACATTTGAATATTTGTATCTTCTTTACTTTGTTGCGGATCCTTAACTGAACCCACATAGCTTAATTTTTCTAAGTCTTCTTTCAGATTGATTTCTTTTCCATCTGTATCAACAATGACCTGCATAGGTGCTAATTCACCTGCTGGGAAATTATCTTCAATTAATGTAAATCCTTGACGAGAACTCATATCCTCCGGGAAAGAAGAAAGTAAATCAAATGTGTAGCTGATTTTTGGTGTGAATGCTGCTAAGCCACCTAAAAATACGACTGTAATGGCAATAACAAGCCATGGTTTTTTCGTAACAAAACGCCCAACTTTACGACTACCTTTATGCGTTGGTGCATGTGTTTTAACTGGTTTCCCTTTTTTAGCTGCTAGCTCTTCCGCCATTTTTTCCGTACGTGGTGTAAATGGGAAAAATGCTGCACGGCCAATAATTACTAGAATAGCTGGCAGAACTACTAATGCCGTAATTCCCATAATTAAAATACCAAAGCTAAATGGAATCGCAAAGCGATGGAATGCACCATAATTTGCTAATCCTAATGTCGCTAATCCGAGTACAACTGTCAAAGCACTCATTAAAATTGCGCCACCAGATTCTTTCATCGCTTGTTTCATTGCTGTAAATTGATTTTCAACTTTTAATAATACTTCACGATATTTAGAAATTAAGAATAAACAATAATCTGTTCCTGCTCCAAATAACAGAACAGTCATGATGGACACAGCTTGAGCATCCTTCTCTATCCAACCATGCTCAGCCATTAATGCTAGTAATGGTGAAATAACACCGTAAGCCATACCCACTGCGATTAACGGAATAATTGCTAATAACGGTGAACGATAAATAATAATTAATAATACAAGTACAAGTAATACAGTTGCTGCCATTAATTTAAAGTCAGCGTTTTTGAAAAGTCCTGTTGCATCAATTGAAATACCAACTGGACCTGAATAGCGTAAATTTAATTCATCTGCATTTGTGTAATCACCTGTTGTTTTAACATCCAAGTCATCCACTTGTTTTTTAATATCATTTAAGCCTTTTTCAAGTTCTTCAGTATTTGCGTTGTCATCAAAAAATACTGGTGTCACAAGTGTGGAGCCATTTTCTGAAGCAGATTGACCTAATGCTTGTGGTGGTACTTTACTTAAAGGGGGAACCAATGTTTGATTTGGTACTGGTTTTTCTTCTAAAGAAGCGTATAAATCTTGAATTTTTTTGAAATCAGCATCATTTAGTCCATCTTCACGATGCCACACTAATAATAGGGGGATTCCGGAATTGTCTGGAAATTGTTCTTCAATAACTTTAGCCGCTTGCTCTGAAGCAGCTTCTGCAGGAAGATTTTCAGCATTTTTATTTTCTACACTGTTGATTTGTGGAAGAGTAAATGAAAGTACAGCTACTAATAATACCCAAAAGGCTAAAGTAACCCAGCGACCTTTTTTACTAGCTACTAATCCTCCCCACTGTTCTAATGGATTTTTACGCATGAAACTCCTCCTTTAATTTCTTTGTAATTCAATTATATATACTCAAAGGTTAATTAATCAATTAAAAGATTATTTTATGCTATACTTATTTTAATATCACGCAAGGAAATGAGGAGTTTTTATGTCAGGTTCACCGAGACATTTAGGTAGACCACGCCTTCAGGAACAGGCAATTCCAACAAAAGTTCGAATCTTACAAACAGCTACCAAGCTATTTATTGAACAAGGCTACAAAAATGCCAGTATGGATGAAGTAGCCCTTAGAACAAATGTAACGAAAGCGACCGTTTATTATTACTATAAAACGAAAGCAGAATTATTTACTGCTGCGATTGTAGGGTTGATGAAAATTATTCGTGAAAATTCAGTTGCTATTTTATCTACAGATGAAACATTCGAAAATCGTCTTCATAAATTAGTCACTGTTTTTTCTCACGCTACAGTCAATGTAGATATTAATAATTTCATCAAAGAAGCTACACCTAGCTTAAATGAGGAACAACTTCTAATCATTCAACATTCTGAAGAAGAAATGCATGATGCTGTAGAAGCATGTTTTGCAAGGGAAATGGAGAAAGGTGTTCTGCCTCTAAACAACACCAAATTCATCACACATATTTTCTTATCTGTACTCAATATGACCAAATATCGCGATTCCAACGGTCAGGGATTTTTCCCTACGCCTGAACAAACAACAACCGAAATCATCCGATTTTTTTGGAAAGGAATTCAGCCTTCAACTAATGATTAAAAGAAAAGTATTTTTTCGTTAACTTATCTTTTTATAACAAATATTTGTTACAATAAACATATTATATATTTGTCAGATAACAGCAAAATCGAAAGGATGTTATGAAGTGACTCAGCATGCGGAAAAAGAAATTATTGACGCAACAAAATTATGTGATGCTAAAGGAAATTTAAATCCTGCAGCTATTGGATACGCTCGAAAGCCAGTGATTCAAAGTAATTTAAAGGGTCACTTCATGCGTAAGAAAAAATGGAATTATTGGTGTGTATATGGTGATGATTTAATGTTTTCTGCAACAATTAGTCATCTGGATTACGCTACTGTTTGTTTTGTCTATATTTTAGATTATGAAACACAGCGCTTCTTCGAAAAATCAATTACACTCCCTCCAGTAGGAAGAAAAGTTCACTTAGCTGAGCATGTTCTTGATACAGCATTTTGTAATCATAGCGAAATGAAAATTCAATTTTTATACGCCGGGAATAATGAAACACATATGACTGTAACTATTCCGGATTTTGATGGCGATCTATTGCATGCAGATTTAACCATTCATCACCCAGTCGATGACGACTCTCTAAATGTCGTCATTCCATGGAACCGTCAAACTTTCCAATTTACCGCTAAACACCATACATTACCTACTGAAGGATATGTGAAAATTGGTGATAAACGCTATATATTCGAACCGCGTGATAGTTATGCTGTTCTTGATTTTGGTCGTGGTGTTTGGCCTCGTGAAGCTACTTGGAATTGGGCAATGGCTTCTCAAAGATGCCGTAACCATCGCATCGGTTTAAACTTTGGTGGCAAATGGACGGATGGAACGGGTATGACAGAAAATGCATTTTTCTACGATGGCAAAATGACAAAAATTCATGAAGATGTTGTATTTGAATACGACGAGAATGCGCTAATGACCGAATGGTCGATTAAAACAAAATTCTCCGACGACGTTCATTTAACATTTAAGCCTTTCTTTGAACGTATTTCTGAAACAGACGCGAAACTTGTTAATTCTTCTGTACATCAAATATTCGGCTATTTTAATGGGCATGTTCGTTTTTCAAACGGTCAGACATTACCTATTCGTCAAATGCTTGGTGCTTCTGAGGTTCACAAGGCGAAATGGTAGTAAAAAGTAGTGGATGATAGAAAAAAATTGATGAGCTTTTAATCTCTTTCCACTAATGATTAATGATAAAACAAAGGAATCGCGAAAAAATCGCGATTCCTTTGTTTTATCTTACCGTATTCTTATCCTACTTCTTCTTATCAAAAAAATCAGCTACTTGAATTTATTTTAGAGGCTCGATAGTTCATCATCTTTTCCGCGTAATCCGTAAAAATAGCCTCTACCCCTAGCGCTTCCATTCGATCATAATCCTCTTCTCGATTAACGGTATATACTCTAAAAATACCGCCTTTAGAAACATCATCTCGAATGACACCACGTTTAGTCGCTTCTAAAGAAATATGTAAAGAGTCCGTCCCTATTAACTTTCCATACGCATGAAGATTCACTAAAATCTTTTCGAATAATGCACCTGTTATATTATTTGCTGCTTTTTGAAGTAATTTTTCCACCATTGTATGATCGAATGAAGAATAAATAATGCGATTAGACATCCCAAGTCTACTCACTAATGCAATCACTTCCTCTTCTATCCCCTCATATGGAACTACATCTGTCTTTATTTCTATATTAATCACATGATGTGTATGTTTAAAAATGAGTAAGACTTCTTCTAAAGTTGGTATTTGTGTACCTTTAAATTTCTCGTCCTTCCAAGAGCCGAAATCTAACTTTCTTAATTGTTCAAAGTTCAAATCTGCAATATGCCCTTTGCCATTGGAAGTTCGATGAATACGTTCATCATGATTAACGACAAGTACCCCATCTTTTGTACGTTGGACGTCTAATTCCACGCCATCCACTGCTAATCGAGCTGCTTCTTCAAATGCGGGAAGTGTATTTTCAGGAAAATTTGCTGATGCTCCTCGATGTGCGAAAATCTTCATTATGTCACTCCTTTTATATAAAAACCGTTCTATCTTCAGATTATCAAATTTATTCATAGATTTTGCAAATTAAAGCTAAAAAAAGTATGATTATATTTGTCACTCCAACAAAGGAAAACCGTTTTAATAGGCTTTATGCCTTGTATTGAAGGGCCGTGTCAACCATTCCATTACAGGAAAACGAAATTTCGAACGGAGGATTTTTATGTCTGAACAACATCCTGACTTTGAGCAGGAAGCCCAGCATCTTGCCTATGTAAAGCATTTCATGCGCAAACTTTTAGAAGAATCTCAACAAGATTTAGAAAGTGCACAGGAAGTCATTCGAAATTCCATGGCAGATTTGGATTATTTAGATTCTAGCTTAGGCTACTTAAATATTTTAACAAACACACGTTTTTTTGATATGGCAATTAATCAACAAGAAGGACTTGAGGCAATCCGCTCAAAGCCCTATTTTGCCCGTATTCATTTTGAAAAAGAAGGCGAACCTGCCGAAAAATTATATATTGGAAAGACTTCTCTATTCGATAAAACAACACAAGAACCTGTCATTGTAGACTGGCGTTCTCCAGTAGCGAATGTGTATTATGATGGTCGTTTAGGCGACATCACCTATAAGGTGAATGAAGAAGAAAACAAAGGGCATCTTTATTCTAAAAGACAATATAAAATCGAAGAAGGTAAGCTTTTAGACGTACGTGATATTGATTTAACGACAAATGATGAGCTTTTACAAGACGCACTTGCTGGGAAAGCCGATGTTCGATTAACCGAAATTGTTTCGACTATTCAAGCCGAGCAAAACGAAATAATTCGTGCACATTTAAAGCAACCCATCATTGTTCAAGGTGCTGCTGGTTCGGGTAAAACAACTATTGCACTACATAGGATTTCTTATTTTCTCTATACAATGGGCGAACATTTTAATCCTCAAGAACTGATGATTCTCGCACCAAACAAACTATTTATTGATTATATTTCTGACGTTCTTCCGGAACTTGGTGTCGGAAAAATTTGTCAAACAACCTATGGTGAATATGTACAAAATGCAACAAAAATTAAATTAAAATTAAGCGATCCGAATGATACCTTAGAAGCTTTATTGGCTGATGAAGCACCAGAAGATTATTTATGGGCAATAAAATTAAAAGGTTCATTAGAATACCGTGAAATTATGCAAGCCTATGTAGACCATATTGCGGAAAGCTATCGTGAATTTTTCAATGATGTGTATATTGAAAAATATCGGATTCTCCGAGGCACACGTTTACGAAAACTCTTTTTACAAGAATATGCGTACCTTCCTATCGAAAAACGTATTCAAAAATTAAAATTAATTATTCAAAGTGATGTACGACAAAAAAAGAAAAAAATAGTATATGATTTGCATAAAAAATATGATGATATTTTAGGCCGTGCTTTAAATATCTTTGATGATGCACGTCGAAAAAAAGAGGTTACACATTGGATTGATGAACGGGATGAACGAATCCCAGCGATTGAGACTGAAGCAAAAACTACGACTTCTCGTTATATGAAACCATTCATCAAACAAAATATCAAAAAACTTTATCGCCAGTTTTTAACGGATGAAGCTCTTTTAACAAAGCTCACACCAAAATGGACGAATAAACAGCGAAAAATCTTTTTAAAACTCCATGAAAAAGAAAGTTGGGCAGCTGAAGATTTAGCTGCAATTTATTTTTTATTTGCTAAAATCAAAGGCATTCCTGAGCAATGGAAAATGCGCGTGGTCTTTATTGATGAAGTACAAGATTATAGTTTATTCCAACTTGCCGCGCTAAAAGATGCCTTGGAAACAGATATGTTTACAATGGTTGGAGATTTAGCTCAAGGAATTCACAGCTACCGTTCATTAACAGATTGGCAGCCTGTGCGTGATTTATTCCCTCGTGCTTCCTATAAAACTTTACAAAAAAGTTATCGCACAACGATTGAAATTATGGCTATAGCAAATAAAATACTACGTGAAATGGATGAGGATTTACCATTAGTTAAGCCAGTTGTTCGACATGGTTTAGCACCTAAATTTCATAAGTTAACAAAATTTAACGCAAAAAAAATAGCGAAGATTTATGAGGGGATTCGTGCAAACGGTCATAGCTCGATTGCACTTATTTGTAAAACCTCTACCGATGCAGAGCGACTTACCGCTGCACTTCTCGAAGTGGATGTACGAGCACAAATGCTTGAAGAATCTTCTGTTATCGATCAAGAGGCCATATTGGTTGTACCTAGTCACTTATCAAAAGGACTGGAATTTGATGCGGTCATTATTGTAGCCGATGAACAACCTTTTGAAAATAATTCACTCGAAAGAAAATTATTGTATGTAGCGATTACACGCGCCATGCATGAACTTCATTTTATTGGCCCAAATAAAACTTATTTCTTATTGTAAATAAGAGGCTTACACAAAAAATAAGAAGCAGCTAAATAAAATCGCTGCTTCTTATTTTTTATGCTTTATTCACCCTAATAGCATGCATTTATCAAAATTTATTTTTCAACTTTTTCCATAGGGGCTGTTCAATAATTCTTTCACGATTTTTTAACCGTTCTGCAATTAAATCGGATAGTTGATCATATAATTTTTCACCAAAATGGAGACCATCATCACTTTTACCAACTAATAATTTCGGATAGTTTTCTTGTTCCATAACATGTTGATAAAAATCAATAACTTCACAATGTGATTCAGTTGCCAGTTCTTTGATGATTTCAACATATTTAATTAATTCATTATTTTTTCGGTATAGTTGTTTTTCATCGTCAACTGGAGAAGGTGTAATTAATATGACTTTTTTAGAACCTATTTTTTTTATACAGAACAACAGATTATCATGAAAAGTTGTTAATGAAACATCTTTTTTCTCCGAGCAATCATTTGAGCCAAACATGATGGTCACAATATCTGGATGTTCATTCAACACATCTTCCTTTAATCTTCCGCGTGCTTCAACCGTGGTATTTCCCATTGCACCAGCATTAACATAGCGATGCCCTTTTACTTTTTCGGACAACATCATTGTTAGCATCGGTTTTGGATAACCTTCCTTGCGTGCAGTTAAACTATCTCCAAAACAGACTATTTTCATTCGGTCCATCTCCTTGCATCATGCGTAGTGAAACGTTTTTTAATCCACTATATAGTAATCCTGTTGTTCTTTAATAGCAAATCCAGCCTTATCATATAAAGCATATGCCCCTACATTGTCTAACTCTACTTCTAATAAAATGGAGCGTATATTTTTTTCGCTTGCATAATTCTTTACCCACTTTAATAAACTTAATGCAATTCCTTGTTTGCGGAATTCATTTGCGGTCGTAAAGGCTGTCACCCAGATAGTTTCGTCAATTATAGCTGTCGTTAACGTAGCTACCACTTTATTTTCTTGGCGTACCATCCAAACCTGTGTAGAGGGTTCTTGATGAACTAATTCAATAAATTCTTCTGTTTCTTCAGGTAAATCTTGAAAGCCATCTGCCATTAATTCTTGTAAATGAGCTAAATCTTTTTCTTCATATGGCGTTACTTGAATCGTTTGTACTTGTTGTTTTGTAGGTAGTGCCTCCATAACAACCTTTGAGCTACTATATTGATAACCAGTATTTTTTAATAATGGTTTAAAATTTTGTTGAGCGAATGTAGCAACCATTTCTCCAGAGGCTTGACGTTCATCTAGGCCATGTTTTAAGCCTTCAATCAACACTTCTTCTATCCCAATATTACGATAGTCTACATCCACTAGTAGCGACCATTCAAAGGCATTTAAACCTAATGTATCTATGGCACTTATCATACCTACTAGAGCATCTTCATCGTCATCATAGGCTAAAACAAAAAAACCTCTTGTCTCCACATCGCTCCAATTTTCCGCATGCATTAATTTAGAGTAATCTAACGCATCCTGCTGTTGATTTTTATCAACTAAACTCGTCATCTCTAGTTTTGTTAACTCATCAAGCGGATAACTCGCCTTCATTGCAAATAAATTCATATTTCCACTACCTTTATTATAAATTTCCATTTAGCTTCATTCGTTCCACAAGCCAAATTCACGTTAAATTCGTCCTTATAAAAGCCACGCTCCAAATTATAGCACTAGTTATTTAAAAGATGATAGCTTAATATATTTTTAAGAACGCACTCTTTTCTATATAAATGTATAGACATTATGACGGAATAAAAAAAGCCACGCATCGCTTGTAATTGCAATCCGTGGCCTATAACTGTTTTTCCCAAAAATAAAGTGAGTGGTTTCTTTACAGTTTTTTTACATGGATGAAATGCCTTGATTCATCATTTCATAATAACGTCCTTGTTTTTGCATCAAATCGCTCGGTTTTCCATGTTCTACAACCCGTCCATTTTCCATTACAAAAATAACATCTGCCTTTTTCACCGTATTTAATCGATGCGCGATGACAATACTTGTACGACCTTCCATCAAATAATCTAAAGCTTTTTGAATTTCCAACTCCGTTACGGTATCAATACTTGAAGTAGCTTCATCTAACAGAAGAATGGCTGGATTTGCCACAAGAGCTCTAGCAATTGATAGTAATTGTTTTTGTCCCTGACTAATATCGCCAGCTTCCGCAGTAAGTACGTGATGGTAGCCACCTTCTAGCTGACAAATAAAATCATGTGCATTTGCTTTTTTACATGCGTCAATAATTTCTTCATCCGTCGCATCTAAGCGACCATAACGAATATTTTCAAAAATACTCGCTTCAAATAGGAATGGATCCTGTAAAACAAATGCCATCTGGTGGCGTAACTCCTGACGTGAAATTCGTTGAATTGGCTGTTCATCTATTGTAATTTCGCCATCAGTAATATCATAAAAACGTGTCATTAACTGCATAATCGTTGTTTTTCCTGCCCCAGTTGCTCCAACAAAAGCAACTGTTTTTCCTGACTCTATTTTCAAATTAATATTTTCTAACGTATATGGTTGTTGATCCTTATTGTATTTAAAATACACTTCTTTAAATTCAATTTCCCCCTGAAGTCTTTTCAGTAAAGGAACTGTATCTAGCTCCACTTCTTCCTCTTCATCTATTAATTCAAAAACACGTTCAGCCCCTGCAATTGCTGATAATACATTATTAAATTGATTGGCCAACTCATTTAGAGGTCTTGTGAATTGGCGTGCATATTCCACAAAAATAACAATGGTTCCAATAGTTACATGCCCTTTATACGCTAAGTAGCCACCAAATCCTGCGACAATGGCAAAACTTAGATTATTTAATGAGTTCATTACTTTCGGAATAGCACCAGAATAAATATTTGCCCAGTAACCGATTGTTTTTAGCTTCCTACTTTGGCGCTCAAAGTCCTGAATCATTCGCTGTTCTTGAGAATATGCTTTGACAACAAGCTGACCTGAAACCGTTTCTTCTACCATGCCATTTAGTTCTCCAAGTGTTGTCTGTTGTTTTTTAAATAATGGGCCTGTGCGGCGTGTAATCCATCTTGTGGCAAAGAACATGATAGGGATAATAATCATCGTTAATAAAGTAAGCAGTGGGCTAAGAAATAGCATAATGCTGAACGTCCCTACTAAAATAAGAACACTTGAAAACACTTCGATAAATGTACTATTTAAGGTTGTGCTGACATTATCCATATCATTGGTCATGCGACTCATCAAGTCTCCGTGCTGACGACGATCGAAGAAAGAAATCGGCAAGGTTTGATATTTTTTAAATAGCATCGTTCGCATACGGAAAACGGTTTGCTGTGCGATTCCAATCATTAAATAATTTTGCAGAAATAGTGTAACTGACAACGCGATATAAACAAATATCAATACGAAGATGGTTGTCGCTAATCCTTCAATTTTCTTTGGCACAATTTGCTTATCAATTAATTGCCCAATTAAATACGGTCCTAGAAGCATAAAAGCTGAACTTAAAAGCACCATAAATAAAACTAGAATGAGCATGCCTCTTTGTTCATCAACTAAATGCCAAATTCTTTTCACTGTACCGCCAAAATTAGAGGCCTTCTGATTTTTTTTCTTTTGATGCTGCATAATTTCTTCTTTTGTAAGAGCTGATTTATAGCGAAAGGCATTAAGCATTTGACCCCACCTCCTGTTGAGATGCGACAATTTCTCGATATAAAGCGCTATTCTGCACAAGTTGCGTATGTGTGCCCTGCGCAATTATTTGCCCTTCGTCCATTAAAAGAATTTTAGTCGCTGATTTAGCTGTACTAATTTTTTGTGTGACAACTAGCATCGTCGCATGTGTTTTTTGTAGCTCAAGCCATAGCTTTCCTTCTGTTGTAATATCTAATGCACTCATACTATCATCAAAAATCAAAAGTTCTGGCTGGCGAATCAACGCACGCGCAATCGCAATACGCTGTTTTTGCCCACCTGATAAGTTCACGCCTTTTTGCCCCACTCTTGTTTGATAACCATCTGGAAAACGCATAATCGATTCATGAATTTGAGCCACTCGACAAGCCTCTTCAACTTCTTGCTGTGAAGCATGCTCTTTTCCCCATGTAATATTATCAAAAATAGAACCTGTAAAAAGTAGTGAGCGCTGTGGCACATAGCCAATTTTTTGACGTAGTTCTGCAACATTCCATTGCTCTAAGTCCTTTCCATTGAATGAAATAGTTCCTAAAGTAGGTTCATATAGTTTTGGGAATAATTGTAGCAACGTGGACTTCCCTGAACCCGTAGCCCCCATAATCGCAATGGTTTCTTCTTTTTCACAATGAAAATGAATATCCTTAATAATTTTCTTACTATCTTTAGAATAGGAAAAATCTACATTATTTACGTCTAAATAATGGGCATCTTTTTTATTTCCTGATTTCAATACTTTATTTTGCTCATCTTCTAACGCAAGCACTTCATTCATACGTTCACCAGAAGCCATAGCACGTGAGAAAAATGTGATAATAAAAGCAAACATACTAAAATTTCCTGTGATACGCATGGTATAGTTAAAAATCGCGACTAAATCACCTACTGGAATCCGATTAGCAGCTACTTCCTTCGCGCCAAACCATAAAACAACGAGCAAAGCTAAGTTCATTACTACTAATAAAATCGGTTGTACTCTCTCCATTAAGCGCAGGGCTTTCACCGTATCTTCTTTTAATAATTTTGCTAATTTTTGAAAACGGCTCGCTTCATATAGCCCTCGCATATAGGCTTTTATTAAACGTGATGCCTGTAGATTTTCTTGAATTGTACGATTGACCTGATCGACACGTCGTTGTACAGCTGAAAAGTTTTTTGCCCCTTTTTTTGTAATAAACCATAAAAATAATAATAAAAATGGTAAAGCTATGATTAGATACATTGCTAAATAGGCATTTACAAAAAACGCCATGATGAGACTGCCTATAACAACTAAAGGCGCACGTAGCATGAAACGCATCGACATATAAAAGACATTTTGCACCTGCGTTACATCATTTGTCATACGCGTAATCATGCTAGAAGTCGGTATATTCAGAAATTTAGTCATGGATAGAGATTGTACTTTTTTAAATAAGTCCGTTCGTAAATCATAGGCAAAACTTTGTGCTGCATGACTTGAAAAGAACCCATTGGAAATACCGCCTAAAAAAGCAAGAACGCCTAAACCAACCATAACAAAGCCCCATACCATAATAATATGTAAATCGCCTTTCATAACGCCATCATCGATTATTTTACCAATGATTAAAGGCTGTATTAATTCAACCGCCAATTCAACAAGCATAAATAAAAAAGCGATTATAGCTGCCCATTTATAGGGTGCTATATATGATAGTATTCTCTTCACCGAACCCCTCCTCTATGATGCATACTCCTATCGACATTATGCCACAGGATGAAACGAACTCTCTAGTCAAAATATTTCATCATCCGAATTATTTTTCACAAAATTAAAATACGCCAATCAAATGGATTGACGTATGAATGAAATTATCTAAGCCTATATTATTTTTCTTATTTTCATTCGAAATTTTGAGATTTTTTCTTTTTGGATTACTTTAATAATTTTGTCCGTCTTGATCCTTCAATTGACAGCCAAGTGACGAAGGAAATCATACAAATTACACCGACTATTTGCCAAATCTCCAATGTTCGATTTAACCAAATAACCGAAATAAACATCGCTGTTAAAGGCTCCATACTTGAAAGTATGCTCGTTTCCACAGGAGAAATATGTTTCATACTCCCTAAAAAAAGTACGAATGCGAGTGTACCAAAAAAGATAATTGCTACTAACATTGCTGAAATAGTAGGTTGTGTCAAAATGATGTAATCATCAAACTTCCAAAATCCATTAAAAATCCCTAATACTAATCCACCAATTAACATTCCCCAGCCGACAACAATGAGCACGCCCCACTCATTCATAAGAGAAGTAGGGTATAGTGTATAAAAGGAGAAAGTTAATCCAACTCCTAATCCCCAAAGCAAAGCACTATTACTGACTAAAAGACTAGTTAAAGAACCATTAGTTAATAACAAGAATAACCCGAGAAGCGTTCCTACAATTCCAATGACTTGATATTTTGGTGGCAATTTTCTTTGTGAAAAAGAAATATAGAGCATGATAAAAATAGGTGCTAAAAATTGAAGAAGTGTTGCTAAAACCGCATTACTGGCATCAATTGCCGCAACAAAAGTGTACTGTACACCAAGCATTCCGAAAATACCGAAAGTAATTAATTTTAGTAACCAGTATTTATTTTTCCAAATAGAAAATATTTTAACTCTTTTAAATGACAAAAACCCTAGTAGCATGAGCCCAGCTAATACTAATCGTACAGTTAGCATAAAAGAAACGGAAATTGAAGTAGACGATAAGACCCATTCCATCATTGGGCCAGTCGCCCCCCAAAGCATCGCTCCTGAGATTATCATAATAATCCCTTTAGCTCTTTGCGACGTATTGTTCATTAGAAACACCTCCAAAAAGAAACTTTTCTACTCTTTTTTTGTAATTTTTTGTATAACGCGAAGGATTTTTAGGTCAATTATAATCTTTAAACTCATTTTTTAGGATTGAAATTAATTACATAACCGCAACCGTTACTAATGACTTATGCAACTTTATTCTCTATAATAGATTGTATATAGTAATTTCAAGGAGTCGTTGTTAGCATGAGAGAGAATACAGTACTAGATCCCACAATAAAAAATTTAATTGATAATTTACCGCACCCTTTTCTTCTTGTAAATGAACAAGGCGAAATTGTTTTATGGAATAAAGAAGCACAAATAAAATTCGGTTACACTGCTGAAGAGATTATCGGCTTTCCGGTCCCATTTGTAGAACAAAGCCAAATTTCTATAAATGAAATGTTATTTCAGCAGCTTCTAAAAAAACCTGAACCTATGGATATTGGCTATCATACCTATGTAGCTAAATCATCAGAGCGTATTCTTTGCAAATCTTTACTGAATGTTTGGAAAATTGAAGAAACACCTTATTTAGCAATGAGTCTTATATTATCTGATAGTAGCACGAGTGAGAGCACATTTGAAGAAGAGCTTTCTTATTTACGTTCGGGTTTAGAGGATTCATTTATGATGCTTTCGGTTGATAATGAAGGTTTAATAACATCTGCGAATACAAATTTCTTAAAACAAAGTAAATGGACACCAAAACGTATTTTGGGTAAAACTTTTTGGCAAATGTTCCCTCAAACAGATGTTGGCACGAAACAAGCCGATAAAATTTGGGAATCATTAAAAAACGGTCGTACTTGGCATGGTGAAGTAGAACAAATTACAAAAGACGGTCAGCCATATTGGGTAGAACTTTCTGCCTTACCTATTTCGCAGCACAGTACTGCACCGACGAATTACTTATTATTAGAAAATGATATTACAGATAAAAAAACATTGCAGCATCGTTTAGAAAAAATCGCCTATATTGATCAAGAAACAGGTTTGATGAACCGTTTCCGCTTAGAACAATTGGTGAATAAAATGATTGAAGAATCACAGCACTTCACTTTTGTATTTTTAAGCATTGATAAATTCTACTCATTAAAAGAAATTTATGATGATAAAGCTGAAGCTGTTTTAGTCATGGAATTTACAAATCGTATGAAGATGTATTTCCAAGACAGTATTATGGCACGCGTAAGTGTAAATGATTTTGTTGTTTTAACACCTCTAGGTGAGTGGTTCATCCAAGGCTTCCTTTCTTATTTAAAACAGCATCCAATATACTTAGATAATACGTCAACACCCTTAACAATTAGTGGGGGGATTACAAAATTCCCTGAAGATCAAAATACATTTAGTAATTTATTTAAAGCTTCAAATACAGTTATTCAAAAAATCCAAAGTGAAGGCGGCGACAGCATTGCCAGTCTTTCAAAAGATGACCATAAATCATTAAGTACACGTTCTGTTATTGAACGTCGCTTATTAATCGCACTTAACCAGAAGGATTTACATGTACTTTATCAGCCACAGCGTGATCTATCAACTGACGGTGTTACGACAGTTGAAGCACTCGTTCGTTGGGAAGATAGTGAAATTGGTATTGTACCTCCAGATATTTTAATTCCTATCGCTGAGGAAACTGGTCTTATCAATCAAATCGGTAATTTTATGCTTGAAAAAGCATGTGAACAAGCTGTTGAATGGTCAAAAGCCGGTCATAAAATTCGCGTGAGTGTAAATACGTCTATTCGCGAATTCCGTGATAAAAATATGGCGGATACGATTCGTAAAATTTTGGACAAAACAAACTGTCCAGCTGATTTACTACAAATCGAAATTACAGAAAAATTTGCTTTAGAGGCTGAAGCTGAAACTTCGATTGTCAAACAAATGAAACAGTTACAAGTTGAAGGCGTCAAATTCTCACTTGATGATTTTGGTACTGGATATGCTTCATTCCGCTATATGCAGCTTCTACCACTTGAAGAATTTAAAATTGATAAATCCTTTATTTCTTCTGTAACGTATCAAGATAAAACACGTGCATTAGTTGAAGGAATGATTCAATTCGGTAAATCACTACAATTACGTGTAGTTGCTGAAGGTGTAGAAACAGATGAACAAGAAATGATGCTACGCCAAGCCGGCTGCGATGCCATCCAAGGTTATTATATCAGTCGTCCAACAAGTGCTTCTGAAATTGAAAAATACTTCAAAGCATAACATATAGTTAAAAAATTCAATTTTAATTCTACACATAATAAAAGAAGAATCGCATGTCGAGATGATGTAGCCTAAAAGTTAATGAAACAACTAACTTTAAGTGGCTCTGCTCGATTACGATTCTTCTTTTTATTGAAAAAATTTCTGTATGTTTTATGACGCTTTATTTGTTTGAGAACGTTGACGCAACATCATAAATATTAATTGCATAAATACTTCCGCAAAAACTAGCCCCATAACAATTGCGCCGGTTACTAGTCCTGTTCTTACAGCAAATTCAATGCCTAATGTATAATCATTTTCTACAATATGACGCATTGTATTATATGCCATTCCTCCCGGTACAAGAGGAATAATTCCTGCTACATTAAATATTAGCATAGGTTTTTTAAATCGCTTAGCGTATAAATGTGCCACAATCGCAATTACAAATGAGCCCGCAAAAGATGCAGGAACAATGTCTACGCCTTGATTAGTAAATGCTAAGTAAATTACCCAACCGATTGCTCCTACAACCCCACAATGGAACAGTGTATTTTTAGGAGCATTGAAAATCACACCAAAGGCGGCAGTAGCTAAAAAGCTTAAAATTATATGAACAACGTATTCCAACCTTAACTCCTCCTAAAAAGCTAGTACAAGTGCAATACCTGCTCCGATAGCAGTAGCTGTTAAGAAGGCTTCTACACCTTTAGCTACTCCGGATACAAAATGCCCTGCCATCAAATCACGTACTGCATTAGCAATTGGTACACCAGGTACAAGTGGCATGACCGAACCAATAATTATTTTATCTATCTGATTCCCAAATCCATACTTAACCGCAGCATAGGCGAGTATGCCCACAAATAAAGAACCAATAAATTCAGCAAAAAATTTCACGCGCGTCAACGAATGAATTGCGACAAATACGATAAAACCTACACCACCAGCTATAAATGCGGCAAACATATCCTGCCAAATTCCATCGAATAAAATTAAGAAACAAGCACTCGCTAATGCCGAAGAAAAAATTTGGACCCACATTGGAAAAAAGTAATTTGTTTTTTCAACAATTTTTAATTGTTCGTAGGCTTCTTCAACCGTGTATTGCTCAGATGTTAATTTTCTCGATACATTATTCACTTTCGTGATTTTTTCTAAATCCGTCGTTCTAGTAGGAATTTGTGCAATTCTCGTAGGTCGTTCATTCCCTGTCGAAAAAATTATTCCTGTAGGTGTCACAAAGCTTTGAGCATCTAAATAGCCCTGAGATTGTGCCATTCTGAGCATCGTATCTTCTGCACGATACGTTTCAGCTCCACTTTGAACAAGCAATCTTCCAGCCAATAAAAAACAACTAATTGCTAATTCATCTTCTTTACTGTTATTCACAGCTCAAAACATCCTTCCATCTATAAAAATTCACATTATTTATGCCATTTCTTCATTTTAACTGTCCACAAAAATCCTAATAATGGTAATATTAATATAATAATACATAAAGGAG
>JAGHSJ010000252.1 GCA_018065935.1 Candidatus Kurthia equi
ATCATCATTTACTTTTACCGTCAATATAATTCTAAAATAAACTTTTATAGAATCCGATTCATCTTACTTGCTTTTATACCTGTGGGAAAATAAAAGAAATACTCTACTGTTTATAAAAACAATTGAGTACTTCTAAGGAATTAATATTTTTTTGTAATGACACGTGAAATGTAGAAAGTTCTTTTTGAAGAGAGGTCAATGATTTCACCTGTTCTCATTAATTTTACCAAAGGACGTGTTGGAGAGTATTTATTGATAAACATGACTTCACCTAATTCTAAATTTGATAGTTCAATTTTAGTTCCTATCGGTAAATCTACAACAATATCAACTAATGCTTGTACAACATTGGCATCAAACTTTCCGAACTCTTCTTCTTTAATCATTTCGATTACTTTAAATGGCGATTGCTTTGAACGATATAGTCGTTCACTTGTCATAGCATGGAAAACATCCGCCACTGCAATAATTTGTGCAAAGTTTGATATCGAACCAATTCGGTCCCCTTTTGGATAGCCACTACCATTTAATCGCTCATGGTGCTGATAAATGGCCTCTTTCATTACTTCCTTAATAGCCGGTAAATTTTTTACAAGCGTATAACTGTACTGTGGGTGCTTTTGAACTTCCATATATTCCGATTCTGTTAATGTACTCTTCTTTTCACGGATTCGTGCTGGAATTTTAGACATACCACTATCCGCTAACATTCCTGCAATTGCTAATTGAATTGTGATTCCACGTTCAAATCCTAATTTCTTTGCCATAATTGATGCTATTAATCCTGTAGCGATACAATGATGGAATAAATAATCTTTTGGATTTGAATAACTATTTAAGTCAAATATATAAGAACGATCTTCTAATACTTTTTCAATTAGTGGAATAATCATCCCTCGTACTTTTGTAATATCAATTTTCCCACCAGCTTCCCAGTTAGAGAACTCTTTCTTTAACTGTGCTATAGCGTCATTATAGTATTTTTCAAAGCTTGTATATTTCGGCAGCGAGACTGGAATGGCTTGAACTGCTTGAATTTCAGGAGTACTTTCATTTAGTTCTTCCACTTCAACATCTTGATATACTAATACATTTTTTAAATTAAATAATTCGAAAACACGTATCAGTTCAGGTTTTACTTTTGTATCTTTATAAATAATTGGATATTGTGTATTGGCAAAAATATCTTCTGCGATAGTCTTTCCTAATCGCAATTCTTCAACCTTCATAAATGCTACTTCCAACTTCACAACCCCTTACATTAGTTAATTATTACTATTGTATCGAATGTTTTAAATATTGAGAAGATGTTTCAATATTTTATCGTATTTTCATTTTGCATTATTGTTCTTTGTATTATGACCTTTATACTATCATATTAAAAAGATGGATGAAAATAAATAAAAAAAGGTAATTCAAGTAGTTTTAATTACCTGAATTACCTTTCAGTAAATTATTCTTCGTTCTCTTCGGCTTCTTCGTCTAACTCCGCTACATCATCGTCTTTTTTCACACGTGCAACTGTTGCTACTAATTCATCTTCTGAAAGACGAATTAAGCGAACACCCTGTGTGCTACGACCAATAACAGAAATATCATTTATGTCCATACGAATTAACATGCCGTTAATTGTAATTAACATAATATCTTCTGAACCGTCCACAGCTTTAACTGCACACATCTTACCGTTTTTATCGGTAATTTGCATTGTTTTAAGACCTAGACCGCCACGACTTTGTAAACGGTACTCAGCTTCTGGCGTACGTTTACCATAGCCTTTTTCTGTTACAACTAGAATTTCCTGACCTGGCTCTAAAATTTCCATGCCGACTACTTGGTCGCCTTCGCGTAATTTAATACCGCGCACCCCGGCAGCTGTACGTCCCATTGAACGGATATCCTCTTCTTTGAAACGAACAAGCATACCTTCGCGTGTACCGATAATAATTTCTTTCGTACCATCTGTTAAATGTACCGCCAATAATTCATCATCTTCACGTAATGTAATAGCAATTAAACCATTTGTACGGATATTTGCAAATTGATCAACTGGTGTACGTTTTGTAACCCCTGTTTTTGTTGTAAAGATAAAGTAAGCATCTTCTTTGAATTCCGCTACACGGATCATCGCTGTTACTTTTTCACCTTTATCAATATTAAGTAAGTTTACAATTGGTAATCCTTTTGCTTGGCGTCCATATTCAGGAATTTCATAGCCTTTTGCCCGGAATACTTTCCCTTTAGATGTAAAGAATAAAATCGTATCATGTGTCGATGTGAATAATAAATGTTCAACGAAGTCATCTTCGTTTGTGCCCATTCCTTGAACACCGCGACCACCACGTTTTTGTGAGCGATACGTATTGGCTGCTAGACGCTTAATATAGCCATTATGTGTTAATGTAAGTACTGAATTTTCACGAGGAATTAAATCTTCGTCTTCAATCATTTCTAAACCACCTGCAGTAATTTCTGTACGGCGATTATCATTGTAACGTTCTTTAATTTCGGTCATTTCAGTACGAATGATTTCGATTACTTTTGATTCATCTGCTAAAATTGCTTTCAATTCTGCGATTAATTTAATCAATTCATTGTATTCATTCTCAATTTTTTCTCGCTCTAATCCACTTAAACGGACAAGTCGCATATCTAAAATGGCTTGTGCTTGGCGTTCAGATAAACTAAAGCGCTCCATTAATTGTGGTTTCGCTTCTTCTCCGCTTCGAGAAGCTCGGATAATTGAAATGATTTCATCAATATGGTCAAGTGCAATTCGTAAACCTTCTAAAATATGTGCACGTTCTTCCGCTTTTCGAAGTTCGAATGCAGTACGACGTTTAATAACTACTTTTTGATGTTCTAAGTAATGATAAAGCACTTCTTTTAAACTTAATACTTTTGGTTGACCATCTACTAATGCAAGCATATTTACACCGAAGCTTGATTGCATCGCTGTTTGTTTATATAAGTTATTTAATACGACATTGGCATTTGCATCACGACGAACTTCAATAACGATACGCATACCGTTACGGTCAGATTCATCACGTAAATTTGTAATGCCATCGATTTTTTTATCACGTACTAATTCGGCAATTTTTTCAATTAATTTTGCTTTGTTTACTTGGTATGGAAGTTCGTGGACTAAAATTGTTTCCTTACCGTTTGTAGCTTGCTCAATTTCAACTTTTGCACGAATTGTCAGTGAGCCGCGCCCTGTTTCATACGCACGACGAATCCCACTGCGTCCTAGAAGAATCCCACCTGTAGGGAAGTCTGGACCAGGAATGATTTCCATTAGCTCTTCTGTTGTGATACTTGGATTATCAGCTACTGCTAATACCCCATCAATCGTTTCTCCAAGTTGGTGCGGTGGGATATTTGTTGCCATCCCTACTGCGATACCCGATGCCCCGTTCACTAAAAGGTTTGGGTAACGTGCTGGTAAAACTAACGGCTCGCTTTCACTACCGTCATAGTTTGGGCCAAAATCGATTGTATCTTTGTTAATGTCACGTAGCATTTCCATTGCGATTTTTGACATACGTGATTCGGTATAACGCATTGCTGCTGCACCATCGCCATCAACTGAACCAAAGTTACCATGACCATCAACTAACATATAACGATAGCTGAAGTCTTGTGCCATACGTACCATTGCATCATAAATTGATGAGTCACCATGTGGGTGAAACTTACCCATTACATCCCCAACGATACGCGCACTCTTTTTATAAGCTTTATCTGAAGTATTTCCTAATTCTTGCATCCCAAATAAAATACGACGATGTACTGGTTTTAAACCATCACGAACATCTGGTAATGCACGCGCCACGATAACACTCATTGCGTAGCTTAGGAAAGATGTTTTAATTTCGGTTGTAATATTTCTTGATTCTATGTGTCCATGTTGAATGTCAGACAAAATAAGGGCCTCCTTCCAATTGCACTAACTATTAATCAATGATACCTCGGCATCACTGCATCTAAATTCAGTTTTGTTCTTACACAAAGAATTTCTTTCCGAATTCATGATACCCACCAGAGGATTTAACCTCTTGAGTGTTTAAATGCTCTAGAAAGTTAAATATCCAAGTCTTTCACGTATACAGCATTTTCCTCAATAAAATCACGACGTGGGGCAACTTCATCGCCCATTAGATGATCGAAAATTTTATCAGCTTCAATTGCATCATCCAATTCTACTCGAATTAATGTACGGTACTCTGGATCCATTGTTGTATCCCATAATTGTTCTGCATTCATTTCACCTAACCCTTTGTAACGTTGTACATTTGGCTTAGGTAATTTTGGCAGACGTTCTAAAATTTCATCTAGTTCCTGATCTGAGTAGCAATATTCAACATGCTTCCCTTGTTTCACTTGATAAAGTGGTGGCTTCGCTGCGTAAACATAACCTGCTTCGATTAATGGACGCATGAAACGGAAAAAGAATGTTAATAATAAAACACGAATATGTGCGCCATCAACATCGGCATCCGTCATGATAACGATTTTATGATAACGTGCTTTTTCTAAGTTAAATTCTTCACCAATTCCTGTACCAAACGCTGTAATCATGGCACGAATTTCGGCATTCGATAAAATGCGGTCTAAGCGTGCTTTTTCTACATTTAAGATTTTACCGCGCAGTGGCAAAATGGCTTGGAAGTGACGGTCACGACCTGATTTTGCGGATCCACCGGCAGAGTCACCTTCTACGATGTAAATTTCAGATTCAGCAGGGTTTGTTGAAGAACAGTCTGCTAATTTACCTGGTAAGCTTGATACTTCAAGTGCTGATTTACGACGCGTAAATTCACGTGCTTTTTTCGCTGCAACACGTGCACGCGCCGCCATTGTACCTTTTTCAACAACTTGACGAGCAACAGATGGATTCTCTAATAAGAAACGCTCAAAACCTTCTGAGAATAAAGCATTTGTAATTTGGCTTACTTCTGAGTTACCTAGTTTTGTTTTTGTTTGACCCTCAAATTGAGGCTCTGGGTGTTTAATTGATACGATTGCGATTAAGCCTTCTCGTACGTCTTCCCCTGTAAGATTCGTATCCGCTTCTTTAATGATCCCAGATTTACGTGCGTAGTCATTAATCACACGTGTTAAAGCTGTTTTAAAACCAGATTCATGTGTACCGCCTTCATAGGTATTAATGTTATTGGCAAAGGACATAATTGTTGAACTAAAGCCTGCATTATATTGCATGGCGATTTCAACAGTGATTCCTTCTTTTTCACCTAAAACATCAATTGGTACATGAATGGGTTCTTTATTTTCGTTAATATGCTCTACATACTCACGAATACCACCTTCGAAGTGGAATGTCTCAGAGCGTTCTTGTCCTGTACGTTCATCAGCAATTTTAATGCGAATACCACGGTTTAAATAAGCTAACTCACGGATACGTGTTGCTAAAATATCGTATTCATACACTAATGTTTCTTTGAAAATTTCAGCATCAGCTTTGAAACGCGTTGTTGTACCGTTATGGTCTGTTTCGCCAATCACTTTTAATTTCTGAGTGGTATGACCGCGGCCAAATCGAATTTCGTGAATCTTTCCATCACGATGTACTTGAACAATTGTTTCAACTGATAAGGCATTTACAACAGAAGCACCTACACCATGTAGACCTCCTGATACTTTATAACCGCCACCGCCGAATTTACCACCAGCATGTAAAACCGTCATGATAACTTCAACTGCTGGCATGCCCATTTTTTCCTGTGTATCAACTGGAATACCACGACCATTATCTTCTACGCGAATCCAATTATCCTGTTCAATTGTGATTGAAATATCTGTACAATAGCCAGCTAATGCTTCATCAATACTATTATCAACAATTTCCCAAACTAAATGGTGCAATCCTTTTGAACTTGTTGAACCAATATACATACCTGGGCGTTTGCGCACGGCCTCTAAGCCTTCTAATACTTGAATCTGTTCCGCATCATAAGACTGCTGGACTTTATTTTCTTCTAAAGTCACTATTGTTCACCTACTCTTTCATAACTATCAGTATGCTTCACTTTTTAATTGATTTTCATGCTTTTAAAACACAAATTCTTTACTGCTCAATACTTCCATTTGTTACGGTAAAAAGCTTGGCATGTTGAATCGTGTCATGATGAATTCCTTCAACACTTGTAGTTGTGACAAATGTTTGGACTTCACCTTGAATTGTATTTAATAAATGCGATTGACGATAATCATCGAGTTCAGATAAAACATCGTCTAGCAATAAAATAGGCGTTTCTTTTGTTTCTTGTTTAATGAGTTCAATTTCTGCAAGTTTTAAAGAAAGTGCAGTTGTTCGTTGTTGACCCTGTGAACCATAAACTTGTACATCATAATCATTCACAAAAAATTGTAAATCATCTCGATGTGGACCAATTAATGTGATACCGCGCTCAATTTCACGTTGCTTCATTTCATTAAGTTTTTGAGTCATATAATTAGTCATTTCATCAGCAGTCCAACTAGCTTCCATTCCAGTAACTGGACGATACTTAATAACTAGCTTTTCTAAACCACGAGAAATCCCGTTATGAATCGGTTCTGCCCATTCTTGTAATAGCTCCATAAATTGAAATCTTTTTCTTATAATTTGAACAGCTGCCTGAACATACTGCTCTGTATAAACATCGAACATGACATCATTAGCGAACGATGCTTTTCCTTGATTACTTTTTAACAAATGATTACGCTGCTTTAATATTTTTTGAAACATTAGTAAATCATGTAAGTAAACTGGCGAAATTTGGCCAATTTCCATATCGATAAATCGACGGCGAATTTGCGGGCTTCCTTTGACGATATTTAAATCTTCAGGGGCAAACATAACAACATTCATCTGACCAATATAGTTACTTAACTTTGTTTGTTCAAGGTGATTGAGTTTGCCTTTTTTACCCTTTTTAGAAATCGTTAATTCGATAGGAATACTACCGTAACGCTTTTCAATTGCACCTTCTATTTTACCATAATCCGCATCCCAACGTATTAATTCTTTATCGTTCGATGTGCGATGAGATTTGGCCATTGCTAATACGTAAATCGATTCCATGACATTTGTTTTACCCTGTGCATTTTCACCGATAAATACATTGATTCTCGGCGAAAAGTCTAGTGTTAGCGACTCGTAATTACGATAATTCGTTAGCTGCAAGCGCTCAATGTTCATGAATTAATTTTCTCCATTTTCAATGAATTCGTCCACAATGCGGAAACGACCGACACCTGGAATATTCACTACATCATCGTGGCGTAATTTTTTTCCGCGACGATCTTCTGCTTCTCCATTTACATATACTTCATGTTCACTTAAAAACCATTTTGCCATACCACCAGAGCTAATAGCATCGGTCATTTTTAAAGCTTGACCGAGCGTAATATATTCCGTATTAATTTTTAAATCATTCAACGTAATTCATCCTCCACTTAAATAAAGTCTTATCTATCTATCATACCTAAAAATTGTCCAGAAGTAAAAAAGGAACAGTCTCAAAAACAAGTTAGGACTGTTCCTTTTGTAAGAAAGGCAGCCAATGTATGTGACTGCTCTTGATGTATTTATAAATTAATACGTACGTACAGGTAAAATTAATTGTAAAATCGCATCGTCTACTACTGAACGTAAAATGAACGGACGCATTGCCCCAGTAAATTGGATAATAACATCTTGTCCATCAATTGCTTTTAAAGCTTCCATCATGTATTTTGCGCTGAAAGAAATTTTTAAAGCCTCTCCGTCTAAGCTTTCGACTTGAATTTGCTCTTCAACCTTACCAATTTCAGGTGAATTTGAAGAAATTTCGATTGTATTATTTTCTAATGTTTCAAAACGAACTACATTATTGCGATCTTCACGTGCCAATAGTGAGGCACGATCAATTGCTTGTAACAATGACTTTCCGTTAATTGTTACGTTTGTTTTATAATCTTCGGGAATTAAGCGAGACGTATCTGGATAATTACCCTCTAGCAAACGAGAGAAGAATAATACATCGTCTGTTTTAAATAATACTTGTTGATTTGTTAAGACAATTTGAACTGGATTGTTTGTGTCTTCTAAAATTTTATTTAATTCATTTAAGCTTTTCCCTGGAATTACGACTGGAGCAATGTCCGTTGGTAAATTTTCGAGATTTAGTTTACGACGTGCAAGACGGTGACTATCCGTTGCAACGCATATTAATTCATTTTCTTCTACCTTCCAGTTTACACCTGTCAACACTGGACGACTTTCTGAAGTAGCAACAGCAAATACTGTTTCACGAATAACTGATTTTAACAGATCCGTTGGAATTGCAAATTGGCGATCAGTAGCGATTTCAGGAAGCTGTGGATATTCTGTTGCATCTAAGCCAATTAAGTTGAATTCTGATTTACCTGAGCGAATAATTGTTGCTGAACCGTTTGTTACTTCGATTTCAACTTCGTTTGTTGGTAATTTACGAACAATTTCATTGAACATACGCGCTTGTAATACAATCGAGCCTGTTTGTGTAATGTTTATAATTTGTTCGCCATTTTCTTCAACAGGAATAAAAGTCTGGATCGTAATATCTGCATCACTACCTGTTAAACTCATTCCTTCGTTTGTTACATCAATTTTAATCCCCGTTAAAATCGGAATTGTTGTTTTAGAACTTACTGCTTTCATAACATCATTTAATCCATCTAAAAGACGATCACGTAAAATATCAAATTTCATAGTTTTACCTCTCTTATATAATTAATTATTTATTATAGATATTAATAGATATAGTAATAGGGCCTGTGGATTTGTGGATAACCACTAGTTTAACCAAGTATCACGGGTTATTCACATGTTAGTAAAGTGTGCATAACATTGTGAAGAACTCGTGAAGTTATACACAGTAATTATTTGCCTAACATACTACGAATTTGCTTAATATCTTGTTGTAATTGTTGATCTATTTTTAATAAAGTCGAAATTTTTTCATGTGCATGGATAACAGTCGTATGGTCGCGTCCACCAAATTCTTCACCAATTTTAGGCAGTGAAAAATCCGTCAATTCGCGGGATAAATACATAGCAACTTGACGAGGGAAAGCAATTGATTTTGTACGACGTTTTGCCGTGAAATCTTCTAAACGAATGTTAAAATGCTCACCTGTTGTCTTTTGGATATCTAAAATTGAAATCATGCGCGGTTTTGAATTTGGCATAATATCTTTTAGTGCCTCTGCAGCAAGCTCAGGTGTTACATCCTCATTAACCAATGAAGAATAGGCAACAACGCGAATTAATGCACCTTCTAATTCACGAATGTTTGTATCGACTTGGTTGGCAATATAAAGCATAACTTCATTTGGAATATCCAAACGATCCGCTTTTGCTTTTTTACGTAAAATAGCAATTCGAGTTTCTAAATCAGGTGGCGCGATATCTGTAATAAGTCCCCATTCAAAGCGAGAACGTAAGCGATCTTCTAGGGTAGGTATTTCCTTAGGTGGTCGATCACTTGATATGACGATTTGTTTTGATTCTTCATGCAATGTATTAAATGTATGGAAAAATTCCTCTTGCGTCGACTCTTTTCCAGCTAAAAATTGAATATCATCAATGAGTAATACGTCAACATTGCGGTATTTATTACGGAAATCAATGGCCTTATTATCACGAATAGAGTTGATGAATTCATTTGTAAATTTTTCAGATGATAAATACACAACATTAGCTGTTGGATTATGTTCTTTAACATAATGACCAATTGCATGCATCAAGTGTGTTTTGCCTAAACCTACGCCCCCGTAAATGAAGAAAGGATTGTAAGCTTTAGCAGGTGCTTCAGCGACAGCTAAACTGGCAGCGTGCGCAAAGCGGTTACCTGAACCAATAACGAACGTATCAAATGTATATTTTGGATTAAGCATACCTGGTGAAATATCGTGATGTTCATTTGATTTTGCTTGTGTAATTGGTGGAGGTAGCTCAAAATCATCAGCATTTTGGTCTTTCTGAACGACAAATTTAATGAGCAAGTCTTCTCCTGTTAACTCATTTAATATTCCTGTAATCATATGAATATAGTATTGTTCAAGCCAATCACGGGCAAAAGAGTTAGGGGCTGAAATCGTTACATTTGTGCCGCTATGTGCGAGCAATTTTGTTGATTTTAGCCAAGTATCGAAGCTTGGTTTTGAAATTTTTTGTTCAGCTTGGGCAAGTACCTTATTCCATAAATTTTCTAAATGTTCCAAGCTTGTTCTTCCTTTCGTTATTTCATTTCACAAATTTATATTCGTATATAAAAAAGAAATGCTCTGTGTTTTATTCAACGAACAGAGCTATAAATTATGCATTTTACGATTAAAAAAGCATTTCATACACATAACCACACGTTGTGGATAAATATTATTAGAGTACGGTGGACATCTTTGTCCACAGATTATTAACAGTTGTGGATAATTTATTTCCCGAAAAAGAATTCCACAAAGTAAAACACAGTTATCGTATCAAAAAAAGTTAGGTTTTTCAATACTTAAACGATCTTATCCACATAAAGTTGAGTTATACACGTCAAAGTTGTCCACAGGGCGTGTGTTTGTGAAAAAGTTGTAGATAAGTGTTGTGGATAAAAAATTTTCAAAAAAAACTATTCACATGTTTAACAGAGCAATGAAATGAAATTGTGGATAAGTAGGGATGTCGCGTTTTTGATTTAAAATAGATAGGAAAAAGGAATGTTTGAAAGAAAAAATAACAGACCCATTGACAAAGAGGTAATTTTATTTATATAATGTCATGGTCTGTATGTAGAAATAGATATAGTAACACTTGAATTCAGGAGGTGTATATAAATGAAACGTACGTACCAACCTAAAAAACGTAAGCACAGCAAAGTACACGGTTTCCGCGCTCGCATGAGCACTAAAAACGGCCGCAACGTATTAGCTCGTCGTCGTAAAAAAGGAAGAAAAGTATTATCAGCATAAGTCCACTGAGCCACATCAGTGGTCTTTTTTTTCTTTTATGTAGTGAACGAAGCAAAAAAAGTACCAATGATTAGATGGAGCAGGTGAATGGATCAATGAATAAACGCCAACGTATTAAAAAAAATGAAGATTTTCAAAAGGTGTTTAAAAGGGGTAAGTCATTTGCGAATCGCCAATTTGTTGTTTATTGTTTAAAAAATGATCAACATGAAGCGTTTCGTATTGGCTTATCAGTGAGTAAAAAAGTTGGAAACGCGGTTACTCGTGTACGAGTGAAGCGTTATATTCGCCAAGCTTTTCTAGAATTAAAAGATGAAGTAAGACAAGATATGGACTATGTTATCATCGCCCGAACACAGGCGGCCACATTAGATTTTCATGAAACGAAAAAGAGCTTGCAGCATGTATTAAAAGTTGCAAGAGTTTATAAAGGATAAAATTCAACATAACTATAAAAGTTTACAGGTAACAAATTGTTCGATAGTTTGAAATAAAGAAAGAAGAAAATTCAAATTATCGAAACAATTTGTAGTGTAGAAATGGATACACATGGTAAACTGTTGTCATAAATTGAATAGGTGTTCTCTAGGAGGAAGAAGGTTGAAGAAGAAACATTGGATTATGCTGATGCTTGTTTCAGTAGTATTGCTACTTTCAGGTTGTTCAGAATTTAAAGAGCCAATTTCATCTGAAAGTGAAGGCTTTTGGAATGAATATATCGTTTGGCCATTAGTATCTTTTATCAAGCTTTTTGCTGATATGTTTGAAGGAAATGAAGCAAACTATGCATTTGCGATCATTATTGTTACGATTATTATTCGTTTAGTCATTTTACCTTTAACAATTAAGCAAGTTAAAAGCTCAAAAAAAATGCAAGAAATTCAGCCAAAATTAAAAGAGCTTCAAGCAAAATATAGCTCTAAAGATGCGGCAACTCAACAAAAATACCAGCAAGAAATGATGCAGTTAATGTCAGGTTCTGGTGTTAATCCATTAGCTGGATGTTTACCAATCTTTATTCAAATGCCGATTTTAATTGGTTTCTATCATGCTATTAGCCGCATGAATGTATCACCAGCATTTGAGTTAGGAACATTTTTATCGTTCCACTTAGCAGAGCCAAGTATCGTATTTGCAGTTATCGCGGGTCTTATTCAGTACGTAGTATTAATGACAGGTCCAGCAGTTGATAACCCACAAATGAAAATCATGATGTATATCATGCCATTATCGATTATTGGTTTCGGTAGTTTCTTACCAGCTGCGTTATCATTATATTGGATTGTCGGAAATATCGTTTCTGTATGTCAAAACCTTGTAATTTATAAACCTTGGAATAAAAATAAACCGGATGCTACCGATGCAGGAGGAGCGAAATAAGTGAAACAAACTACGCAAATAGGCGCAACAGTAGAAGAAGCGATCTCATTAGCGTTACAAAAGCTTGGCCATTCTCGTGAACAAGTTGATGTGGAAGTTTTACAAGAAGGTAAAAAAGGATTTTTAGGTTTCGGTACACGTAAAGCAGAAGTTCGTGTGACGGTAAAAGAAATTGTTCAACAAGTGAATGAACAACCATTTGAACAATCAGTTCCTGCAATGGAAGCGCTGGTTGTTGAAGCGGTTTTCGAGGATGAGCCTGTTTTAACGAATGAAGATCAACCAATTCACCAAGAGCAACTAACACAGGTTGACCCGATTGAAGAAGCAAAATTGTATTTAACAAGTATTGCTTTAGAAATGGGTATTACAGATTTAGTAATTGACCATACGACAGATGGAAAAAATGTGGCTTTCAAACTTTCAAGCGAAAAAGCAGCACTATTAATTGGAAAGCGCGGTTATACATTAAACGCACTGCAACAATTAACACAGCTTATGCTCAATAAAACAGCAAAATCTTTTATGATTTTACAAATGGATGTAGAAGATTATCGTGAACGACGTCAAATTGCTTTAGAACAACTGGCAGCTCGTATGGCAGATAAAGCAATTCGTACGCGAAAAACAGTTACATTCGAACCAATGGCTTCTTATGAACGAAAAATTATTCATAATGCATTAGCAAATCGACTAGATATCGAAACGTATTCAGAAGGTATTGAACCGAATCGTTATTTAGTCATAGAGCCAGTAAGATAATCTATTCATTATTACAGACATAGTAAGCGACCTATTCATTTGATAGGTCGCTTTTTATTCGTTTAGTATGCCTTTTGAAAAGTCGACATTACTTTAGATTTTACTGAAAATATGGTAATCTAAATCGTTAGAGAGTATAGAACGGTTGTGATTTATCCACATGTGGATAACACTGAAATAGGAGGATATAGATGGAATTTGATACGATTGCTGCGATATCCACACCAATGGGAGAAGGAGCTATTGCCATTGTTCGTTTAAGCGGAGATGAAGCAGTAGCAATTGCAGATAAAATATTTAAATCACCAACGAATAAAAAATTAACAGAAGTCGCGACGCATACAATTAACTATGGACATTTAATTGATCCTAAAACAGATGAAATTGTAGAAGAAGTCATGTTGTCGCTAATGCGCGGTCCAAAAACTTTTACTCGTGAAGATGTAGTAGAGATTAATTGTCACGGGGGGATTGTATCTGTCAATCGCGTTTTACAGCTTGTTTTACGTTCTGGAGCACGTTTAGCAGAGCCTGGAGAGTTTACGAAGCGTGCGTTTTTAAATGGACGTATTGATCTTTCACAAGCAGAAGCGGTAATGGATTTAATTCGTGCGAAAACAGATCGTGCGATGAATGTTGCGCTTGGTCAAATGGATGGGAAACTTTCAAGATTAATTGCATCTTTACGCCAAGCATTATTAGAGACTTTAGCGCAAGTAGAAGTTAATATAGATTATCCAGAATATGATGATGTGGAAGAAATGACGATACCAGTACTATTAGAAAAATGTGGCTGGGTTCGTGAAGAAATCATCAAATTATTACAAACTTCTTCACAAGGTAAAATTTTACGTGAAGGATTATCAACAGTTATTTTAGGACGCCCAAATGTAGGGAAATCGTCGCTTTTAAATAGTTTAGTACAAGAAAATAAAGCAATTGTTACAGATGTCGCAGGAACAACACGTGATATCATTGAAGAGTATGTAAATGTTCGTGGTGTGCCACTACGTTTAGTTGATACAGCTGGGATTCGAGAAACAGAGGATATCGTTGAGCGAATCGGTGTAGAGCGTTCACGTGAAGCGTTAAAAGGTGCAGATTTAATCTTACTTGTTTTAAACTATGGTGAAGAATTAGTAGTAGAAGACGAACGCTTATTTGAGACGATTCAAGCGATGGATTACATTGTAGTTGTGAATAAGACAGATATCGAGCGTAAAATTGATTTAAATCGTGTCCATGAATTAGCGGGCAAACATCGTGTTGTAACAACGTCTTTAGTAAAAGAAGAGGGCGTTATTGAGCTTGAAGAAGCAATTGCTGCCTTATTCTTTGAAGGACAAGTAGAGGCAAATGATTTAACCTATGTTTCAAATGCACGTCATATTGCGTTATTACATCAAGCACAGGACGTGATTGAAGAGGCACTAGCGGCAGCAGAATCTGGTGTACCTGTAGACATGATTCAAATTGATGTGACACGCACATGGGAGATTCTTGGTGAAATTATTGGAGATACGGTGCAGGAAAGCTTAATTAATCAGCTCTTCTCACAATTCTGTTTAGGAAAATAATATATAATTGCTTTTTCATTCTAGTTCATCTTTATCAAGTTGGACTAGAATGAATAGATCGGTAAATCAGAAAGGATGAAAATACATGCCAACACAATATGAGGCAGGTAATTATGATGTAATTGTTGTCGGTTCTGGTCATGCCGGAGTTGAAGCCGCATATGCAGCTGCAAAAACTGGCGCAAAAACATTAATGCTCACAATCAACTTAGAATTAATTGCGTTTATGCCATGTAATCCATCTGTCGGAGGTCCTGCAAAAGGGATTGTAGTTCGTGAAATCGACGCATTAGGTGGACTTATGGGACGCGCAATTGATAAAACATATATTCAAATGCGTATGCTTAATACAGCGAAAGGTCCTGCGGTACGTGCATTACGCGCGCAAGCTGATAAACAGTTATACCAACGTGAAATGAAACGCTTATTAGAAGACGAACCAAATCTTCAAATTCGCCAAGCTATGGTGGAAGAATTAATTATTGAAGATGAAGAAGTAAAAGGTGTTATTACACAAGTTGGCGCCATTTACCGTGCGAATGCAGTTGTTTTAACGACGGGTACATTTTTACGCGGTGAAATCATTATTGGGGACTTAAAATACTCATCAGGTCCAAATAACCAACAGCCATCGATTAAATTAGCGGATAACTTAAAAGACTTAGGGTTTAATATGGTGCGTTTTAAAACTGGTACACCACCACGAGTGAATAGCCGTACGATTGATTATTCAAAAACTGAAATTCAACCTGGTGATGAAGAGCCACATGCATTTAGTTTTGAAACAACGGAATTTATTACAGATCAGCTACCTTGCTGGTTAACATATACAAGTGAAAAAACACATGAAATTATTAATGAAAACTTACACCTTTCTCCGATGTTCTCTGGAATGATTAAAGGGACAGGTCCACGTTATTGCCCATCAATTGAGGATAAAATTACGCGCTTCGCTGATAAGCCGCGCCATCAAATTTTCCTTGAGCCAGAAGGTCGCGATACGCAAGAAGTTTACGTACAAGGATTCTCAACGTCGCTTCCTGAACACGTACAACGTAAAATGGTTGCCTCAATTCCAGGATTAGAAAATGCTGAAATTATGCGTGCTGGCTATGCGATTGAATATGATGCCATTGTGCCAACGCAATTATGGCCAACACTTGAAACAAAGGCGATTAAAGGTCTTTATACTGCAGGTCAATTAAACGGGACGTCAGGTTATGAAGAAGCTGCTGGTCAAGGGTTAATGGCAGGTATGAATGCAGGCTTAAAAGTGCTAGGAAAAGAAGAAGTCATTCTTTCTCGTTCGGATGCCTATAT
>JAGHSJ010000343.1 GCA_018065935.1 Candidatus Kurthia equi
CAATTAATTAGGGTAAAATACGGTATACTATTTTTTATAGTTAGATGCTAAAGTGAAAAGGCTTATACATACTCTTTCGCATCACTTAAGTATTTTTAAAACTAAAAAAAACCGATAGCATAGGCTATCTTCGTGACCAGGTGAAAAAAGACTTGTTGCAGTTCTTTTTTTAGCTGATTTAATTTTGGAGGAGGAAGGTCTTTTTCAATTGGCAACAATCACATCAGTGAAGATTGGAAAAGATCGCTCGAGTGAATTCATTAAAAAATCTATTAGAGCGTTGGGAAAGTAAAATCCAAGCATTTTCCGATAAACGTTTTATGAAATATTTCCGTATTTCATCAAGTGTATTATGGAATTTATTCTTGTTATTTATGATGCTTGTTTTAATTGGTGTCATCTTCCTAGGTTCACTAGGGGCAGGTTATTTTGCTTCTCTTGTTAAAGATGAAAAACTCATGCCTAAACAAGAAATGAGAACGACCATTTTTAACTATGAGGAGACAAGTCAGCTTTATTTTGCTAGTAATACATACTTAGGCAAGATGAGAACAGACTTAGAGAGAACAGAAACGACATTGAAAAAAGTATCTCCGAAAGTATTAGATGCTGTTATCGCAACAGAGGATGAATACTTTTATGAACATAACGGAATTGTTCCAAAAGCTGTGTTTAGAGGGTTGCTTCAAGATGTTTCCAACTCTTCCACTCAAACAGGTGGTTCAACACTTACACAACAGCTAATTAAAAACCAAATTTTAACGAATGAGGTTTCCTATGAGCGTAAGGCAAAAGAATTATTACTTGCTATGCGCCTTGAGCATTTTATGACAAAAGATGAGATTTTAGAGGCCTATTTAAATATTATTCCATATGGCCGTAATTCTGCTGGTCGTAATATTGCTGGTGTTGAAACTGCTTCAAAAGGTATTTTCAATAAAAGTGCAGCTGATTTGAATCTAGCACAAGCTGCATATATCGCTGGGATTCCACAATCTCCATTTGCGTATACACCTTATACACAAAATGGTACATTAAAGGATAAGGACTCCCTAAAACTTGGTGTCAATCGTATGAAAACTGTTCTCTACCGAATGTATGAAACAGAATATATTACGAAGAAAGAATATGATAAAGCGTTAAAATATAATATTACAAAAGATTTCCGTAGTCGCGAAAAACAAGCAACCGAAAAATATCCTTATGTAACGTATCAAATTGAAGATAGTGCAAAAGATATTATGGCGAAAATTTTAGCGAAGAAAGATGGCGTTGATACAAAACGTTTAGATAAAGAATCCAAATTAAAAGAGAAATATGTTATTTTAGCAGACCGTGAATTACGTGCTAACGGCTATAAAATCTATTCTACAATTGATAAGAAGATTTACGATGCCATGGATGCTGCTAAAGAATCCTTCCCTTATTACGGTGCTACCTATACGAAAAATGTAACAGATTCTGAAACTGGTGAAACTAAATCTGTTGCTGATCCAGTTCAAGTTGGTGGCGTATTAATTGAAAATTCTACTGGACGTTTACTCAGCTTTATTGGTGGTCGAGACTTCAAACTTGAAGAATTGAACCATGCCACTCAAGCTAAACGTTCGAATGGTTCTACAATGAAACCATTATTAGTTTATGCACCTGCCCTACAATACGGTAAAATTGGTGCAGGTAGCCCAGTAGCCGATGTGAAATTCACCTATGGTGGCTGGTCTCCAAGTAACTATGATGAAAATGAACAGCGTGGTATTGTTTCAGCTCGTGATGCATTAAAGGATTCATTAAACTTACCTGCTATTCGCTTATATGCTCAAATCATTGGCAATCAACCAGCTAACTATTTAAGAAAAATGGGCTTCACTAGTTTAGATACAGATGATTATACAAACTATGCAGCTTCAATTGGTGCTTTAAAATATGGGGTTACAGTTGAAGAAAATACGAATGCCTATGCAACATTTGCTAACGGTGGTAACTTCGTTGATGCCTATGTAATTGAAAAAATTGTCGACCGTGATGGCAAAACAGTTTATAAGCATAAATCGAAGAAAAAAGAAGTCTATACGCCTGAAACATCTTATATGATTACAGATATGCTACGTGATGTAATGAGTTCTGGTACCGGTACTGTAGGTAAGAGTAATCTGAAATTCAGTGCTGATTTCGCAGCTAAAACAGGTACTTCACAAGAATATAAAGATGTTTGGTATGTTGGGTATAATCCAAAAATAACTTTAGGTGTTTGGTTAGGTTATGATCAGCCGAAGACTCTAAATTCTTATAATGGTGCATACTTCCAACCAAGTACTCGAATCAATATGCTTTGGGCTAGAGTGATGAACTCTGTTTATGATACGAAACCTAAATTAGCAACCGCAGAAGGCGCTACATTTACACGACCTGCAAATGTGGTATCTCGTTCATTCTGTGCAGATACAGGGGCGAGTTCTGGTTGTGGCAAAATGAAAACAGATTTATTTAGTGCATTATTATCTGTTCCAGCAGTAACTACAACAGAGTTGCTTCAACCGTTTGGCGGTACCCTTCCAAAAGCGAAGAGTACAAAAAAAGAAACACCTTCGAATAACAGCTCAAATAATAGCTCAAATAATAGCTCGAATAACAGCTCAAATAACAGCTCAAATGACAACTCAAATGACAGTTCGGATGACAACTCAAATAACAGTTCGGATGACACTTCTGCCGACAGTTCAGATGATAGTTCAGGAGAAACCGAAGCATCTGACGATGAAGAATAAACTTCCTCCTCGTTTCACATGTAAATAAGACAAAAAGTAGCCTAAACCACGACGTTGGTATAGGCTACTTTTTTGTAGTACAAGCTAGATATAGTCATAATAAAAGGATTGATTCATTTCAACTAATTGAAATGGCATCAATCCTTTTCTCTTATTCCATTGTTGACAGATCACCTGTTGGTAAATCTAACTCCCACGCTTTTAGTACGCGGCGCATGATTTTACCACTTCTTGTTTTTGGCAATTTATCTTTAAATTCAATTTCTCTTGGTGCTGCATGTGCTGCAAGCCCTAATTTTACGAACTGTTTAATTTCCATTTCCAATTTTTCAGTTGGCTCTATGCCCTCTTTTAAAGCAATAAAGGCTTTTATAATTTCTCCACGAATTGGATCTGGTTTTCCAATAACCCCTGCCTCAAGAATCGCTGGATGTTCAAGCAATTTACTTTCCACTTCAAATGGTCCAATACGTTCGCCACCTGTCATAATGACATCATCTATTCTCCCTTGAAACCAAAAATAACCATCTGAATCCATATAGGCTGAATCCCCAGATACATACCATTCGCCTTTTAAAAAATAGGATTCATAGCGCTGTGGATTATTCCAAATTTGACGCATCATAGAAGGCCAACCGCGTTTAATTGCTAAATTCCCCATCGTATACGGAGGCACTTCAACGCCATCATCGTCCACAATCGTTGCTTCAATACCAGGAATGGGTTTCCCCATTGAACCAGGTTTAATGTCCATTGAGCGATAATTGCAAATCATTTGTGCGCCTGTTTCCGTCATCCACCAAGTGTCATGAATTCGTTGATGCAAAATGTCATTTCCCCATTTTATTACTTCTGGATTTAATGGCTCTCCAACAGACAATACATGACGTAACGAACTTAAATCATAGTGTTCTAACAAATTATTTCCAGCGCCCATCAGCATACGAAAAGCAGTAGGTGCGCTGTACCAAACCGAAACTTTATAGTGCTCAATAGCTCCAAACCATGCTTGTGGTGAAAAACGTCCACCTAAAATAACAATTGAAATACCGTGTAACCACGGTGCAAATATTCCATATGCAGTACCCGTTACCCAACCTGGGTCAGCCGTACACCAATACACATCATCCTCTTTGAAATCCATCACCCATTTTGCAGTTTGATATTGCTGAATCATCGCATTGTGTACGTGTAATACTCCCTTAGGCTTGCCGGTTGAACCAGATGTATAATGGAGTACCATTCCATCTTCTAAATCTACCCACTCCAATTCAAAATTTGGTGAAGCTTGTGCTAATTTGTTATTAAAATCTATTCTATCTTCATTCTCTTCAATGTCTTGACCGACTAAAAAGATTTTTTGTAAATTTGGTAAGCGTTCTGTAGGGACGCGAGAAAGCAATGCAGGTGTTGTCACTAAAACGGAAGCCTCACTATCAAATAAGCGATCATAAACTGCCTCTTCCATAAATGCTTCAAATAAAGGACCAACAATTACACCCATTTTTAATGCACCAAATAACGCAAAATATAATTCTGGCGTTCTCGGCATAAAAATAAATAAACGATCCCCTTTTTTCAAATCTGTAAATTCCTTAAAAACATTCGCTGCTTGGTTAGTGAATCGTTTCATTTCCCCAAATGAATACGATTCTTTTCGAGAAGAATCCTCATAATATAGTGCAATTTGATCTTTCTTCTCTGACTCGGCATGACGATCAATTGTTTCATAGGCCATATTCACTTGACCTGTATTATTCCACGTGAAAGCTTCATTTACACTTTCCCAGTGAAACACCTGTTTTTGTTGATTATAATCAACAAGATTGTTATTGCCATGTGTTGCAGCTAATGCTTCAATTTTCATCCCATTGCCTCCTTTGTGATTAATACCTTTATAGTATATAACAGATAACTTTACGTTATAATAGATTATCGAATATTAAACTAAATATTTAGAAAATTAAGTATTTCAGGTGTTTTTCTAGCTAATTTTGCTTTGTTCTTAAAAAGTTCTTCTATTCGTTTCAATTTATACATATTTACCGACCTAAACAAGGGCATACGCTCACTCAAGTTATTTTTTTCTATGTCAATACTGTATAATAAAGGCAAAGAATATAGAAGGAGCGGTGAAATAATGGAACATGTGCGCACTTTTTATTCCAACACCATACAAACGCCCCATGGAGCAGTAGTCGTCGAAGGTCCAGTTTTGCCAGAAAATTTAGAAAAAATGTTGTTTCATGAAGATTTAAAAGCCTTTCGTCCTTCTCCCCAGCAACAATTAGCAATTATTGGTATTGCTAAATTACCCGAAGGACGTATTATTGTTTGTAGACAAGGTGACTTAGTCGTGGGTTATACAACCTATGTCTATCCTGATCCTCTCGAGAGATGGTCAGAAGGTAATATGGAAAATCTTATTGAACTAGGTGCAATTGAAGTAATCAATGATTTTAGAGGAGGCGGACTTGGTAAAGAGATGCTTCGCCTTTCAATGTTGGATGATGCAATGGAAGACTATATTATCATTACAACAGAATATTATTGGCATTGGGATTTAAAACGCACCGGTTTAAGCGTTTGGGAATACCGTAAAGTAATGGAGAAAATGATGAATGCAGGCGGGTTAGAATACTATGCAACGGATGATCCAGAAATTTCTTCACATCCTGCCAACTGCTTAATGGCTCGCATAGGAAAACGCGTTGATCAAGAGAGTATTGAAAAATTCGACCAATTACGTTTCTCAAATCGTGTCATGTATTAGCTAGTTAAGTTAAGGAGGAATGACAGTTGATTGTTGAAAAAATTATGTCTAAAGAGGTTATTACCCTTTCCCCAACTGACACTTTATTTGATGCAAACAAAATAATGCAAAAACAAAAAATACGTCATTTACCAATTGTGGACGCATCAAATAAATTAGTTGGTCTTGTTGCTCAACGTGATATAAAAAATACGATTAGTTCCTTTTTAAATGAAACACAAGAAGATGCAATCTATCAAACACCAATTGCAGATATTATGATTAAAGACCCCATGATTGGCCATCCACTTGATTTTATAGAAGAGGTTGCCCTCCTTTTTTATGAGCATAAAATTGGTTGTTTACCTATCGTCAGTCAGCATAAATTAGTTGGTATTATCACAGATACAGACTTACTCTACAGCTATATTGAACTTACAGGGGCTACACAGCCTAGCTCGCGCATTGATATTCGTGTCAAAGATGAAGCAGGTACACTTCGTGATATTACAAATATCATCGCAGAACACAATGCAAATATTTTAAGTACGCTTATTTATCAGGATGATCAACCAGACCTACAAATTTTGTCTATTCGTCTGAAGAGTATGAATCCACTCCCGATAATTCAATCATTGCGCAAGGGAGGATTTGATGTATTATGGCCAAATATACCGGGCATGAAAATGTAGAAAAAAATGCAGTTTTTATTTATTCACCTGACCAACTAGATTATAAATTTTCTGAAACACATCCTTTTAATCAAAAAAGGCTACAATTGACGATGGATTTATTACAGAAAAATAATAGTTTATCTGTAGAGGATATTATTCAGCCACGCATTGCTAGTGATGAAGAGCTTTTACTTGGACATGATGCGCATTATATTGATATTGTTAAACGCGCCGGACATGGCTATCTACGTCAAAATGAAGGTGAAAACTACGGGATAGGGACAGAAGATACACCCATCTTTAAAAACATGCATGAGGCAAGTGCCATGTTTGTTGGTGGAACTTTGACAGCCTGTGACTATGTGATGCAAGGAAAAGCCAAGCATGCCTTAAATTTAGGCGGTGGCTTACATCATGGTTTTAGAGGGAAAGCCTCTGGTTTTTGCATCTATAATGACAGCACCGTGGCAATTAAGTATATGCAGAAAAAATACAATGCACGGGTACTTTATATTGATACAGATGCTCATCATGGGGATGGCGTACAATGGAGTTTTTACGACGACCCTAATGTTTGCACTTTATCTATTCATGAGACCGGGCGTTATCTATTTCCTGGTACAGGGGCAGTAACGGAGCGTGGGAATGGGGCTGGTTACGGGACTTCTTTCAATATTCCAATAGATGCGTTTACAGAGGATGAATCCTTCCTCCAGGCTTATGAACAAGCCATTCGAGAAATTGCAGCCCATTTCAAACCAGATGTGATTCTTACGCAAAATGGCGCTGATGCACATTATTTTGACCCGTTAACTCATCTGTATTGCACGATGAATATTTACAATGAGATACCTCGAATTGCTCATGAAGTTGCTCATGAGTTTTGTGGTGGTCGATGGATTGCGGTCGGTGGTGGTGGGTATGATATCTGGCGCGTCGTCCCTCGTGCTTGGTCACTTATTTGGTTACATATGACGAATTCACAAATACCAACTGGGGCATTGCCTACTGACTGGCTCGAGCAGTGGCAGCCAGAATCCCCAGTCCCCCTTATTCCCACTTGGGAAGACCCGGATAATTTATATAAACCCATTCCGCGTAAAGAGGAAATATCCGAAAAAAATGCACAAATTTTAGAAAAAGCGCTTTATATGATTCGACATGAGTCTACCTCTTAATATGTAGAAGTTCGCTAAATTCGCTAAAAGAGGTTCTTTTATTTACTCAACAACAAAAAAACATCAAAGAAAAAGCGTTATCATGTAGTCGATTGACCAATGATAACGCTTTTAATTACTCGTGTTATTTTACAGATTGACGTAATTCCATGCGATGTGGAAGAATAACTTGTTGGTTGTCAATTTGCTCTTTATTCATAATTTTTGTTAATAAACGCATCGAAACTGCTCCGATATCATACAATGGAAGAACCATACTTGTTAGTTGTGGACGCACCATACATGCTAATTTAGAATTTTCAAAGCTAATTACTTCAATATCATTTGGTACATGTTTACCAGCATCCTGTGCTGCATGAATAATCCCAATAGCTAACTCATCACTACCTGTGAAAAAGGCTGTTGGTGGATTTTGAATTTGATTAATCTTTTGAAAATCTTCCATCCCGCTATCATATGAATCTTCTGATGCTAAAACTAATGCATCGTCTAATGCGATACCCGCTTCAAGCAACGCTTTTTTATAACCTAAATACTTATGCTCTTTATTAATTTTCGACGTGAAGGGTCCAGAAACATACGCAATACGCTTATGACCATTATCAACTAATTTTTTCACAGCTTCATAGGCTGCTTGTTTATAATCGATGTTTACTGATGGAATCGTATTTGTTGTTTCTACAGAACCAGCTAGCACAATTGGGGCTGGTGAATGACCAAGTTTCTCAAGTACACTTTCTGTCACATTTTCACTCATAATCACAATGCCATCTACTTGTTTGCCAAACATTGTATCTAATAATTCCAATTCTTTTTCTTCATTTTGATCCGAATTGGATAGAATAATATTATAGCTGTACATAGTAGCGACATCTTCAATACCTCGTGCAAGTTCTGCATAAAAAACATTCGACATGTCTGGAATAATAACACCAACAGTCGTAGTTTTTTTACTAGCTAATCCTCGTGCAACTGCATTAGGTCGATATTCTAAACGCTCAATTACATCTAAGACTTTCTTTCTAGTTGTAGGTTTAACGTTTGGATTACCATTTACTACTCTGGATACAGTCGCCATTGAAACATTTGCTTCTCGCGCAACATCATATATTGTAACGGTCACCGGTGACCCTCCTCTTTTTCTTCTACTATTTATAATAATATATCATATACAGCGTTTTCAATATATAGTGCAAATAAAAAATGGCAATTCGAAAGAAATCGAATTACCATTTCATTATAATGAAAACTTACGATTAAACTTCATAATTTTTCATGAATTTCTGTAGTGTTTCATAGAATATATCAAACGTTGGGAAGTCCATTTGTTGTTGTGAATCTGACAATGCAACAGCTGGATCAGGATGAACTTCAGCCATTACACCATCTGCTCCAATAGCAATTGCCGCCTTCGCACATGGTAATAGCAAATCACGACGCCCTGTTGAGTGCGTTACATCCACAAATACAGGTAAATGTGTTTCTTGTTTCAAAATAGGGACGGCTGAAATATCTAATGTATTGCGGGTCGCTTTTTCATATGTGCGAATACCACGCTCACAAAGAATGATTTGGTCATTTCCTTTAGACATAATATATTCAGCTGCATGAATAAATTCATCAATTGTAGCTGCTAATCCACGTTTTAATAATACGGGTTTATTTGTTTGTCCGGCAGCTTTTAACAATTCAAAGTTTTGCATATTTCGTGCACCAATTTGAATGACATCAATATAATCTAAGGCTTCTTCTAAATGAGAAGGTGTGACAATTTCAGAAACAATACCTAACCCATGTTTTTGTCCTACTTCTTTTAAAATTTTAAGTCCCTCAAGACCTAAGCCTTGGAAATCGTATGGAGATGTACGTGGTTTATATGCCCCACCACGCATAAGTTTAAGACCCTTTTTGGCAATTTCAGCAGCAACAGCATCTGTTTGCTCAAATGATTCAACTGCACATGGTCCAAACACAAATGATGGGCCACCTTTACCAATTGCTTCCCCATTGACAGTGACAATCGTATCTTCTTTTTTACGTTTACGTGATACAAGCAATTCTTTTTTCGTGTTTGTTTGTTGTAAATCGAGGGCCTGTTTGAAAATTTCTTTAAATATATGATTAACCGACCCCTGTTTAAGTGGTCCTTCGTTGTTTTCTTTAATTAAATCAAGCATATGGCGTTCGCGCAGAGGATCAAAGCGGTTTACACCTTGTTTTTCTTTTGTTTTACCAATTTCTTCAACCAACTGTGCACGCTTGTTAATTAAATTCAAAATCTCAAGGTTGATTTCATCTACTTCTTTTCGTAATGTTTCTAAAATTTGATGACTCATAACCGTTCTCCTCCCATATATGCATCTAGGACTTTCAGAGCACTGAAAACTGTGATACATTTTAAGTTAATATAAAGTATTATAATCAATTAAAAATGAAAAGTCACGAACTATCTCTTTAACGCTTCAACGCGTAAAAGTATTCATGGCTATACGAATACAAATTTTGAATCAATTGGGTAAAGGAAGTGGTATTTATGACAGAAAAATTATTTGCCTTAGATATCGGCACACGATCCGTAGTCGGTATTATACTTGAACAAAGAGGAGAAGGTTATCATGTAATTGACTTAATCTCTGAAGAGCATAAAGAACGCGCCATGGTTGACGGACAAATCCATAATGTCATCCTCGTAGCCAAAGTTATCTCACATATAAAAGAACAACTTGAAGCAAAGCATGGTCCACTGACAAAAGTTTCTGTCGCTGCAGCTGGACGCTCTTTAAAAACAGAACAAGCACAAGCTAAACTTACGATTAAAAATCGCCCTGCTTTAAAAGAAACAGATATCGACCGTCTCGAGTTAGCTGCTGTACAAGAAGCGCAGGCAAAATTATTGGCGCATCAAGAAAGCTTACATGGAAATCATTACTACTGCGTTGGCTACTCTGTACTTTACTATCATTTGGATAACCAAGAAATTGGTAGTCTCATCGACCAACAAGGAAATGAAGCTTCTATCGAAGTGATTGCCACTTTCTTACCACGCGTTGTTGTTGAATCTTTAATCGCTGCACTCAAACGAGCAGATTTAGAAATGGATGGTCTCACACTTGAGCCTATCGCTGCCATTAACGCCCTTATTCCTCCATCTATGCGCCGCTTAAATGTGGCGTTAGTTGATATTGGTGCGGGTACATCGGATATTGCTATTACAGATAAGAGTACAGTTACAGCATATGGCATGGTTCCAACAGCCGGCGATGAAATTACAGAAGCGTTAAGTGACCACTACCTATTAGACTTCCCTGTTGCCGAGAATTTAAAAAGACAACTATCTGAACAAGAACAAGTAACCGTCACCGATATTTTAGGGTTTGAAGAACTGGTTCCTTCCGTTGAAGTTACACAACATATACAACCCGCAATTAATGCTTTAGCGAGCAGTATTGCACAGGAAATCAAAAAATTAAATTCACAGAAATCGCCTAAAGCAGTGCTATTAATTGGCGGAGGTAGCTTGACACCTACGATTACAGAGCGCCTGAGCCAAGAATTAGATTTACCATTACAGCGAGTAGCCGTTAGGGATATTAATGCAATTCAAGGTTTGACGAAGGAAGACCATGTCCCTGTCTCACCAGAATTAGTAACACCCATTGGTATAGCGATTGCAGCACAAAACACACCTATTAAATACATGTCGATTCAAGTGAATGATCAAACCATTCGTTTATTTGAATTGAAAGAAATGACCGTGACAGATGCTTTACTTGCAGCAAATATTGTGGCTTCAAAATTATATGGAAAACCAGGGTTGGCAATGTCTGTAACAATGAATGGACAAACTATTCATATTCCCGGAGAAATGGGCAGTCCAACCGTCATCATGGTCAATGGCGAAGTTTCTTCCATGAAATCACTAATTACGCATCATGATGTGATTGAATTAATTGAAGGTAAAAATGGCGCGGATGCACAAGCAACTGCTGCAGACTTGGTTGATGGAGCAGATGAAAAAAATATTATCTTTAATGAAAAACCACTCACTCTAAAATCAAGGCTACTAATTAATGGATTAAGTGCTGACCTTTCCACTGAATTAGCTGAAGGGGATGTTATCTTCTTATCAACAAATATGACCGTCCAAGATGTCTTACAGCAAGAAGGATTAAATTCCTTACTTACTGGAGCAACTCCAGCTACCTATTATGTAAATGACCAAAAAATTCAACAAACTCAATTTTCAGCAACCGTTTCAGTGAATGGTGTGGCAACAGCTCCAGACTATATTTTACGCGACGGCGATCATTTAATAGCAAAAGAAGCAACTACTCCAACCATTCTTCAGCTAGCTACTAGTATGAATATGCAGTTGGATGATTCTTGTGAGGTAACTTTTCAAGGTGAAACACTACAGCTATCACGACCTCGTTTCAAAATTTTAAAAAATCATCAATTGGCTGAATTACATGATTCTGTTGAAATCAATGACAAACTTCAATTCATTCAATTAGAAACAAATCCTTGGAGCTATCAGGATATTTTTAAATACAGTAATTGGTCTTTACCTGCTGATTTTAAAGGAACATTTAAACTATTACGAAATGGGCAACCCGCTCAATTTGATGAACCTGTTTTCGGCGGCGATCAATTAACGATTGAATTAATTCCTACTACTATGCAACCTAACAACTAAAATTTACACTGGGACAAAATCTTTCCCTCCATCTTTAGATGAATAAACTACTAGCAGAAATTGATATACAATGATTTTTGCTAGTTTTTTAAATTCTCGGCTAAATAATCTTCTTTCACATTAAACTAATGAATAAATTTCCATTTTAGGGGTATCAAGTAACTAGAACAAATTTGCACATATCACACTTTTGAGCAACTTGATTCTCACTATTACTACTTAAAAGGTTGGGATAACATGTCAAAAAAATATTTAATACGTGCGGGTGTATCGCCATTTGATCACTTTGATGCCGGAGAAATGATTACAAAAAATTCAATTGGTAGCAATGTTGGTAACTTGGTATATGCATATAGCATTTTTCGAACATTAATGACAGATGAAGTAGAAATAGAACCTGATTATTATCAAATAAATGTAGCAGATGCCAATCGAATCAATGAAAATTACGATGCTTATATCATTCCCCTCGCAGACGCCTTTCGTGAAAATTTTATTCCTAAGCTTCGCGCCTACACACAATTAATCAATAAGCTAAAGATTCCTGTCTATGTTATCGGTGTGGGATTAAGTAGACCCTTCGAACCAAATTTAGACGAAAAAAACGACTTTGATAAGGATGTTATTGCTTTTGTAAAAGCCGTTTTAAAACGTTCATCAATTATCGGCGTTCGTGGACAAATTACAGCTGACTATTTAACCAAACTCGGTTTCAAAGAAGAAATTGATCATACAGTCATTGGCTGCCCTTCCATGTATATGAATGGCCCTAAATTAGATGTCCGTTCTACAAACCTTACTTCCGAAGCAGTTGTAGCAATTAATTCTTCTCCTAAATCACCAAAAAATGTGCGTGATTTTATCGAGAAAAGTCGTCATGAATTTGATGAGCACTACTTTATACCACAATGGCTGAAAGAACTACGTATGACCTGGCTTGGCGAAAACCCATTAAAAAAAATAGAACTATACCCTAGTAAAACATCTCACCAACTCTATCAAGAAGATCGGGTACGCTACTTTCTTGATGTACCCAGTTGGTTAAATTTTTTAGGCAAGATGGATTTCAGTTTTGGGACGAGACTTCATGGAAATGTAGCGGCAATTCTAGCGGGCACACCTAGTCTTATTATTCCTAAAGATGCACGTATGCGTGAACTAGCGGATTATCATCAAATGCCCTCTTTATTTGCTTCGGAAATCAATGCAAATACGTCCATTCTTGAAGTTATGCAGACCAAAGATTTCTCTACACTTCAACAAGTTGACGAACGTAACTTCAACCATTTCATTTCTTTTTTAGAAAAGAATAATATTTCGCATATTTATGGGGCAAATACAACTAATAGAGAAGTAGCTTTAGATATACGCATAAAAGGTTTACCGATTCGAGGACCTATAGAAAGTTTCCAGATTGCCTCTGAAAAAGAAAAAATTACACGTTGGAAAAACTTTCAGGCTGATACAGTATTACAATTCAACAAGCAAATCAAAGAATTACAAACTAAAAATAAGAAGTTGAAAACTGAGTTAGATGTTTTAAAGAAAAAGAATGATTTTCAGCGTCGTACGCTAAATAGAAAAGCTGTTCGAGCAAGTTTAAAGTTTGCTGATTTTTTCAGTATGAGTAAAAAGTAATCGCTCCGTTTCTCTTACTACCGTAAAATTATGAATCAATGATACTTCATTTTAAACATTGCATTTAAATCGCATACAGCCCCATTTTTAAAGCTTTTATAATTCTAATGACAAAGTATTCATAAATTGACTAAAATACATTTATAGAGCCTTTAAACAAGTTTAAAGTACTATGTATTCCATAAAAATGAAATCAAAGATCAAATACTCTATTTTATTAGAGTTTTGACTATAAGAAAACCCCGAATCGCAATGAAAGGCGATTCGGGGTTTTCCATGTGAATAGAAAAGATTATAGGATTGTTCATTTAGTTCCTGCTTCACATTTTAATCTGTTTTTTATTTTTGTTCAGATTTTTCTAATTCAGAAATCGTATTTTCAACCGTTTGCATCATTTCAATCGGCTCTTCACCTTCAATAAATGCAGTCCCATCATCTAATGGTGGTTGAACACCGCTTTTAAGTGATTTCACTTTATCTACAACAGGTCCAGCCTGTTCTTGTACTTTTTTAGTTAATTGAACCGATTTTTCTTTTGCTTGGGAAGCAAGCACTGTTCCTTTTTCTTTCAGAACACCTGCTGTTTCTTTTGCTTGAGAAGTTAGACCAGCACTCTTTTCTTTTAAGCTACCTGCTTGAACAGCTACTTCTGAACGTAAATCTTTACCTGATTTAGGTGCTAAAAATAAAGCTGCTGCTGCACCAATAACCCCACCAACTAATGCGCCAATCACAAAATCTTTACCACTAGTTGAAGATTTTTCATACAAAGCATCTTGATTAGATACATATGTTTCTGGTAAATAAATTGTTTGTCCTACATTTGAATTAGCTAATTCTTCTCGCACTTCATTATAGTTTGGTTTAGATTCTGTCATTTATATAACCTCCGATTCAGTTTGCTTATATTTTTTTATTTTTTGCTTTGTTGCGAATACTCATAAGTGCTGAGCCCCATTGGACAACATTAGCAATTTGATCACTGTTGCGGTCAACGTTTGAATGAATTGATGAAGTTACTGATTGTACAGTACTATTCAAACCAGAAACTGAATCACCAAAACCTTTTACAGCGCCTACAACAGAATTTAACTGTTGGGATTTGTCTTGAATATCTTCTGCTAATAAGTTCGTTTTTTCAAGTAGGCTTGTTGTTTCAGATGTAATACCTTTCATCTGACCTTCAATACCTTCCATTGTTGTAGCTACATTGTTTAAAGTTTTCTTAACTGCACCAAGTGTCATAGCTAAACTAACACAAAGTACTAGAATAGCAATTGCAAAGATTAGCGCTGCAATATAGAGAATATCAATCATACATTTTTCCTCCTACTGTGTGATAGTATTAAAATTTCCACAACCTCATGTTTTCTAAACATTGTGTTATCTTCTATATTCTACTATTATTCTGCAAATCCTTCCAATAATAAAGGAATTACATTGTTTTCTATAAAGAGATTCATACCCTTTTCTCAGCACTTTCAACATAATGAACTGAAATTGTCTTTGAATTGTAATAATATGTTCCTAACATGTATCACTAGCTAAAAATAATTGTTAAAGGGACATTTATTGTCCCACAATAAATTAAAAAAAGGCCTAGAAATCAAATGATTCCTAGACCTTCATTTTCATTTTATAATACTTCTTCGCCATTCAAAATATTTTCAAATGCTTTTTGATATTTTCCAATATCTCCTGCACCCATAAATAAGAATACTGCGTTTTCATGTGTCGCTAAATCTTGAATTGTGTCTGCACGTAGAATTTTGCTATTTGGGATTAAGTCACCTAAATCCTGAATCGTTAATTCACCTGCACGTTCACGAGCTGAACCAAAAATTTCACATAAATATGCACAATCTGCGCCATTTAAGCTGTCTGCAAAATCATTTAAAAATGCTTTTGTTCTTGAGAAAGTATGTGGTTGGAATACAGCGATTAATTCGCGATCTGGATATTTTTGTCGAGCAGATTGAATCGTTGCACGAATTTCAGTTGGGTGATGTGCATAGTCATCAATTAAAATCTGACCCGCCATTTTTGTTTCAGTAAAGCGACGTTTCACGCCACCATATGTGCTTAATTGTGCTTGGATTAATGTTGCTGGAATACCTTCATATTCACAAAGAGAAATTACTGCTAATGTATTTAACACATTATGATCTCCGAAAAGTGGGATATGGAAGCGATTATAAAATTCATTGCGTACGAATACGTCAAATGTCGTTCCTGTTGTATCTTTTTCTAAATTACGTGCTTCAAAGTCATTTTCAGAACCAAAGCCATAATAAACAACAGGTACATTCGCTTGGATGCGTTGAAGATTTTCATCATCACCACATGCAATAATAGCTTTTTTCACTTGTAAAGCCATCTCTTGGAATGCACTGAATACATCATCAATGCTTGAATAATAATCTGGGTGATCAAAATCCACATTTAACATTACCGCATAATCCGGATGATATGCTAAGAAATGTCGACGATATTCACATGCTTCCATTACGAAGTTTTTCGCATCTTCGGTTCCGCTACCTGTACCATCTCCGATTAAGTAAGATGTTGGCTCGTTACCTGATAAAACATGTGCTAATAAACCTGTTGTTGATGTTTTACCGTGTGCTCCAGTTACCGCAACTGATGTATATTTTTCTAAATATTCACCTAAGAATTTGTGATAACGAATTACTTCTACACCCATTTCTTTCGCACGTACAATTTCCGGATGGTCATCTGGGAATGCATTACCTGCAATCACCGTCATACCCTCTTTAATATTGTCTGCATCAAATGGTAGTACAGAAATGCCACGCTCATGTAATGGATCTTCAGTGAAGAAATGTTTTTCTATATCAGAACCTTGTACAGACTCACCTGAATCAAATAAAATCTGTGCTAGTGAGCTCATACCAGAGCCTTTAATTCCAGTAAAATGATAAAATGTCATGTTGAAACCTCCTGGGAATGCCTTTCAAAATCATTCGTTTCTCTTGATACTTAATTCCCTTTTTCATCGTTCTTTTTTAATAAATTTCAGTACATTAAATA
>JAGHSJ010000124.1 GCA_018065935.1 Candidatus Kurthia equi
CTGTAATATTTAAATTTCATTATAGAAAAACGAGTAAAATCAGTTTTGATTTTACTCGTTTTTAAACTACCTAAAGTTTTTAAAAACAAAGATGACAATTTACAATATTATTTATCTTCGTCTAAAAGTAATGCTAATTCTTCATCTAACTCGTCTTCTGGTGAAACCTGAGCTTCTGCTACATCTCCACCAATACCGACTGCTACACGAATTTTTTGTGAGATTTCTTCACAAATTTCTGGGTTTTCTTTTAAGAATTCTTTCGCATTTTCACGTCCTTGTCCAAGACGTTCTTCATTATATGCATACCAAGAACCTGATTTTTGAATGATATCTTTATCTGCACCGATATCAATGATTTCCCCAACTTTAGAAATACCTTGGCCGTACATAATATCCACTTCTGCTGTTTTAAATGGTGGTGCTACTTTGTTTTTAACAACTTTAATTTTTGTACGGTTACCAACAATATCTGTACCTTGTTTAATTGCTTCTGCACGACGTACTTCTAAACGGACAGATGAATAGAATTTAAGTGCGCGTCCACCAGTAGTTGTTTCTGGGTTACCAAACATAACACCAATTTTTTCACGAATTTGGTTGATAAAGATAGCGATACAGTTTGATTTATTAATGATACCAGATAATTTACGTAATGCTTGAGACATTAGACGTGCTTGTAGACCCATGTGAGAGTCACCCATTTCGCCTTCAATTTCGGCTTTAGGTACTAAAGCTGCTACAGAGTCAATAACGATCATATCAATCGCGCCACTACGTACTAATGCTTCAGTAATTTCAAGTGCTTGCTCACCAGTATCTGGTTGTGAAAGGATTAACTCATCTATGTTAACGCCTAATGCTTTTGCATATTCAGGATCTAAGGCATGCTCAGCATCAATAAACGCTGCTTGGCCGCCTGCTTTTTGAATCTCTGCAATGGCATGTAGTGTAACTGTTGTTTTACCTGAGCTTTCTGGTCCGTATACTTCAACTACACGTCCACGTGGGTATCCACCTACTCCAAGTGCAATATCAAGTGTTAATGAACCTGATGATGAAGTTTGGATTTTACGGTCCGCTTGTTCTCCTAATTTCATTACAGAGCCCTTACCGAATTGTTTTTCAATTTGTTTTAGGGCGTTATCTAAAGCCGCTTTACGTTCGTTCAATTTATTTCCTCCTCCAGAAAATACGTTCTCTTTTTTATATCATAACTATACTTTATCTTTGAGAAAATAACAAGTAAAAAGGGAACGTTTATTCGTTTTTTTATTTTCAAGCCATTTTTCCTTCCATATTTTAAATACCCTATTTTCTAACACATTACTTTTAAATTTTACGATATCCTTCTTTTTCTAGCAATTGAATTATTCGGTAGATGGCTGTTTTAACCGCTCGTATCCTGTTTGTATTGCGCATGCCTTGGAGATGCAACTCATAGGTTAATGGAGGAAGATTTTTATAAGCGATTCCTATCCAAACGGTACCAACTGGGCGTTCTGCATGTTCGCCAGGTCCAGCAGCTCCTGTTAAACCAACGCCAATATCTGCGTTGAATTTTTCTTTCACTTTACTTGCCATCTCAGAAGCACATTCCGCACTTACGACTGAATATTTTTCAATAACTTCACGCGAAACACCGAGCTGATTTATTTTCACCTCTTCATTATACGTAACCATCCCACCATAGAGCACTTCACTAACACCTGGTATAGTCGCCAATTCAGATTGAAATAGTCCAGCTGTTAAACTTTCAGCCGCTGCTATCGTTATTTTATTCTCAATCAGCATTTCGACTAATTTTGACGCTAAAGAATCATCATTCACACCATATAAATAGTTGCCAACACGCTGAATTATTTTTTCACGTATAGGCGTGATTAGTGCCCAAGCCTGTTCCTCTGAAGTAGCTTTAGCTGTAATTCGAATCGTCACTTCCCCATCCCCCGCTAATGGTGCAATGGTTGGATTTGTTTGGTGTTCCAGTAAATCCTGTAGACGTTCCTCTAGCTCCGCTTCACCAATTCCATAAAAACGTAATACATGCGAAACAATCATGCCACCATCAGACAGTTTACTGGCTAGCCTTGGTTTTACCTCATATTGAAACATTGGTTCTAATTCCTTGGGCGGTCCTGGTAGTAGGATGTAGATGCGTCCTTCTTTTTCTATCAGCATACCTGGTGCCATTCCATGATGATTGGCTAGTACCTCTGCATCTTTTATAACTAATGCTTGTTTACGATTATTTTCCGTCATTGGACGGCTGCGTTTCTCAAAGAATGCTTCAATCATTTCCATAGCTGCATCATCTTGCTGTAATTTTGTTTGTAAATGCTGTGCAATTATTTCCTTCGTCAAATCGTCCTTCGTTGGGCCTAAGCCTCCTGAAAAAATAATGAGGTCTGCACGTTGTTCTGCTTGTTCAACCGCCTTTAACAAGCGCTGAGCATTGTCTCCAACGACTGTATGATAGTATACATTAATCCCTAGCTCTGATAATTGACTGGAAATAAAACGTGCATTTGTATTGGTAATCTGCCCTAATAATAATTCTGAACCCACCGCAATAATTTCTGCCTTCATTTTCATCTCTCCTCCATTTAATTTTATAGACAAGAAAAGACCCATCCGCCTAAGCGCCTCCTAAGAGGTTGTGAAATATTCATCTCACAAAATGAGTCTATCAATTAAAAATTTTATTTTGATTCAGTAAGTACTTTACGATTTAACCAGAAGTATTCAATACCTGACCATACAGTAAAGACTAGTGCAATCCAAAGCATAATAACATCTGCTGGAATATTCCACATTTCAAAAATAACATTGTTTAATAACAATAAAGAAATCGCTAGAATTTGAGTCCAAGTCTTTATTTTGCCAAGCTGATTAGCTGCAACAACCTCACCTTGTTCCGCACAAATTAGACGTAATCCAGTTACTGCGAATTCACGGCTAATAATGATAATGATAATCCATGCTGGAACTTTATCAGAAAGCTCTATTAGCAAAATAAATGCTGCAGAAACTAAAAGTTTATCTGCTAATGGATCTAAAAATTTCCCCATATTCGTTACAAGATTATGCTTACGTGCATAGTAACCATCAATCCAGTCAGTTAATGATGCAACAATAAAAATCATTGCCCCTACAAAGTGCTCCACAGGCATTGTGGCGCCTAATAGTGTCATATCTCCCCATCCAAAATCTAGTACCATAACAAGTACGAATATCGGAATTAAACAAATTCGAGATACTGTAATTCTATTAGGAATATTCATCTTTTTTTCACCCTTTTTAAAGTGAAGAAAGAGCATCATCAAACGATGACTACTCTTCTTCAGCTAATTTAATAACAATATTTTGTGTTGTTTGTTCTGTGACAGGAGTGACAAATTTCACTTCTTCATCATTTACAAATATTTTACCATTTGCAGCTGCCCCAAGTCGAATACGAACACTTTTCTTCCCTTTAATGTCTTCTTCAATCTTGTCACCATCTGCAAACATACCTGAATTACCAATTGTCGCGTCATTTTCGTCCGTTAAACCGATCCAGTTATCTCCTGAAACCTCAATACGGATTTTAAATTCTTCAGCATTAGATAAAGTGTATGTAGTCGTAATACCGTCACTATTTACTTCACCTTTTGATAATTCTTGTTTTGGTTCGTCTTTTTCTTCTACAGCTTCAGTTTTTTCTGTTTCTGCAGCTTTATTCTCTGTTGAAACATCTTTATTTTCTTGAGTCGTAGCTGGCTCTTTTGTTTCTACAGCATTATCATTTGGTTGGTTCATTACTAAATACGCAATAACTGCAATAATGATAATAATACAAATAGCGACTACAAATTTTGGCATGACATCAGAGAATTTTTTATTAGTGCCTGATGTTTTGGCAACAGTTGAACGTCTACGATTATCCGTAGTTTTGCTACCTTTTTGAATCGTAGCACCCGTTCCAAGAGTTTCTGCTGCTTTATTAGTTGGTAATTCTGATTTGTATGTTTCCAATAAATCAGTTGCATCTAAGCCTACTGCTTCTGCGTATTGCTTAATAAACGCACGTACATAGAAAGTACCAGGCATTACGCTATAATTACCTTCTTCAATTGCAGACAAATATCTTTTTTGAATTTTTGTTTTTTCTTGTAAATCATCTAAACTATACCCTTTAGACATTCTTGCTTCTTTTAAGCGTGTACCTAATTCCGTCACCTATAAACACCTACCTATTATTAAAAATTAAATCCTCCAAAACCACCGAAACCTTCTGAATCCTGATTAAAAGCATTTTCTCTTTCCAGCAATTCATACGTAATTTCTTCATCTGGATGATGTCTTAACTCGATTATATAATCAAAGTCGTCTATCGTGTACTCAGAATGTTGCACAAAAATATCAGGATGCTCTACAACTTTAATTGTGGGTAAATTCATAATTTCACGAACAAGCTGATGATGACGTTCGTCATTCGAACGACGTGTAACTGCTCCATCTAAGACAAAGATATTTTGATTGCCATACTCATCCCCATGCAGTCTATTTCTAGCCGTTTGTTTAATCATAGTTGATGATACAAATAACCATTTTTTATTAGCACAGACACTTGCTGCAACAATAGATTCTGTCTTACCTACACGTGGCATACCACGAATACCAATTAATTTATGACCATCACGTTTAAATAATTCGGCCATAAAATCCACCAAAATCCCTAACTCGTCACGGGCAAAACGGAATGTTTTCTTTTCATCCGCTTCGCGCTGTATGTATCGACCATGGCGAATAGCTAAACGGTCTCTTGTAGTTGGCGGTCTGAATTTTGTCACTTTAATCATTTCCATTATAGAAACTATATTAATAAATCGTTCAATTTGTTCTTCTTTTTCAGCACGTAAAAGCATACCGCGACGAACTTGATCGACACCATTAATTGTAACAATATTTACTCGCAGCATACCTAGTAATGAAGAAATATCTCCTAATAAACCTGGACGATTGATTTGAATTTCGTATTCAAAATACCATTCTTTCACACACAACGATCCCTTCTATTATACGACGAATAAAACATTTCTATGTTCCATGATAGCCGATTTCATTAGATATTTAAAGGGTTAAACTATATTGTTGCCATTAAAGTTCGAAATTTTTTCCAATTTAAATAAAAAAAAGAAAAGTAAGCGTAGAAAACCTTACTTTTCTAAATTTTTACGTTATTAATTTCATGCTATTTCCCAGGGAATATGGTTAGATATACCAGCCACCATTTAGGCGAAGGATTTGTCCTGTCATATAATCGGCTTTCCCACTTTGTAAAAATTGAACAAGATGTGCGACCTCCTTGGGTTGACCTGCACGCTCCATCGGAATTTCTTCCAATAGATGTTGCATTTCCTCCGCTGTAAGATGCCCATTCATTTTTGTATCAATTAATCCTGGTGCTACCGCATTCACATGGATGCCATTAAAGGCTACTTCTTGCGCATAGGCTTTTACGAAAGCATGTATTGCTCCTTTGACAGTTGAATACAAGACTTCCCCTGCACCACCTGCTTCGCCCCATATAGAACCAATCATTGTCACATAAGAGATATCATGTTGTCTTAGCTTACGTGACAATTTCGTAATTAGTTCAATCGGAGTTTGTACATGCACACGCCACAATGCCTGCATATCATCAGGTGTGGTGTCATCAATTAGTTTGTATAATGATTGACCACTGGCCACAACGATAGCTTGCAATGAAAAGACCGAACTTGCAATCGTTTCAGCAGCTCCCTCCTCAAGCAAATTTGCTTGAATGAGCATAAATTCTTGAATTGGGTATGTCGTAGTTAGTTCTTCAAGCAACTCTTTTACGGGTTTTTGATGGCTGTTGTATTGCAAATACAGTGACCAGCCATCTTCCGCAAGTTCGCGTGCAATTGATGAACCAATCGCACCTGAAGCACCTAAGACTAAACTAAAACGTTTACTTTCAGCCATTTACTCCGCATCCTTCATTGGAAGTACAGTAAATGTCGCTTGTTGTTCAACGCCTTGAATTGACGCCATTGCTTGAACTACATCTTCCATTGTTAACTCTTCAATTACTGGAACCGCATCAAATAGATTCATATCATTAAATTTATAACGTGTGAATTGGTTTGCGATAAATTCAATTGAATTTAATGCGCGTAAGAAGAAACCAATTTTACGGCGTTTGACGCGATTTAGCTTCTCTTCATCGAATGGTAAGGCTTTTGCAGAATCATCCATCACTTTTTTAATTGCTGCTTCTAATTGCTCAGGGTAATTCGTATCTGAGCCGACCATCGCAAAGCCAAAACCTTTTTCTAATGTGAAATCATACGAATAGGATTCATCAATCCATCCTTTTTGATACACTTCTTCATAAAATTCTGAAGAACGTCCGTACATTAAATCAAGTGCTAATTGAATTGCTAATTCAGCTTTTAACATCTCATGCCCTTGAAGATGTGCTTCCTTCGCTTTAAATGACACATAGGCTTTTTTCTTTTGAACATCCATACGTAGTTCATTTGATTTTCTATAAGCTTCTAAAGGCTCATCCACTTCAATACGCTCAATTTCTGTTGCTTCTACAAATGTTTTTTGCGCTTGATTTTCACGAATATGTGCCATCATTTTTTCTGGGTCTACTGAACCAATGGCAAATAACAGCATATTTGAAGGATGGTAGAACGTATTGTAGCAAGTATACAGATGCTCTGCCGTAATCTCATCAATTGATTCTACTGTTCCTGCAATGTCAATATTCACCGGATGCTCTTTGTATAAGTTTTCAATTGAGCCAAAGAACGCACGCCAATCAGGTTGATCGTCATACATAGTGATTTCCTGTCCAATAATCCCTTTTTCTTTGTTTACTGTTTGCTCGGTGAAATAAGGTTGTTGAACGAAATCTAGTAATGTAGATGTACTTTCATAAATATGGTTCGTAGCAGAGAATAAATAAGCCGTACGTGTAAATGATGTGAACGCATTCGCTGATGCACCGTATTGGGCAAATTTTTGGAATACATCCCCGTCTTCTTTTTCAAACATTTTATGCTCTAAGAAATGAGCGATACCATCTGGAACTGTAATTGGTTCTTTTTCACCTAGAGGTACAAATGTACGATCAATTGAACCGTATTTTGTTGTAAATGTAACGAAAGTTTTTGAAAAACCTTTTTTCGGTAAAATATAAACATCTAGTCCGTTGTCTAATTTTTCATAGTAAAGTTCTTCACCTAATTGTTCAAATTGTACTTTTTCCATCTTAAGCTTCCTCCGTTCCAGTTAGGAAGAATACCGTTTGTTTTTCAATCTTCTTAGCAATTGCAGCTACGTCTTCCTTCGTAACCGCATCCCATTTCGCTGCTAAAGCTTCCAGAGAGAATGGAATTGGTAACTCACGATATTGATCGTAAATTTCAATTTGTCCACGCGCTGAATCTAACGCTTCTGTTAATTGATTTTTCAGCATCGCTTTTGTTTGAGATAATTCTAAATCAGAAATATCCCCATTTTGAATTGCTTCTAACTGCTCATCAATTAAACGTAGGGCTTTTTCTTCATTTTCAGCTTCTATACCTGAAGTAACATATAAAATACCGTATTGAGAAGAATAAGAACTACCACAATAGTAAGCAAGACTTTCTTTTTCACGTACATTCATGAATAGTTTTGCATGTGGATAGCCTCCGAAAATCCCGTTGAAGATTTGCATTGTGAAAAATTCTTCATCTTCAAAAAAGATAGGTGCTTTATAACCGATATGAAGCTTCGCCTGACGCATTTCTACTTGCTCTTTTTGATAATTTGTTACAGGTTCTGTTTCTTCAAATGATGCTTTTTGATAAGGTTTTGGACGATCAGCTAATGGCAATGCTTTTTTAATAGCTTCTACCATTTGAGCCTCATCAATATCCCCTACGACAAAAATATCGACATCATCATTTGCTAGCATCGCTTCATACACTTCTTTTAAGCTTTCAAGCGTAATCGCCTCTATGGCTTCTACTGTGCCATTGACAGCAATTGAAGCTGGATGGTTTGGACGGAATAATTTTTGTAATTTCATTTGTGCATAACGCGATTTCTCATCAAAAACAGATTGAATGCGATCGATAACCATCGCTTTTTCACGATTCACAATCGACTCTTGGAATAGTCCATTTGTGAAATTTGGTTTAAATAATACCGTGTGAATTAATTCAAGTACTTTTCCTAGAACATCATCATGTTTTAAATATTGATCATTTACCGTCTCAACATTTAATAGGATAATTTGCTCATTACCTTTTTTCGTCGTATCCAAATAGAGTACAGTACCGTAAAGGTCATCTAAATACATACGAACTGCTGCAGCTGTTTTGAATTCTTCATTACTATGCTGTAATACATTCGTTAAAACAGTACGGACTGCTGTATCCTTTGTTGATAATTCTTTTTTAAATTTTATTGAAAAATTCACCGTTTTGAATTGATCTGTTTTGCGTGTATACACATTAACACCTTTTGCAATTTCTGTTGTGTTAAACATGAAAGCCCTCCTGTCATAAATAAAAAAACACTTCTTTAATCATACCTTTCCACTTTGTATTTTGGCAACTTATTCGAGTTACTAAATAAAAATAAAGGCTGATTTCTCAACATTTATTGAGAAATCAGCCTTTTACAAGTTGAAAATTAACGTTTTCCTTTAATATATGGCTTGCCAGAAGCTTTTGGAGCTGCTGCTTTACCAATGAATCCTGCTAATGCAAGGATTGTTAATACATAAGGAAGAATTAATAAGATTACTTCCGGAACATCTTGAACATAAGGAATTGAAGCACCAGCGATACTTAGTGATTGCGCTAAACCGAAGAATAATGCAGCCCCTAAAGCACCTAGTGGATGCCATTTACCAAAGATCATTGCTGCGATGGCCATGAAACCTTGACCACTGATTGTAAGTGCACCAAAGTTACCAGCGATTGATTGTGCAAAGATTGCACCACCGATACCGCCAAGCGCACCTGAAATCATTACTGCAAAGTAACGCATACGAGAAACTTTTACGCCCATTGTATCTGCTGCCATTGGGTGTTCCCCGACCGCACGTAAACGTAGACCGAATGGTGTTTTATAAATAACAAACCAAGCTAATACTGCTACTAGGATTGCAAGAATTGATGTACCATAAACGTCTGAGAAAAACATTTTCCCTAAAACAGGAATGTCACTCAAGCCTGGAATATCAAAACGCGAGAAACGTTCATCAATTGAGTCTGTTTGACCTTTATCGTAAATTAATTTTGTTGCAAATACAGCTACTGCTAAACCAAGCATATTCAAGGCTACCCCTGATACCGTTTGGTCAGCTCGTAAAGATACCGCCGCTACTGCTAATACTAGTGAGAAGATAATACCTACGACCATTGCTACAAGAAGACCAACCCAAGGTGTCCATTCATGTAACTGATCGGCAAAGCTTAAGTTAAATACGATACTAATGAAAGCACCCATAATCATAATACCCTCGAGACCGATGTTAACTACGCCAGCTCGTTCTGTGAATACGCCACCGATTGCTGTCATGATTAATGGAGCAGCATAAAAGATAGCAGAAGGAATAATGAAGTATAACACATCTAAAAAGCTCATGTTATTTATCCCCCTTTACATTCTTTTGATTCTTTTTCACGCTGTTTTTACCAAATTTCATTAGTAGAAGTTGGATAATATAACCTGAAGCTACGAAGAAGATAATTAATGCGATAACAATTGATACGATTTCATCAGGAATACCTGCTTCATTCGGCATATTTAATCCACCGTTTTTCAGTGCGCCGAATAAAATAGCTCCTAGTAATACACCAAATGGTTGGTTAGCACCTAATAATGCTACCGCGATACCATCAAAACCGATACCAGTTGCAGCAGTCATTTTCATGATGTTACCGAATGTACCTAGTGCTTCCATTGCGCCACCTAAACCAGCGAACGCACCTGAAATAACCATTGCAAGGATGATGTTTTTACTTACATTCATACCTGCATATTCAGCAGCATTTTTGTTGAAACCTACAGATTTCAACTCAAAACCACGTGTAGTTTTTTCTAAAATAATCCACATAACAACTACCGCTACTAAAGCAATTGCAAAGCCCCAGTGTAAACGAGAATAGTCTGTCATGCTACTTAAGAACTCAGAAGATAAAGAGGCAGACTCTTTAATTTGTTCTGTTTTTTCTTGCCCACCAGAAACTTTACCAATGATAGAGTTTGCTACGTGAAGTGCAATATAGTTCATCATAATTGTTACGATAACTTCATGTACTTGTAATTTTGCTTTTAATAAACCTGGGATGAATGCCCAAATACCACCTGCTAATGCAGCAGCGATTAAACAAGCAATTACGTGAATAACTGGTGGTAAGTCGAATGCATAACCTACGTATGCAGCTGCTAACCAACCCATAATTAATTGTCCTTCAACACCAATATTGAACATCCCTGTACGGAACGCAAATGCTACGGCTAAACCGGCAAATATATATGGTGTAATGGTACGAATCGTTTCACCCAAATTATATGTGTTACCAAAAATACCATTCCATAAAGCTAAATACCCGTCGATTGGATTAAATCCAGTTGATACCATCACGATAGCACCGACGATTAAGCCTAAAATAATTGAAATAACTGGGATAAGAATGGATATCCATCTTTTAGACACTATTCGTCACCTACCTTATCTTGCTTAGTATGTAGTGACTCTCCAGCCATTAATAGACCAAGCTCTTGTTCTGTTGTTTCTTTTGGATTTACTGTGTCAATAATTGAACCATCATGTATAACCGCAATACGGTCAGAAACGTTCATCACTTCATCCAGTTCAAATGAAATTAATAATACAGCTTTTCCATTATCACGTTGTTCAATTAGGCGCTTATGAATAAATTCAATCGCTCCTACATCAAGACCACGTGTTGGAAGTGCAGCAATTAATAGTTCTGGGTCACGATTAATTTCACGTCCGATAATTGCTTTTTGTTGGTTACCACCTGATAACGCACGCGCCTCTGTATGAATACTTGGCGTACGTACATCAAATTCTTCGACAATCTTTTGTGCTAATTTATTTACTTTTTTATAGTCGATGATACCACCGCTAGAAATTGGCTTTTTGTAATACGTTTGAAGTGCAATATTGTGCCCAATTGGGAAATCCAATACAAGACCATGTTTATGTCGATCCTGTGGAATATGTCCAATACCTACTTCAGTAATTTTACGTGGTTTTAAACTTGTAATATCTTTTCCTTTTAAGACTACCTTACCTGTAGTAGCCTTTCGTAAACCAGTGATTGCTTCGATTAGCTCGGATTGACCATTACCATCGATACCTGCAATCCCCACAATTTCACCAGAACGGACGGAAAGATTAAGATTTTTAACACGATCAATATTACGGTTATCTTTTACAGTTAAGCCACTGATGTTAAGAACTTCTTCTCTCGGTACGCAATCAATCTTCTCTGTTTTAAAGAATACTTGGCGTCCTACCATCATTTCTGCAAGTTCATTTGGATTTGTTTCAGCTGTTGTAACAGTACCAACACCTTGACCTTTACGAATAATCGTCACGCGGTCTGAAACTTCCATGATTTCTTTCAGTTTGTGTGTAATTAAAATAATTGATTTACCTTCTGCAATTAATCGCTTCATAATTTGAATTAATTCATCGATTTCTTGCGGTGTAAGCGAAGCTGTTGGTTCATCAAAAATAAGCATTTCTGCTCCACGATAAAGTGTTTTTAAGATTTCCACACGTTGTTGCATACCAACTGAAATATCTTCAATTTTTGCATATGGGTCAACATTCAAACCATATTGTTCTGATAGTGCTTGAACTTTTTTCGCAGCTTTGCGAATGTTGATCAAGCCCATTTTTGTTGGCTCATTACCTAAGATGATATTTTCCGTCACCGTAAAGTTTTCAACTAACATAAAGTGTTGATGGACCATGCCGATACCTAGATCATTGGCTTTATTTGGGTCGGTAATTGAAACTTCTTTACCATGAACTTTAATTTGACCTGCTTCTGGTTGATACAAACCGAAGAGTACGTTCATTAAAGTCGATTTACCCGCACCATTTTCACCAAGTAGAGCATGAATCTCTCCTTTTTGCAGTTGAAGGGTGACGTTGTCATTCGCCACGAAATCCCCAAATTGTTTGCGAATTCCAAGCATTTCGATCACATATTCCAATGTGTTCACTCCTTCAGGCTATATATAG
>JAGHSJ010000203.1 GCA_018065935.1 Candidatus Kurthia equi
ATGTATGTATTTGGGTATTGTATTGAAAATAGAAAAATTTCAATAGGGGGTATGAAGTTGAAAAAAATAATGACATGCATATTTGCATTTATATTAGCCTTTCAATTAACGATTAACTCGTTACCAATTATAGTATTTGCAACAGGTGACACTGAATCAAACGACATTGTAACAGAACAAATACAAGATGTAGGTAAAGTAGACGAACAGCTAGATGTAGAAAGTAGTGGAATTAAAGAAACAACTAGTGAAGATACCCAATTAGAATCTACAGCAAATGATAAGTTGGCAATTGAATCTTCAAAAGAGAAAGAAGCAGAGATAGAAGAGTCAATTACTGATCTTTCTGCTGAGAGTAACGAGCAGGGTGAAAAAATGGTAGAAGAAAAATCTACTAAAGTAGCGAAGGAAAAACCAGCTTTCGTTCAACTAAGTGAAGAAAAAAAGAAGAAACTAATTGTAAGTACAGAGAAGAAAGAAAATACGTTAAAAACGTCAGCAGTAGAAATTACGGAAAATATTTTAAGTAATATTCAATTTTTAGATGGAAGTGGCAACCCTGTCACAACAGCTAAACCGATGAAACCAGGTGATGAATTATCTATTTCTTTGGATTGGGCATTAAAAGATAATCATGGCTATACAGCAGGAGATACGTACACTTTCCAACTACCAGAGCAATTATTGATTGCCTCTGTTCAAAATGGGACATTAAGTGATGTAGATGGAACGGTTTATGGCACATATACAGTGGACAAAAACGGTCAAGTCATATTTACCTTTAATAGTGAAATAGAGAACAACTCAAAAATTACAGGTACATTTAAACTGACTTCGCAATTAAAAGAGGATTTGTCAGGTTCGACGGAACAACAATTAGTGGTAGATGTACCGGGGAGTGGAGATATTACACAAAATATCATTGTCACACCTAATAAAGGAAGCAGTTTGACAAAATCAGGTGTATTAGATAAACCAAAAGATCCGACAAAAGTCACTTGGTCCATTGATGTAAATAAGAAGTTAGAACAATTGGGGGAAATTACAGTTGCAGATACAATTCCTGCAGGTTTAGAACTAATTGCGGGTTCCATAAAAGTGTATGAATTAGAGATGAATATTAATGGAACAGCGACATTGGGTTCTGAGATTACAGGTCCATTTACAAGTTTCCCTATCGTATTAGATGATGGAACTAAGGCTTATCGAATTGTTTATGAAACAAAAATTTTAGAAAAAACGAATACAAAATATGTGAATAAGGCAACGATGACGAGTGATGGTAAAACAACCTCCGCTGAAGCCAGTGTCACAACACAATACTCTAAACCTATGGCAAAATCAGCCGGTGCATATAATCCAGAAACACATGAAGCAGATTGGACAATTCATTTCAATCAACGCGGAGACGAAGTGAAAAAAGAAGATGCGAATTTTAATGATTATTTTTCAGAAAAAATGGAGCTTATGCCAGAAACATTAACGGTAGAAGTACTTTCCTATGATAGTGCTGGAAATGAAGTATGGACAAGTGTGCCATCAAGTGAGTATAAAATCATCAATAATCCAGAATCTATTCCGTCAGATAAAAATGGATTTCAACTGCAATTTAATGATGATATTAATCAAGCATATCGTATTAAATATAAAACAAAATTAACAGGAGATTTGGTCTTTAATCAGAAAATCACAAATACAGTAGAAGGTCTAGGACAAAAGCCAATTAGTGTGAATAAAGAAATTGGTAATACATTTATTGCAAAAGATCATGGCTCAATTAATTATGAAACAAAAACGATTCCATGGACTTTGACGATTAATGAAGATAAGAAAACTTTGACTGAAGTAGTGATTACAGAAATCTTCACGAATAAAGGTTTAATGCTAATTGAATCTTCTCTAACAGTGCAAACTGCAACGGGCGTGGATGTTCCTTATACATTAGTAAATAAGGGGGCAAATGGCTTTGAAATTCATGTAATAGGAGAGGTAACCGAGAAAATCATTGTCAAATATAAAACGGAATTTGATACAACAAAAACATCGAATGGGAAAAATACGTTTTCAAATGCGGCAAGTGTTTCAGGTAAGTACAATGGGAATATTTTTTTAGGAATTGATACGGATTCCATTACACCGGGCGAAAAATCACAAAATAATGGCTATAAATCAGGTGACTACAGTTATTTAAATAAAGTGTTCACTTGGAAAATTGGTGTAAATTATAATAAAGAGCATGTGGAACAACTCGTAGTAGAAGACACATCACCAGAGGGATTGCAGGTCATACTTTCTTCTATTAGAATCTATTCTTTAGACTTAACAAATGGTGGAGAAGGCAAACACAAAGATGAATTTACGAATTTCACTGTAATTGAGAAAGATATAGATGGCAAACCTGCATTTGTGATTACATTTAATGAACCCATCGATGATGCTTTCCAAATTGTCTATGATTCAGAAGATGCGGATGGAATCATTGAAGGAGAATATAATAATGATGCTGTTATTAAAGGAACAAATAAGGAAAGTGATGTCCATGCAAAAGTCCCTGTTCTTCATGGAGGCGAATTAGCAGTTAAATCAGGTAAGCAGGATGAAGATGTGATTAATTGGCAGGTTCAATATAATTTTTCACAGTCATCCTTATCGAATGCGCAATTAGTAGACCAGCCATCAGCCAACCAATTTGTACTAGAAGATTCCTTCCATGTATATGAGGCCATACCAGATGCTGCAAACACAGGGAAATTTAAAAAAGGGGAAGAAATTTCAGCTACTTTATACGATGTTGAGATAGCAGAGGACGGTTCCTTTAAATTAAACTTTAAACAGGATATTCATGAAGGCTATTATATTGAGTATCAGTCCTATATTAATGCAGCACCAGGCGAATATATTGAAAATAAAGCATGGGCAGAATCAGATCAAAAAAGTTCAGAAAGTAAGCCAACATCAGAAAAAGTAAAAGTGGTTCTAACAAATTCAAGCGCATCTGCAACGGGGGAAACCGGTTCTTTAACTATTTATAAAGTAGATGCGTATACACCTGAAAAATTTTTACCAGGAACGGAATTTAAATTATGGTCAGTTGATGCGGATGGGAATAAGCGTTTTGATTTAAAAACAGCTGTAACAGATGCGGATGGCAAGGTTGTTTTTGATAAGTTACTTTATAAAGATTATATAATAGAAGAAACACAGGCTTCAAAAGGCTATAAAATTACGTTAAGTGGCGAAGAAATGGTTGAAATGGGTCAGAGCAATCAAGAACTGACAGTGAAGAATGAACCTTCGAACCCCACTGCCAAGCTAAAAATTATTAAAGCAGATGTAGAGAATCCTGAAAAATGGTTAGCAGGTGCTCAATTCAATTTACTAAATGAAGCTGGTGAAATTGTTTTAGAAAATATAACGACGAATTCAGAGGGCTTTATAAAAGTAGATGTGCCACTCGTGATTGAAAAGGATGAAGAGGGAGAGGTTCTATCTTTAGAAAATGATTTTACGATAGAGGAAATTAAAGCACCTACCGGCTACGAAATAGTTGAAAAATCTTGGCCAATCACATTAACCTATGATGAACTTTTGGCTGTAACAATTGATAACCAATTAATAGAGGAACCAACAGATCCAGAGAATCCGACAAATCCAGAGGAACCAACAGATCCAAAGAATCCGACAGATCCAGAAAATCCAAATGATTCAGAGAAACCGACCAATACTGAAAAACCAGTAGATTTAAACAAACCAACAAATACAACTGATTTAGGGAAAGTACCAGTCGGATCACCGCAAGATAAGAAAATGCCACAAACAGGTATTGAAAAATGGAGTTATTGGAGTTGGTTAGGTATTTCACTACTCTTTATTAGTGGTTTAATTTTCTATCGCATAAGAAGAAGTCGTGTACAGTAGATACGATGAAATGAATCATATATAAGCAAGATTTATAAAAGTAGAAA
>JAGHSJ010000015.1 GCA_018065935.1 Candidatus Kurthia equi
ATATGTATAAGAATAGCCCGAGTTGCATAATTTTATGCAACTCGGGCTTTATTTGTAAAGCTTACGCCAAGCAATCTATGCCAAACACTAAAATTAAAATTATTTTAACTCGAAAAAATATATCTTATATAATTTTTTTGAAATTGAAATATATAGCGACAATACAGGATATTTTAATAGATTGAGACAAAAAATTACAATGCGTGCGAAAATAAAATATTGTGCTGAAAACATAAATGATGATACTATGGATTTTGTGAGAGAAATGAATTTGAAAGATAAATTATGAAAAAATGCGTATGAAAGTAGTGTGAAGTGGGTTTTACGATAAAAAAATTACCCATTCCGCGGAATGAGCAATCTTTTTATCGAGGAATTAAAGTAAACCTCTCTCTCGGAATTTACGTTTCATCGTAAATGAATATCCGAAGATAGCAATTACTAACACGATTCCACCTAAAACCCCAAGTACACTACCTAGTGCAATGGCATAGGCTATAGCGCACATAGAAAGAATAGCTGCTAGTGCCATAATTACCATAACTAATTTTGCTTTATTCATTAAAATCGAACCCTCCAATTTAAGGTGATACATTTTACATTGTCATGCGAAATGAATTTTTTCGCAAGGGTTTTTACTTGCATAGCGTTAAAAAAATACAATCGAGTAGTAAAAAATTATGTTTTTTCATAATACTGTGGTATAATAACACAGTTATGGACTCGAAAATAAAAAAAAGTGGAGTGGAACAATGACTAATTTAAGAGAAGATTTAAGAAATATAGCAATTATTGCCCACGTCGATCATGGTAAAACTACTTTGGTTGACCAATTATTAAAACAATCTGGTACATTCCGTACGAACGAGCAAGTTGACGAACGTGCAATGGACTCTAATGATATCGAACGTGAACGTGGTATTACAATCTTAGCTAAAAACACAGCTTTAGATTATGAAGGTACTCGCATTAACATCCTTGATACTCCTGGACATGCCGATTTCGGTGGTGAAGTAGAACGTATCCTTAAAATGGTAGATGGCGTTTTACTAGTAGTAGATGCTTACGAAGGTTGTATGCCACAAACTCGTTTCGTGCTTAAAAAAGCATTAGAACAAGGTTTAACTCCAATCGTAGTAGTAAACAAAGTCGATAAAGATTCAGCTCGTCCTGACGAAGTAGTTGACGAAGTAGTTGACTTACTAATCGAACTTGGTGCTGACGAAGATCAATTAGAATTCCCAGTAGTATTTGCTTCAGGTGTAAATGGTACAGCTTCTTTAAGCTCAAACCCAGCAGACCAAGAAGAAGATATGACTTGCCTATTCAAAGAAATCATCGGTCACATTCCAGCTCCTGCTGATACTCGTGACGAACCATTACAATTCCAAGTTGCTTTACTTGACTACAACGACTTCTTAGGTCGTATCGGTATTGGTCGCGTATTCCGCGGAACAATCGCTGTAGGACAACAAGTATCACTTGCTAAATTAGATGGATCAGTTAAAAACTTCCGTGTTACTAAAATCTTTGGTTTCTTCGGTCTTAAACGTCAAGAAATCCAAGAAGCTTATTCTGGTGATTTAATCGCAGTATCAGGTATGGAAGAAATCAACGTTGGGGAAACAGTTTGTCCACAAGACAACTTAGATCCACTACCTCCAATGCGTATTGATGAACCAACTCTTCAAATGACTTTCTTAGTAAACAACTCACCATTCGCAGGTCGCGAAGGTAAATGGATTACTTCTCGTAAAGTTGAAGAACGTTTATTATCTCAATTACACACTGACGTATCATTACGTGTAGAACCAACTGCTTCTCCTGATGCATGGACTGTTTCTGGTCGTGGTGAACTTCACTTATCTATCTTAGTAGAAAACATGCGTCGTGAAGGTTACGAACTACAAGTTTCTAAACCAAAAGTTATCATCCGCGAAATCGACGGTGTTAAATGTGAACCAGTAGAACGCGTTCAAATCGACGTTCCTGAAGATTCACTAGGTTCAATCATTGAATCATTAAACGAACGTAAAGGTGAAATGGTTGATATGATCAACGATGGTACTGGTCAAGTTCGCTTAATCTTCATGGTACCAGCACGTGGATTAATCGGTTACACAACTGAATTCATGTCTATCACTAAAGGTTTCGGTATCATCAACCACACATTCGATTCTTACAAACCAGCAGTTTCTGGTCGCGTAGGCGGACGTCGTAACGGTGCTCTAGTTTCTATGGAAACTGGTAAAACTACTACTTATGGTATGATGCAAATCGAAGACCGTGGTACACTATTCTTAACACCAGGTACAGACATTTATGAAGGTATGGTAGTTGGACAAAACAACCGTGATAGCGACATTACTGTAAATATTACAAAAATGAAAGCTAAAACAAACGTACGTTCAGCAAACAAAGACCAAACAAACGTAATCAAAGCGCCTAAAATCTTAACTCTTGAAGAAGCGTTAGAATTCTTAGATGAAGATGAGTACTTAGAAGTAACTCCTGAGTCTATCCGTTTACGTAAACAAATTCTTAACAAAAACGAACGTGAAAAACAAGCTAAAAAATCGCGCAGCGCTGAATAATTAATTTAGTGCAGGAGAGGAAGGGAGACCTTGTTTAAGTCCGGTTTATTATTTGAACTGAATTTTATGCAAGTCGCTACAACAATCTCTAGTGTTAATAACAATAACGATGATTTGGTAAAGGAGAGTATGTCGGGGGTCGCACGTTACATTTATGAAACGGCGCCCACCTTCACCTCTGCTGGATACATACTGTTAGCAGTAATTTTCATTTTATCAGCAATTGTTTATCACTTGGGGTTTGCTAGAAGTAATCTAAAGTTATGGCAGAATATTGTCATTTACGTATTTTTATTCTTAGGTTGTATCATTCTTACCTTTTTAGCTTTCTTCCTACCAATGGTAGAGGTGCTTATTATTACAGCGATATTCTTATCATTGTACAAGTTCCGTTTGAAGAAAGATCGTAAAACAGCACAGTAACACGTGGAGCGCTACAGACTGTCTTAATTGACAATCTGTAGCGCTTTTTTGATATGAATGTAGAGGTTGAATAAGTTAATTTACTAAAGTAATAATGGCAAAAGTCCATGTAGTTCATAAAAAAGAATATATTACTGCTACAAATGAATAAAACTGATAAGTAGTTTATCAAAAAAAGACCCTGTCGAAAATGACAGAGTCTTTTTTAAAGAAGGTTATTAAAT
>JAGHSJ010000348.1 GCA_018065935.1 Candidatus Kurthia equi
TTATAAGATTTAGTCTAACTAAAGTAGTAGAATTTCTTAGAGTATACGAATAAAGAGTAGAGGATGGATTGAATATGAAACGATTATTTCTTCTTTCTCTTGCACTTGTGTCAATAGCAATATTTGGATTTACACAAAATAGTCAGGCGAAAGAGTATGAAAACACTGCAAAACCGGAAAGTACAGTCCCTTGGGAATATAACGGAACAAAACAATTACAAACGCAATCGGCGAATTCACCTGTTATTGCAGATATTTCAAAATGGCAAGGGAATATCAATTGGGAAAAAGCATCAAAAGCATTAGATTTAGTCATTATACGTACACAAGATGGCATATCTAATGAGGATTATATGCATCGTACATATGAGCATGCTGCCTCAAAATATAATGTGCCATTTGGCGTTTATGCTTTTGTAAGAGCAGGGACACCAACTGAAGCACGTAAAGAAGCGCGAACTTTTTATAATCGTGCAAGTAAGAATACGGAGTTCTATGTATTAGATGTTGAAGTGAAAACGAATAAAAAAGGACACTCAATGCGCTCGGTTGTAGAAGCTTATGTAAACGAGTTGAATAAACATACGAGTAAAAAAATAGGTTTGTATGTTGCGAACCATTTATATTCATCATTTAATTTAAAAACATCAAGCTTTAATTTTGTTTGGATTCCACGTTATAGTTCAAGTGCACCGCAACATAATCATCAACTTTGGCAGTACACTAGCAGAGGATCAGTACCAGGTATTTCTGGAAATGTTGACTTGAATCGTTTAGCAGATGGAACGAAGCTGGAATATTTCACAAATAAACTGAGTACAGTATCAAATGCGAAATTAGCTAAAAAATATTATGTAGCAAATCCTAAGTATGTTCTATTAAAAACGAATGTAAATGTTTATAAAAAGAAAGATTTTATTGCTAAAAATAAAAAGAGTAAATTGGTGCAAGGAACTGTAGTGAAGGTTAAAAAAATCACGAAATCTTCTGCAGGAATTCCACATCTACAGCTACCAAATGGTACATTTATTACAGCTAACAAAGCGAGTGTTATAAAAACATCAGCAACTACAACAACTAAATTTTATACTGCAAAAGACCATGTGAAAAAAGTTATTACACTTTTACCAGTAACCAATTATAAACATGCTACAGGCAGTGCAGTAAGCAAAACAAAATCAACACCTGCTTACAAAATTGTTCATGTTGAAAAAATCGTGTATGGTGGTGGAACAACAGCTACACGATTTAAAACAAAGGACGGTCATTATATAACTGCAAGTAAAGTTCGCGTCATTAGCGGAATAAAAAAATTAGATAATTATTATACAAAAATGATTAGTAATGTAGAAACAGCAAAAGATATTCATATGTATAATTCGATTAAATTTAGTAAAGCGACAAAAATCGAAGTGATTGAAGCTGGCACAAAACTTGAAGTTGTAGGATTGGTATATAATAATATCGGTTATCCAAGATATAAATTATCAAATGGGAAGTATATTTCTACTGTGAAAGGCTCGTTTAGAACAATTAAGAAAGTTGTAAGTGATGAAACAACTGATTCAACAGAAGATAACTTGCTAGAAGAACCAACTGAATTTATTGAAGAACCAACTGAATTTGATTTATAACAGCAATACTGAAAGGACGAATCTTATCAAAAGATTCGTCTTTTTTGTATGGAATTTTTAATTGGATTTAATTCTTTTTAACTAGAATTTTGCGATAAAAATACAAAATTAAATATCAAATGTAGGACGAATATTACAT
>JAGHSJ010000168.1 GCA_018065935.1 Candidatus Kurthia equi
ATACTAATCTATGTATATAATGTTTTATAGCAAAGGAGGAATTGTAGTGAAAAATCGAATTAAAATCTTGAGAAATAAAATTAATAGTATTAGTGGATGGTCGCAGATAGTTATAATGCTAGTTTTATTAATCGTTATATTATTTGTCACAATTGTTGAATATTCGTTATTCCAAAAAAATACAAAGTTATCATATGTTTTTGAAAAGGTATTTACAGAAGGATATGGAACTATAATGTACTTTAACTATATCGCCTACGTTCTTTGTAGAATGGCTTTACTGATCGTTCCTACTGTTGGGATGGCTCTATTTATCAAATTTGTGCACGATAAGAATGAATTAAACGTTTATCGTAGCAAAAAGAGAAGTGCAATAACATTATATGGCAGTCTTATATTGTGGTGCGTATTTATAGAATGTTGTTTTGCTTATAAAATATATTTCGAAGCGAATTACTTAAATCAGCCCGTACTTTCAAATTGGGTGGGTTTATGCCAAATGTATGAGGTCATAGTGCCAGCTTTAGCACTCACTTTTGTTGATGATTCTTTTTCGGATATTAGAAATGAGAAGAAAATGAAACAACGTAAAAAATTATTAAAACCTGTTGAACAAAAGGCTATTAAAGTTTTTAGTGAAGGTGGTTTATCAGAAAAAGAGCAGTTGCACTTACTGAATAATTTAGAAAAACAAAAAGCTAAATTGCTTAAAAATAGGTATTAATACAAGGATTGTTGCGTTTATAGATTACGTAGCAATCCATACAAATGAAGATATTGCGATTGAGGACATTGCAGCAGCGGTCGAGAAGTCCATGAATTTTATATATTAAATTGAACGAGGTGAACGGAAAGCTTCACCACAGTTATTAAGAAAATTAGCGTTATATTATCGCATTAACGAATGATGAAAAGGAACAAATTGAAGGGCTTTATGTGCACTATATCAATACCCAGCATACTCAGCCAAAAAAGGATGAATTAGTGGAGACGTCAAAATAGTAATAATAGGATTGTTACGTTGAATAATATGTGGTAATTGATACTCATATAAAAGGTTTGAGTCCGATACAAAATCGAAATCAAACCCAACAATTTGTCTAAGGAAATAACTGAGGCTAATTGTTAATTCCCTAATGCTTTATTTGCTCCAGTTATATCAGTACTTGTAGGACCTGTTACTGACCTAGTAGCATAACCATACATTAAGTACACACTGTTTTTAGATTGCGTTAAATCATTTAAACCTATAACATGACCAAACTCATGAGCTAATGTAGTTTTATTCAGTTCAGGTGTTCGACCGTCCATATTAGCAGTATTCATTCTTATTGACCATTTAGTTAAATGTCCAGAAGAATTAGATGTATAATCATAAAATGAAGCATTTGCGCTACTATTCTTATCAGAATATGTGTGAATAAAGTTTGGAGAATAAGCTGGAGCTTTATTAATTGCTACTACACCAGTATTATTCCATTTAGTTTCTCCTCCCGTAACATAATTAGTGTAAGTGCTACTCATAGGACCTAAGTTATATTGAATAAAAGCATTACCCGAATGATTTTTACAATCTATCCAATATCCATAGCTTTCACCGTATGTCGAGCATGATGAATGTGCACTAGCATTTTGCCCTGGTATTGCTAGAAAACCAAGAAAGGACATTAAT
>JAGHSJ010000218.1 GCA_018065935.1 Candidatus Kurthia equi
ATATATACATTATAAAAGAGATTTGAAGTTAAAAATTCTAAGAAATCAAATGTCACTAATCTAATTCAAACAAATGAATTAAGTACAGACAGCTAAACACTAAAACAAAAAAGTATTTACCAAAGAACAAGTGTTCTGTTATAATTGACAATGAAATCATTGCAATAGCTATTACATTGGTAAAAGCTAACTACATAGAGAGAAGGAATACATGATGTTTGTAAATATGTTAGAGGCTTCAACAGAGAATATTAAAGACGAAACGAGTGTGCTATTTTTAAAAGGGTTTAACTATAAAGGAATTTCTGTTAGTTCAAAGCCATACGGTTTTTTCATTTCATTTCCAAACGAAATGACGGATTTTGATGAACTTCGCAAAGATGCTGCAATTCCTTCAGATTTAGTAGATTTAATTGAGTACGCAGCTAAACATGAGGCGTATTATATCAACCTAGATACAGATGCAAAACCTGTAACTGAATTACCTACATATGGCTGGTAAACTTTAAATCATTATAACAAGGAGCTAGGACGGTAAAATGTCCTAGCTCTTTTTATACTTTCTAACTTTTCCTATGTGAATTTTTATGTCAAAAATTCGGCATGTTCTTCGATAGTAGCCAGAGCTTTAAAAAAGAGTTCCTATTAGGTCGTATGATTGTTTCAATAGAAGCTTTTTGGTTCAAAGAAAAATACTATAAAAAGTAGCGTTTTTTTGAAAGTATGCTATTTTCCACCGAGTCAACATGAATAAAAAGTCTTGGTTTTTTTAAAAAAAAGCTATTTTTTTGTTTTCAGTCATTTGTAAATGCTTACGTGAAATCGAAGTAAAATAGAAATCAGAGCGCTATTTAAACGCATGGCACACGCTTACTCTTTTAGGTAGCATCATTATTCGTAGAAGGAAAGGGGAGAGGGCTATTGAATAGTTCCTTTATAGAAAATCCTCTGATTTGAAGGCATGGTGGAAGAAATTTTATGTCGAGAAATTAAAAGATTTTCATTATCATAAACATTATTTTAGCAGCTTTAGGACTTTTCTTAAATTTTAAAGCGTGACATTTAGTTTAGCTATTGCAAATTAGTGGTTAAAAGAACAAGCTGGATCAGTAGATTATCAATTGGTTTTAAAGAACACTGGTGCAATTTTTAGAAAGTTAGGAATCATCGCATTTGCGATTGCTTTAGCAGGAACTGTTATTGGCTATTTTCATTTGATGAAAATTCCTCATAAAATAATTGAATAATGCTATAAAATAAGTCTATAGATTCCGTATAGACTTGTTTTAAAATTAACTGATAATTCAATTGGATTTAAGGGAAATCAATTCAACCAAACCAACATGAATAGCTAATCAATAGATATGAGATAAACTGAATGAACTTAGTAAACCTAGTGAGATGGAATCAAATTCAATTAAAGAGGTTCAAAATATCCGCTAAAACAGTTCGTTGAATGCTTAAATAAATACGAATATATAGAGTTGGAGAAATTTACTGTGAATAGCTTATAATAAAGGATTCACAGCAATCATAAATGAATAAAAAATGGATTAATTACAGAGTGAATCCATTAAATGTATGCAGCTCTTTTATTTCATAAAATATCTCACTATTAAAAGTATTCTCTTTTATGAGATAC
>JAGHSJ010000214.1 GCA_018065935.1 Candidatus Kurthia equi
AAATTGAACATGCTATACATATCGTTTAGAATAAAAGGTAACAAACAACAATTCATGTAAAAAAATAAAAGAAACATAGATTTTAGTGTGAGTTACCAAAATAATCATTAATTATAGAGTAGAACAAAATGAGTGATTAGATTGAATGAATTGGGAGAATGTTCAAATTTTCGAGGGGGTTCACAAATGGAAATTGTTTCAAAGGAAAATCAGTCAAATGCGATTATGGGATTGGAAAAATTTTCACAACTAAGTGTACAGGAAATTAAAACCATGTTCATTCCGGCAATGAATGAGATGCGATACCAAAATGAAGAAAAATCAGAAAATCAATTTGCTGGCTTCAACGATGGAATGATGGTGGCATATTACCTTTTCAGAGATAAACACGTAGATTCAAGTAAAATGCTATCAGAAAAGACGATTACAGCTTATCGTGCAGCCATTACTCAATTTTTATCAGATTTCCAAAACTACGGTTATGAATTAGGATTTGAATGTACGGAAGTCGATTCAACAGGTCAATTCAGCATTTTAAAGTCGCTGAGACCACGTCATGTTGAAAAATATACAGATTGGCTTCAGAATGATAGCCCTTATGTGCGAGAAAGAGGCAAAAAGTATAGTGCTGCGTCCATTTCGCAAAAGGTAATGATTCTTAAAGGCTTTTTAAATAAACTATACGAATGGCAATACATAGAGACACCGATACATTTCGCCTTTAAATCAGTAACATTAACGAAACACGATAAGCCGAATCGAGACGTAACACCCGACCAGGTAAAGTTTTTGTTAGATGTATTCCAAAGTATGAGTCACTTTCCCCTTTTCTGCATTACACATTTCCTTGTAACAACAGGTATTCGTAATACGGAGCTTTGTAATTTGAAAGTTGGCGATGTGAAATACGATCAAATGTCGAAGAAATACTATATTACTGTCATAGCGAAAGGTAATAAAGACCGAGAAATCCCTTTATTGCAGAAAACCGTTGATGTATTAAGGATTTTCAGACGTTTAACAGGCTTGCAATCATTTGAAGAAATGGCCTTACAAGATGCGAATGCCCCTCTGTTTACAACAAGTCGAGGTACAGCTTTCACAGCATCTTACTTGGACCATTATTATGAGCGCCAAATGAGCCGATTCCCTACCTTAGTAAAGGAAGAAATCAAGAAACGATTCACGTATACAGAGCGAGAAAATCCGTTAGATAAGACTTCTCCTATTGTTGAAAAGCAAGTGAAAATCACACCTCACGTATTTCGCCATGCTTATGCGATTATTTCACATCATTCGGGGGTTGCATTGGACGTAATCAAAGATTCGCTCGGACACAATGATCGTAAAACTACTGAAATTTATTTAGAATCAGTGATTAAGAAAGAACGAAATGCAGTGAATGAATGGAATACAGAATTGATGGATGGTTATTTATAAAATCGTCTTCAATTAATAGCGAAAAAAGAGCTTTCCCTTTAATGAATTTTATCGGGGAAGCTCTTTTTATTCATAAAAATAAAATAAGTTTCTAAAATGGGGAATATTTTTAGTTGTTAAGCATATATTATAATTATGTCGTTTGTTTTTTGGGTTAATTAGTTCCTGATTTAGGGAACCTATGTTATAATGTATTCAAATGGAGGTGAATTATTTAAAGCATATTTAAATTTTATATAGGAGATAAATGGAGGAAGAAAATGACAAACCTAAAAACAATAATCAGTAACAACTTGAATGACTTCATAAAGTCAACAGGTCGCTCGCATTCTTGGATTATGGAAAAAGCAGACATACCTAAAACAACATTTTATAAATTATTAAATGGCGAGGGGGATTTAGAAAAACATATTGAGAAAATAATAAACTTATTTGGAATTGACGATCCTTTTTACTTCCATACAACCGATTTTGTGCCGCCGAAAAGTATTCAAGAGATTAAAGCAGAATCTGACCTTAGAAATTTAGCGGCTGCCAACTACATAGCCGTTGAAGATAAGAAAGAAATAGTAGCATTTGAAGAAACAATTGATATTTTGGATGATTTTATAACTATGATTGACATTTTAAAGAAAAATAATGTGCAAATGAATTTCAACCATGTGGAATAAGGATTTTTAAATAGTAAATATGATATGTAAAGAAAATTTAAAGGAGTGAAAAATATGATTAATAAGACAAACCTCAGAGAAGTCATTTTGTCTAATTACGAACTTCAACCCACTATCCAAAATAGAGTAAATTCTGTTTTTGATAAAGGAATGCAATTCAAATATAAGCCATTGCAAAGCATTCAACTTTATTTAATGAAAAATGCTGACGTAATAATGTTTCCAAGTACAGCTAAAAATTATGGTGGCTTAGTCACCTATCGTAATGGCAATTATTATATTCAAATTAATACGCTACAACCTAAAATATATGAAAATTTTATATGGGCGCACGAATTTTATCATTTTGAATTCGAAAAAGAGCGTATTAAAAACGTTAATGAAGTGACATTTATTGATAAAGATACCGCCTTAGATGTACATGAAAGGTCGGCTAATTTATTTGCAGCTGAACTTTTAATTAATAAAGAAATACTGGAATTGCTTTTCAAAGATAAATGCGAGCAAAACCCGGATGATCCTTTAGCAACCAATATCATTCGCTTAATTCCAGATTTCAAACTTCCTTATAAATCATTAGTGATTAAATTAGCGCAAGATAAGCTGATTTCACTTGAGGATGCAGAGGAAATTATCGATTATCCTTATTCAAAACATTTACCTATGGATTTTGACTTATCAATTTTAGAACCTAGTAAGGCAATTAAAATTGATAGTTTAAATAAATTAATTGACGTTTCCAATATAGCGGATACAATGCTTACATCTGATTTAGAGAGCATTCTTAAAATGAAGGAGAAGCATCTAACCCGACTGGAGCAGATACGTCAAAATGACTTCAAGGAGGACTAACCTACATGACAGAATCTGAAATTTTAACCCATCCTCATTGGGTGGACGTGACAACCTATATTAAGAAAGGACATGATGCGTTTAAGCGTGTTGTGAAAGCGGGATATCGTCATTTTTATGTGTTAGATAACAATGAAATGAGCGATTTAGCGGAACTAGCAAAGAAAAATTCTCACGATTTTCTTCTGCTTATGCGTTCCCTTTCCAAGCCCGTATTCATAATACCGACAATGGTATTTGAAGAAAGTGTGAGAAACATTAAAAATCAGGCGCACTTTAACGCTACTTACTTTCCGTTTTACTCAATGCTTGCAACAGTTGGCCCGATTCTTCTAATGTCAACGGACGACAATTTCGAAGTGTACGCAGAAGGTTTTACAAGTAAAATTGAAGCAACAGACCATTATATTGAATTGGCAAAGGTTTCTACGCATAATCTTGAAATCAAAAACCTTTTAAAGCAAGCCCGAACTGTACGAGACGTAGACGATGCGTATTGCTCTGTTCTAAGCGACGCTGGAGAACGCTTTGCCTTTCTTTACATTCACACATTACTTGCTGAGCAATTTACAGCAACGTTCCTTAGTAATGAGGTAAAAGGTGTATATTACAAGTGGTTAAAATTTAGCGAGGACAAGCAGTTGTTAAGTAAAATTTACTTCAAAGATAGCGGAAGTTACATAGATGCCTTTCGTGTTATATCATATCATAAGCTAATCTTTAATTTTTTAAGAGAGCTTACGAAGAACGACCCCAATTTTGCCGTATCAGCATTTTTACAGAATGCGCGTAGTGGCAGTATATTACAACGACCAATTCGATTTGGTTCAGAGGCTAATATCAGGAAATCAATAGCCCCTGTATATGAAGGAGTAGAAAATGTTAAATTTAATGATATGGTCGGTGATAACGACATCATTATGTTTTATTAACAGCGAATAACCAAAGCATAATTCATTTTTTGCTTTGGTTATTTTTTTCCTTACTCCCCTATTTATATAACTTTACTTCTAATATCCATTGCACATTTAACCACTTTGTAATTATGTTCGTCAACACTTGAAAGGCAATCCATCAAATTAAAGTGTTCATATCCGTCGAATAAATTGAGTGCAAGTCTACCCAGCTGAACCATTGAGCTAGATAAAGTAAATGGAACTTCGTATTTTTCGTTGATACCGTTCTCTTTTCGAAAGTCTTCGTTATATGCTGTTTCCCACTGCATTATCCAATCAGTGGGCTTCTCGGAAGTATATTTACACACTTTTGCGTAGATCATTGGTACAGATAAAATGTAACTGGCTGCGCGGTATTGGCAATCGCTCCTAACTTCGGGCCACATTAATAATGTTTGCATAAAATTTAGCGCATGCTCGGTATTTCTAAAATAATAGCTTTCCAGATTGCCATCAAAATTCGGTATACTCAATACAATAATCCCCCAAACAAATGATTTATTGGGTTTAGTATGTACTAAATATACCATTTTTAACCAATGTTAATAACTTAATTTTTATTAAAAAAATAGCCTAGTACCATTAAATTCATAATGTACTAGACTAAAAACTGGTCAAAAAGTGGAAATTTCTACTTTTGCAAAGAAAAATCATTTAGTTCTGTTATAAGCGTATTGGTATTGCTCAGTGATCGCTTGAGCAAACATATCTGCGGTTGCATTTTCGTACAGCCCTAGCGGATATTTTGTATCTCCTTCTGCAATATCTGAATACACTTGCATATAGCTTTTTCCATCTTCGGGGATGGTTCCGAAATCTATGCCTGTTGTAATGCAATGTAACTGATCGTAATTTGCAGCACTCCCTACTCCACCATGCACATGGTACGCATCCAGTGAATTGTAGCCTTTGTTAAGGGTTTTATATAGGTGTAAATCCTTTTTCCAATGGTTCAGTTCGAATGATTCCTTTAAAGAAAAGACTTGCTCTGACAATGTAGCAAAGATTTTATAAAAATCGACTACATCGTCCTCTGACGAAATTTCTTTATTTTCTCTGCCTTTTGGTGATGCTAATAAGGCTTTTAAAAAGGCTGGAGCGTCTTCTTTCGCTACACTGTGGCTCTCGGCTATAAAATGATTTGTAAAGTTAATATGTACGTCAGTAGAAGAAGTGAGGTGGCTTAGTTGAATGCGTTGATAATTTCCACCCCCGCTTGTAACGTCATTGACAATTAAAATACGTACTAAATGTCCATCTGAACGAGGTCTTGTTCCAAAATCGAAGGAAATACCCTTTTTATTTAATAAGCCGACTGTTACAGCTTTGATAAAATCTAATTCTTTTTGAATATCCATTATGTATTATTCTCCTTTAAATTTCCTTTTATTTTAGATTTAAAATTTCTGTCACGCGCTTTTCGATAACTTCTTGATTAGCAAAGAACGGGAACAATACTCCTTTAATGAAAACATCATCCGACTTAACAGAACCCCAACCACCAATGTTTTCTCCATATTTCCCGCCGATTTCAATTTTATCCGCAAAAGAAATAACCATTTCATCATTTAAATATATTTCTGCATTACCTTGAGTAACAGAAGCACGATTTCTTTTTACTTCATAATTTAACTTCATTTTTTCCTCCTTTAGTTACGCTTATCTTATTCTTATTTAAACATAATTATGTTTAAAAGTAAACAAAATTATGTTTATAATTGAACAAAATTATGTTTACCTCCATTGATATGTGTTATAATCTTTTATAAATTCAATAACCGAAGGTATTCAAAGGAGTTTAAAGAGAATGGATTTAAAAAATATCATGGGTGTTCAAGAAGCTGCGGAGCGATGGAACGTGAGTGTTGATACAGTTAATAGTAGAATTCGAAACCTTGTAAAAAATACGCAAAAATATAGTGGTATGGTGGATGCTGGACTTATCAAACAGTCTCATAAGACTTGGATTTTAACAGCTGAACTAATGAAAATATGGTTTGGTGAGGAAAAGAAAGATTAATTAGGTTTGTTGAAGAAGTTTGGTGAATAAGGAAAGGTGCGCGGATCAGTCGACTTTACTGTTGATTGGTCCTTTTTATTTAGACAAAATAAAAAGGCTTATAAAAACCATTTAATTGAAGGCAAATCCTCACAAATTACCTGGGGAACTCCCTTAGTTTCACAATTAAGAATGGCTTTTATAAGCATATATAAATTATAGTGAGAATTATCATTTCCCTTTGTCGCCCTTCATGTTGCGAACGTCAATACACAACAAGCAATTAATAGGATTAATACTTAAATAACATAGCTACCATTTCGTGTCCGGCGCCAATTGTCCAAAATAATACAATATCACCACGTTTAATTCGTCCTGTTTCAATACCATCATTCAAACAGAAGAATGGACTGCTGGTAGTTGTATAACCTACTTTATCGCCTACATAAATGTTCTTTTTAATATCAATATTAAAATGTTCTTGGATTTTTAGGATGTTTGGTAAAGCGAATTGTGAAAAACATAAAGCATTGACTGAATCAATAGTTAAGTCGTTATCTGCTAGTAATTCTTCAATCATTTTACATGCTTGAGGAATAGCCATCGCGCCATCGAACGGAAGGAAATTAATATATTCCTTTTGCAAGCTCGTTTTTGAAAATCCTTGAGGTGGATAAAGAATATTGTTTTTGTTAGTTGAATCTACTTCATGGACTGCATCAATGAATCCTATCGTACCATCTTCTGTTTTTTCTAAAATAACCGCCGCGGCCCCATCAGCGAAATTTGCATAAGTGATTTCTTGTTCAGGGTTTGTAATTAAGCTGTTTGCATCAGAACCGACTACTAAGGCACGTTTAACACGTTTATTTGACATCATATAGCGTGAAGCTGTTTCAACTGCAATTGTCATCCCTGCACAATTTGCATTCATATCGAAAATGATTGTGTGATTTTTAGCTCCGATTGCTTCGTGAAGAAAAGCAACGTTTGTAGGTACCGTATATTCCGGCGCATGTGTAGATAATAGAATCATATCTATATCCTCACCTTTTAAGTTAGCCTTTACTAAAGCACGTTTAGAGGCTTCAATCGCCATTGTTATACTGTTTTCATCGTTATTTATGATGTAACGTTTTTCTCTACCTAAAAAATCTAAAAATCGAGTTACATCTTTATCTTGCTTTTTAAAATGTTCGATATAAAAATCATTATCTACCAAATTTGAAGGATGATAGGTAGCGACTTCTACAATTTTAATACCGATATTCATAATAGAATCTCCCTTCTAGTACATTTTCTCAATATAAAAGCCATTTAATAAAAATGGCTTAATTATGTATTATTAATTTGCGACAACTATTGAATAATTTGTCAGTCCCGCATTACGAGCAATACGTGTTAATTGCATTTTCATGGTAGTACTTGATTTGATTTTGTAAATAATTTTATTGAAGCCACTTGATTTATAAAGTTTCATAACATTAGTTAAATCTTCTACCATATCTTGAGGTAAAATTTGCATCTCGCTGCAATCAACTTCTAAAGTATAATCAGCGGGATTGATTGTTCTCATTTTAGAGTTATATTCACTCACGAAAATCTTAGAATCTTCCTCAGTCATACGTCCTTCAACATTAATATTTACTACTTTTTTAATTGTGTTCACTTGGATATTTGCTTTTTTCATAACTATCACCTTTTTAATAAAA
>JAGHSJ010000187.1 GCA_018065935.1 Candidatus Kurthia equi
TTAAAAGTACATGTAATTGAAGAATAAGGAGCGACAACGATGAACGAATCCATGATGGACCGCGTTCCTCCACATAATAATGAAGCCGAGCAATCGGTCATTGGCGCGATTTTCCTTGATCCACAAGCACTTATAACGGCATCTGAAATTGTTATTGCTGATGATTTTTATCATATTGCACATCAAAAGATTTTCCAAACGATGCTGAATTTAAGCGATAAAGGAAATGCGATAGATGTTGTCACTGTTACAGAAGAGTTATCAGCAAAGAAAGAGTTAGAAGATGTTGGAGGGCTTAGTTATTTAACGGAGCTTGCCAGTGCTGTTCCAACGGCTGCAAATATTGCACATTATGCAAAAATTGTGGAGGAGAAGGCACTTTTACGCAGACTGATTCGTGTTGCATCAAAAATTGCAGACGATGGGTATACGCGTGAAGACGAAGTAGAAATACTTTTAGCAGAAGCTGAAAAGAAAATGCTTGAAGTTTCTAACCGAAAAAATGCAGGAGACTTTAAGCACGTAAAAGATGTATTAGTTCAAACATTTGATAATATTGAGCAATTGCAATCACGTGACGGTGATGTGACAGGTATTCCAACAGGATTCCGAGATTTAGATAAGATGACAGCTGGGTTTCAACGTAATGATTTAATCATTGTTGCAGCGCGTCCATCCGTTGGTAAAACAGCTTTTGCACTGAATGTTGCACAAAGTGTAGCAGTAAAAGCTCGTGAAAATGTGGCCATCTTCTCACTGGAGATGGGTGCAGACCAACTTGTCATGCGTATGTTATGTGCTGAAGGGAATATTGATGCACAACGCTTGCGTACAGGGGCATTAGAACCGGAAGATTGGAGCAAGCTGACCATGGCAATGGGAAGTTTATCAAATTCAGGCATTTATATTGATGACTCACCGGGCGTTCGTATGACGGATATTCGTGCAAAGTGTAGACGACTAGCAAAAGAGCAAGGATTAGGAATGATTCTAATCGATTACTTACAGCTTATTTTAGGTAGTGGGAAACCAGGCGAAAACCGTCAACAAGAAGTATCGGAAATTTCACGTTCGTTAAAAGGGTTAGCACGTGAATTAAAAGTACCTGTAATTGCCTTATCACAGCTTTCACGTGGTGTAGAGCAGCGTCAAGATAAGCGTCCGATGATGAGTGACTTACGTGAATCTGGTTCGATTGAGCAAGATGCTGATATCGTTGCCTTTTTATACCGTGATGACTACTACGATAAAGAATCGGAAAGCAAAGATATTATCGAAATTATCATTGCTAAGCAACGTAACGGTCCAACTGGTACGGTAAGTTTAGCCTTCCGAAAAGAGTATAATAAATTTTTAAATCTAGAATTTACCCCGCCACCTCGAGAAGAATAGCAATTAAACACGAACGATTTTTGGATCAATTTCAAAGATGTTCGTGTTTTTTATTGACTTTTCTCTTTCAAAATTGTTAAAATGTTCATGATTCATCGTATAGGAGCTGTTTACAATCATTTTGAAATAGGTCCTTTGCGATGAAAAGACATAATCGCACGTTTTTTTAATTAATTTCAAAAGGAATAGAGAAAGTATCCTGTTGAGTTAGAAGGCTTAAAAGGGTATTTATCGTCGGAGGTGCTCAAATATGACAGCAGTAGTTGTAGTAGGTACACAGTGGGGAGACGAAGGAAAAGGGAAAATTACAGATTTCCTTTCTAAAAAGGCAGATGCCATTGCTCGTTTTGCAGGTGGAGATAACGCAGGTCACACGATTAAAATTGGCGAAGAAACATATAAGCTGCATTTAATTCCATCAGGTATTTTTTATTCAGATAAATTATCTGTAATTGGTAATGGTGTAGTCATTAATCCAAAATCAAT
>JAGHSJ010000380.1 GCA_018065935.1 Candidatus Kurthia equi
TTAGAGGACTATACACAATCTAATACAAGGGCAAAATTGACCGATTTAGTTGTGACCCGCAATGATTTTCCTACTGCCAGATATAGCATTGATCTCAATCTTGAGAAGCTTATGTACTGTGCAATGATCATCGTGAGAAAGAATGAGCTTAAAAATAAGACCTCAATTACTCATGACGACTTCATTTATGTGAGCAGCGAAAACTTTGGAGAATTGACCTCCCCAATGGCTAGAAAGGAAGTGCTTACTGCAACAGATAAACGTGAAATTCAGCGAAATGCTGAAACTGCTTTAAAACGTATTTATACAAAATTTGATAACCCAACTATGTTGGTTAAAGATGGCGAATCTGACGAACCTGCTAAAGTTCCGATGATGACTTATTGCCATTATGACAAAGCAACTAAATGTATTAAGGTTAGATTCGCAAAAGAATTTTTTGAGTATTTCTATGATCTAGTTAAGAAAGTAGATGAAAAAACTAAGTCATTTAGTAGCCATGAACTGAAGCATATTATCTTATTTAATTCGAGCTATTCCCTTCGTTTGTATCGGATCTTAATGAGCTATATGTGGCGTACATCAGAGGTTACTATTGATCTGGAAGAATTAAGATGGATGCTTGAATGTGAGGATAAATATAAAGAGTTGGCCAATTTTAAAAACCGTGTTTTGAATGTGGCTCAGGATGAAATTAACGAACTTAGCAATATTAATGTCAGTTTTGAGAACGTAAAAAACGGAAAGGAAGTAGTTGCTATTAAGTTTATTTTTAGCTTGAAAACTGAATATAAAGAGCAAGGACACATCAAATTTATAGATAAAATGAAAAAGGGCTATCTGGCTGCTGCAATTCCATTTAGTGATGATGGATCACACTTTAAAGCACCTGATCGTATTAAGCATTTCAAACCACCAGTAAAGGTATCTCCAAAACAAATCAGCACCTTAGTAAATTGCAAAGAATTTTTAAATGATTACGGATATTTCTTAGGTAATCTAGACGAGGATACTTCTAAGGTAATCATGAGAACTCTATTAACTGAAAAGTTAGATAAGCTTAATGCTCATAAGCCGATAGATATGGATTATTACTTCTGGTTACAGGCAAAACGAGGGATTATCACCAATAGCAATAATGATAAGAAGAACGATCAGGACACGGACGATCAGGATTAATATCTAAAAAGCATACCCACCATATTGTCTTAAACAGACTTCGCTAATTTAAGACAATATGGTGGTTCATTTAAAACCTTCAAAAATTCTTATTAATCTATATAAAAAGTATCTTTTCTATTCGCATCCAAATATTAAAATTTAATAATTGGCTAATTGATACCTTAGTCATGACTAAAAGTTTACGTTTAGCCTAAGTGGAATATTTTGCCATTTTTTAGAATTTCAATTTACAACCATATAATAAAAACAATAACTTAATGTTTCCCAGGATTTGGCCAAACCTGTAATATTTTGCCAATAAATCTAGCTGATTAGTTTTTAAATATTTAGTTTTTGCATTACTTACCTTCTACATTTTTTAGTTTTCTATGCTATCTGGTCGCCACCCATGCGGGCTGGCTTTAGGTATCCCGTTTTAGATCAAATGGGAGCAGTTGCGGTGCTGCGGTCAGCTCGACAAAATCACAGATTTTGTCGGCTTCGCTTGCCCCTTGCAACGGTAATCAGGGAAAGGAAAATTTAACTGATTGCACCAGTTCGCAAAGTAGACACTTTGCTCTGATATACCCTCTAGGGATCTTAACTAAGCATTATCTTATTTCTTAGTCATGACTAAATTATTTCTTGAATGTCCACAGGTGGACTGATATAATGATTTTTATCAGGACGCATCGGGCGACCTGAAATAAAACAGGTATTTAGTTATGAATCAGGATTTAGTTTTAGTCTATACATTAAAGAAATCTGAAGTTGAATCAGTCCATTTTTTTGGTTACTTAGACAATCTTAATGATCAATATGTTTGCTGTCTTACTAAAAAGAATGTAGGTCAATTAATACTAGAATTACAAAACAGTTATGGAGAAAGCTTTGCTGCTGCTTCAGTTATGACTGAAAAAGATTTCTTTCAGAAAGAGAATAACTATTTAGAACCGATTGAAATTTCACTAACTGAATATGATGAAAAGTTTAATATCCTTCCCCCTGCCCGCACGTATGGAGGTTTTAACTTTGAAATGTTCATGCTGCCCGAACAGTTGGGAGGTGGGCTATTCTCACACTTTTTAGTGACCTTTGAGCCATACACTAAAAAACGCCTTAAAGCGTATAGAGTGACAGCTTATAGGAATGATCCATTCCATAAAATTTTTAATTCTTGTCCAATTTAAAAGAGATCCCCGAAAGGGGATTTTTTTATACATTCTTAGTCATGACTAAGGGAAAAAAGGTTGTTCATCTTGTGTGTTTAAAGCTCGTTTTAGGGTGTTTGTGTGTTTAATGTGGGATAACTAGACTTAGGGTAAAAAAAGCTATCAGCAGCCTAAGAAACGCAAATATAAGCATTAGAAAAGCAGACCAGACAAAATACTTAAATAGCTATTTTTTATGAATTTATATCATTAAAAAAAATTAGTCATGACTAAGTTTTTGCTTGAATGTCCACAGGTGGACTGATATAATGATTTTATCAGGACGCATCGGGCGACCTGAAATAAAACAGGTATTTAAACATGAAACATTTTTCATCAGTTACATCATTAGACGAGTTAAAACTTCAGTACAAAAAACTAGCTTTTAAAAATCATCCTGATCGTGGCGGTAAAACCGAAGTTATGCAGGAGATTAACAGCGAATATGAACAGCTTTTAAATCGCATTATTAATGAAGCTTCAAAAGATCAGTATCAAGATAGTTCCGAAAATGGGCGTGGTTTCTGGTCAAGCCGTTCAGAACACTCTGAAGTTGAGAAAAAAGTAAAACAGGCTATTGATGCAATTATCAATCTGGATGGTTTAGATATTGAAATTATTGGCGTTTGGGTTTGGGTTTCTGGTGATACTAAGCAGCACAAAGACAAATTAAAAGAAGCGGGTTTTGT
>JAGHSJ010000192.1 GCA_018065935.1 Candidatus Kurthia equi
AAAGAGAACTATTTAAAACCCTTTTAATTAAAGGGTTTAATTAATTTTTATAGGTAAATATGAATGATACTCATTCTCAAAGGAGGTTTTATAATGGGCAAACAGCAACAAACTTTAAATGAGAAAATAAAAGACCATGGTGAAATGATTGCCGCACTATTTGCTGGTGTGATTTTACTCATTGCATGGATTCTTAGTAAAAATATAGGTGATACCCTTCCTGTAATTATAATGTTCCTAGCTGCATATGTAATCGGTGGCTTTGCAAAGGCAAAAGAAGGAATTACAGAAACAATCGAAAATAAAACACTCAATGTAGAATTACTGATGATTTTAGCTGCAATTGGCTCAGCTCTAATAGGTTACTGGACTGAAGGTGCTGTACTAATCTTCATCTTCGCTTTAAGTGGTGCGTTAGAGACATACGCTATGAATAAAAGTCATAAAGAAATTTCAGCCTTAATGGATTTACAGCCAGAAGAAGCTACTCTTTTATTAGCAGATGGCTCTACAAAAAAAGTACCAACTACTGAATTGAAAATAGGTGCAAAATTATTAATTAAACCGGGTGAACGTTTACCCGTAGATGGCGTTATTCTTGAAGGAACTTCTTCAATTGATGAAGCCGCTATCACAGGTGAATCAATTCCTGTCACAAAAACTGTGGGTGATGATGTTTTTGCAAGCACAGTAAATATGAATGGTGCCTTTACGATTCAAATGACCAAACCAAATTCAGAAACGATGGTCGCTAAAATAATTGAACTTGTACAATCTGCTCAAAGTGAAAAATCACCTTCTCAGCAATTTATCGAACGTTTTGAAGGTACGTATGTAAAAGTAGTGTTATCTGTCGTTGCACTTATGCTCTTCCTTCCCCACTTCCTATTTGATTGGGACTGGACGACTACATTTTATCGTGCAATGGTGCTACTTGTTGTAGCTTCACCTTGTGCATTAGTAGCGGCTATTACCCCTGCTACTCTATCTGCGATTTCTAATGGTGCAAGACATGGTATTTTATTCAAAGGTGGCCTGCATATCGAACATATTAGTTCCTTACGTGCAATCGCATTTGATAAAACAGGGACTTTAACTCAAGGCAAACCAGTTGTAACAGATTTTATCGTAGCTAACGAAAATGAGCGTCTACACTTATTAGCAATGATTGCAGGTATTGAATCAAAATCAAATCATCCTTTGGCTCTTTCTATTACAAATTTTGCTAAAGAACAAGGCATCTATCCCCTTCCTAAAGCACAGATTGAAGATATTCCTGGTTGGGGACTTAAAGGAACAATTGACGGCATTACTTACAAAGTTGGGAAACCCGAGTTTGTTGGTCTTGAACACGTCGAACATTTTCAGAAAAACATCGCAAGTCAATTAACTAATGAAGGTAAAACGGTGATTTTCATGGCGAAGGATTCAGAAATCATCGCCTTAGTAGCGATGAAGGATACAGTCCGCGAACAATCTAAATTAGCAATTAAAGAACTTAACAAGATGGGGATTCATACCATTATGTTAACTGGTGATAATAAAAATACAGCCCAGGTTATTGCGAAAGAAGCTGGTGTGGAGCAAGCCATTGCAGAATGTCTTCCGGAAACAAAGGTAGATCATATGAAAGAGCTACTTGAGAAATATAAATTTGTTGGAATGGTCGGTGATGGTATTAATGATGCACCTGCTTTAGCCACTGCAACAACAGGTATTGCGATGGGTGAAGGAACCGATGTGGCATTAGAAACAGCAGATGTTATTTTAATGAAAAATGACCTTTCAAAAATTGCTTACGCGGTAAAACTTTCACAAAAAATGCAGCGTATTATTAAACAAAATATCATATTCTCGATTACTATTATTATGCTATTAGTTGTTTCAAACTTCTTGCAAATTGTTAATCTTCCACTAGGGGTTATCGGTCACGAGGGAAGTACAATCTTAGTTATTTTAAACGGCTTACGCATGTTGAGAAATAAGTTTTAAGTTGAAAATTAACTACTTAAAGGCTATAGAAGTCATAAAAAAGAGAAACCGCTTCAGGAAAATCCTGCATGCTGTTTCTCTTTTATTTTTTATAGATTCTTGTATTTTTTATACTTTTGCTTGATTAGTTGAATTAGAAGCACTTAACTGTTCTTTTCGTCTTTGCATAGCAGCATTTAACAAACCTCCTAATACGAGGACAATTCCTATAACATAGAGCCATAACATAAGGATGATAATCCCCCCGATGCTACCGTAAGTTTTCGAGTAATTGGCGAAATTATTAATATAGAATGAAAAACCAAAAGAAATAATTCCCCAACCTACAGCTGCAAAAATCGCACCTGGAATGGCGCTCAAGAAATTTATCGGTCGATTTGGGACAACCCAATATAATAAAATCAGTACAATAATAATCATCACAGAAGGTAGGATAATGCGGATATAATTAAAAATCACTAAAAAACTATCATCTATGCCGATTGCATCTGCCAAGAATTCACCGATTGCTCGACCGAATACAGGTAATACAAGTGCAACGACTACTAGGACAATGAATAATACAGTGAAAATTAATGACATCCCACGAGCAATAATAAATGGTCTCGTTTCTTCAATACCATATGAACGATTTAAGCTCTTCACGATGGCATTTACACCATTCGATGCTGACCAAAGTGTTGCTATGATACCTATAGATAGTAAGCCACCATTACGATTTTCTAATACTTCTCGTATGGTACTTTCAATCAATGTATAAATCTCAGCCGGTAGTACATTCTCAAGCATTGTAAACACTTGTTCCTGTGGTAAATTCAAGAATGGTAATAAAGTTAAAATAAATAATAATAGCGGGAAGAGAGACAATAAGAAGAAATAGGCAAGTTGTGCACCTGAGCTTGAGACATCCGCTTCTTTTACACCATTTAAAAATCCTTTAAAAAAGCCTTTTGGTTTTGTGTAATCAAAGCTTTCCGCTGAAACTTTTGGTTTTTTCTTTTCCACTTGCATTAGTTTCATGCGTTCTACGATTTCAGAAGACCGATTTTTCTGTTCGTCCATTGCCTCACCTCTTTCATCACTAGTTATTACAAATGGATGACATCATCCGGTTTCGCTACCTCTTCTTCATACAGTGGCTCTGCCTGTTGAGACGTATCCACTATCTTATCTTTTTTTCCAAACGCTTCTTTTGTTTGTTGGATTTGTTGGTTTAACTGAGGCATACTTTCCGTTAACTCTGCAATTTTTTCTAAATAAAACTCTTTGTTTTCAACAATATTATTAATTAATCCTTTCACTTTTCCGACACTTCCAGTCGCTTTTTCCTTTACCTCATCGCGATTATAATACAAATATTGAGCATCCGTTTTTAGATTAGCTGCCTTTTGGAATGTTTTTTCACGTGTTTCACGATCTAGCAAAGCAATTGCTCCACCTGCTGCCGCACCTACTACAATGCCTAACCATAATTTTTTTGCCATTTTATTTTCCTCCAACTCTGAATATGTATTTATATGTAATTATAGTACCCCCCTACTTTACTCGTAAACCGTTAAGCTTTTTATTTATTTAGCTCATTTTGTTATATAACAATTCTCAAATAAATATTGACAAATTCACCGAATTTTATGAAAATATAAATATGTACTAATTTTTACCATTTTATTCTGTATTTTGTATTAATTTCATTAAAATTAGGAGGAGTCATATGGGAGACAAGTTAAACAGTATTTTAGGAGAAATATCAGGAGTACTTTGGGGGATTCCACTAATTGTACTTATCATTGGTACAGGACTTTACTTAACAATTCGAATCGGCTTTTTACAAATTAGATTATTGCCGATTGCCTTAAAACTCGTGTTTTCTAAAAAACATGATAAAAATGCAGAAGGTGATATCTCACAATTCCAAGCACTTACTACTGCACTAGCTGCAACGGTAGGTACTGGTAATATCGTCGGTGTTGCCACTGCGGTTATTTTAGGTGGTCCAGGTGCAATTTTCTGGATGTGGGTAGCTGCTGTACTAGGTATGGCAACAAAATATGGTGAGGCTTTACTAGCTGTTAAATTCCGCGTTAAAGATGCGAACGGAAAAATGGCTGGTGGACCAATGTATTACTTGGAACACGGTCTAAAACAAAAATGGCTAGCCGTTCTTTTCGCTGGCTTCGGTGTTATCGCTTCATTCGGTATCGGTAATGGTACACAATCAAATTCCGTAGCTGGCGTTGTGCATAATACATTCAAAGTTGATCCATGGATTACAGGTATCGTATTAACGATTGCTGTCGGACTAGTAATTTTAGGTGGTATCTCTTCAATCGGTAAAGTTACGTCTATATTTGTTCCGATTATGGCAGTCTTCTATTTGATTGCTGGTTTAATTATCATGATTATGAACATTACAGCTGTTCCAGAAGCATTTGGTATTATTTTTAAAGAAGCATTTACAGGTTCTGCTGTCGGTGGTGGTGCTGTTGGTGCTGCTATTCGTTATGGTGTCGCTCGCGGTATCTTCTCAAACGAAGCAGGTCTGGGTTCTGCGCCAATTGCTGCTGCAGCTGCAAAAACAGATTTACCTGGTCGCCAAGCGTTAATCTCTATGACGCAGGTATTCTTAGATACGATTATCATCTGTTCAATTACAGGTGTAACAATTGTTATGTCTGGTGTTTATACAGATACAAGCTTAGCTGCCAATGAATTAACAACAAGTGCATTTGGTACATTCTTAGGTGATTGGGGCCCAATTGTAGTAGCTGTCGGATTAATTTTCTTCGCTGCTTCAACAATTATGGGTTGGGCATATTACGGTGAAAAATGTTTACAATATTTAATCAAAGCACCAGTTGCCATTACAATTTATCGTATTTTATTCGTATTATTCGTTTACGTTGGTGCGACAGCTTCACTTGACTTAATGTGGACATTCTCTGACGTTGCTAACGGTTTGATGGCAATACCTAACTTAATTGGCCTAATTGGTCTTTCTGGAATTATCGTTGCTGAAACGAAAATAATTCAAAAAACATTAAAAGAAGAGAAATTAGCTTTACGTACGCAAAAATGATAATTGACAATTTCCTTGATGAGTGGAATGATAGCTAAGAAACCAATTCGAAAGGTAGGGATTCTTCTTGGATTTATCAACACCATCACCAGAAAATATCCACTTCTTAATTGAAGCGATTAAAGAAAAATTACGTATGGTTAATGCAGATGCGATGAAATCAGAACATTTTGGCCCTGATTGCTACGAAGATTTAGTTTACTTGTATGAACTTGTAAATAAACGTAGTGCTTTCAGTCCGAGTGAAATGCAGGCTATCGTAGCTGAATTAGGCTCATTACGAAAATAATAGAAGAAAATGATTGAGGCATATGTATTAAATTGCCCAATTAGCTGAGTATAAAAATAAAGGAATCACGAAAAAAATCGTGATTCCTTTATTTTGTTATAAATATTAAAAATACAAAATGGCTGTCACAGTCACTTCCTCTATTCCGCCAACAAATTCTAAGTCTCATAAGCTGTGTATTAGAGTGAATTATATAAAGTCGCTCCTTTCTTCATTAAACAATTAAAAATGGCTTAGCACATCATTTAACAAGTTCTACACGACTAATAGCCCTATACACTCTATATATAAACTTTGTCTGCCTTTTATTGTGACAATTCTCAAGTATATTTCATCAAAACTTCGATAAAATCATAAAAAAAATGAGAAAGGGCATTGTAAACAATGCCCTTTCTCGTTTTTATTGTGAACTCTAAAAGAATCTGAGAGTTGTCTCAGCCTCTTATCATTTTGAGCATAGTAGAGAGCTGTAAAAATAGTATGTGACAGCCTCTCCTATAATTAACGATTTATTCACTCTCAATTGTAGTGCCATCTTTGTCAACTAATGGTTGAACAAGAACCTCTACACGTCTATTCTGAGCTTTTCCTTTTTCTGTTTTATTCGATGCAACTGGGTTGTTTTCCCCATAGCCTTTTGCACTGAAATATGCAGAATCTAGTTTGCTATTTGAATCTACTAATAAAGTTAAAAAGTTAACTGCACGCATTACACTCAGTTCCCAGTTTGAATTAAATTCACCTGAAGTCATAGGTACTGAATCGGTATAACCTGAAACAACGACTTTACGTTTTGGCTCTAAATTTAAAACCTTCGATAAATCTTTTGCGATATAATCATAGTCAGCTTTAATATCTGCTTTACCTGGTTCAAATAGAACGCTTGATTTAATCGTTACAAGTAAGCCTTCATCCGTCATTTTCGTATCAAATTGACCTTCTAATTCCTTACTTGCAATGTATTGTTCTACATCTGTCTCAATTTCTTTTAGTTGCTGCTGATCTTCGTCATAAGCAGACATTTTTAAGCTAGTAGCATCTTCTGATTCCATTTGTGCTGGATTCTCCATGACACTTACGCCGCCTTCAAATACTGACGAGAATACTGCTGACATTTGTTCTAATTTTTTTTCATCTACAGTAGATGAAGCAAATAGTACAATAAATAGTGCCAATAATAATGTTAAAATATCCGCATAAGGAATTAACCAAGATTCTGGAATATGCTCCTCATGCTTTTTATGTCGTTTAGCTCTCTTTGCCAAGGCCATCTGCCCCGCTTTCGTCCATTATTTTAGCACGTTCACTTTTTGGTAAATACGATGCTAATTTTTGTTCGATTACGCGAGGAGCCTCCCCTTCTAGTACTGAAAGGATACCTTCAATAATCATCATTTTCTGTTTGATTTCTACTGCTGATTTACGTTTTAATTTATTAGCAAATGGATGCCATAATACATAACCAGTAAAAATACCAAGCAATGTTGCAACGAAGGCTGCTGAAATTGCATGCCCTAGTGCATCGATATCGTTTAAGTTTCCTAATGCTGCAATAAGACCAACAACGGCTCCAAGTACCCCTAGAGTTGGTGCATATGTACCTGCTTGAGTGAAAATCGCTGCTCCACTCGCATGACGATCCTCCATTGACTCAACTTCTTCAGTTAATACATCGCGAATATAATCCGCATTTTGACCATCAATTGCTAATGTAAGGCCGTTTTTCAAAAATGGATCGTCCACTTCATCAACTTTACTTTCTAAAGCTAATAATCCCTCGCGACGTGCAAGATCTGCCCAATTTGAGAATAATTTAATAATCTCTAAATCACTAACCATTTTCTTTTCTTTAAATAAAATCCCAAACAGCTTTGGTATTCTTTTTAATTCACTCATAGGGAAAGCAATTACTACTGTTGAAATTGTTCCCAAAATGATAATAAAAAGTGCTGCTGGATTAAGTAGTGCATCTGGTGTCACACCTTTAAAGTACATACCTACGATAAGGGAGATTAAACCAAGCACTATTCCTATTACTGATGATATATCCATTTCAGAACCTCCAAAGTTGTCATTCTTATTTTTATTTCGGTTTATTTTTTAAAATCTTAATAAACATCTACTACAATCATTGGATATTTCAAGAAATTTTATATTCTAAAAATCATAACCAACTATTTTAAACATAGGTATTGTGCCTGTATTTCCACAAAGCTAAAATTCAATATTTTTCCATTTATATACCCTTATTTTACACAAAATACCACATTTTAAAAGATATAACTTGATTCGTGACACGAAATAGTTAACAATGAAAATCATATATTACTACCATATTATCAAAGGATGGGATAAAATGTTGTCTTTTCAAGAAAAATTAGAAAATTATGCTGAATTAGCAGTACGAGTAGGTTCTAACTTACAAAAAGATCAGTATCTATTTGTCGATGTTACAGTTGAAAATGTAGAATTAGCTCGTTTAATCGCAAAAAAAGGCTATGAAGCTGGGGCAAAAAGAGTATTCATTCAATATGAGGATGATGTTGTGACACGTTTACACTATGATCATGCACCGCTAGATGAATTTAATCACTTCCCTATTTGGCAAGCTGCTGAAAAAGAGTGGCTAGCCGACCACGGTGCCGCTTTCATTAAAATCAAATCATCTAGCCCCGACCTATTAAAAGGCGTTGATGCTGAAAAAGTCGCTAATTTCCAAAAAGTTGCTGGTCAAGGTCTTTCAAAATATCGCCAAGCCTCTATGTCTAATAAAGTAAGCTGGACAGTGATGGCTGCCCCTTCAGAAGATTGGGCGGCAATGATGTTCGCTACTTTAGAAAAAGATCAGCAAATCCCTGTATTATGGGAAGCTATTTTTAAAGCAACACGCGCTGATTTAGAAAATCCTGTGCAAGCATGGAAAGAGCATGATGCTACTTTAAGTGCAAAAGTAAAACAACTAAATGACCTTAACTTCTTAAAACTACACTACACTGCTCCAGGAACAGACTTAACAATTGAATTACCACAAAATCATTTGTGGAATGGTGGCGGAAGTAAAAATACATCTGGATTTGACTTTATGGCCAACATCCCTACTGAAGAAGTCTTTACTGCACCGTTTAAGGATGGAGTAGATGGGTATGTTAGTAGTACGAAACCATTAAGCTATGGTGGCAATATTATTGAGCAAATCAAACTTACTTTTGAAAAAGGTCGCATTACGAAAGTTGAAGCAGCCGAAGGAGAAACCGTGCTGAAAAATTTAGTTGAAACAGATGAAGGATCACATTTCTTAGGCGAGGTGGCTCTTGTACCTCATAAGTCACCTATTTCAGATTCTGGTCTACTTTATTACAACACATTATTCGATGAAAATGCTTCAAACCATTTAGCTATTGGGAATGCCTATGCATTCTGTGTAAAAGATGGCACTACAATGTCACAAGAAGAACTTGCTACTATTGGTTTAAATCGTAGTATGACACATGTCGACTTTATGATTGGATCTGGTGAAATGAACATCGACGGAATCGCACAAGATGGCTCTATTACACCAGTATTCAGAAACGGAAACTGGGCATTCTAAAAAGATTCAATTAATTTCCATTTTTATATCATTTTTAGGCTTTTTTTCCTGTTAGCTTTGCTGTATAGTTGAATTTATACTTGATTATTGGTAGAGAGGGGATTATATGATGGGATTATATGTTGTCACAGTCATCGGTTATATCGTTGGCATTTTAGGTGTAGGCGCTCTATTCGTTCATTATTTACGTGTAGGTCTAGACTCGAAACAATCAGAAATCGTTGACCCGAAACCAACAACTGAATATTAATAGACAGCGTTTCTTCTTATATTACAATATGAAGAAACGCTGTTTTAATGTCTGTCACAATCAACATATTTTTCATTATTCCTCCCCCTACTTTTTTACTACGATTCTTCAAGAATCCCTTACCTATAAGCTTTTTAGCTCTCTATAACTTTTGACATATTTGTAACTTCATTGAAATGGATATTTTTGACATACCATTCCTTTTTTTATTCATTTATACTTGCATAATAATAGGTTTATCATTCCTTATGATTTTACTCGAATTATACATACAACAGGAGGCGTTGCGCATGTTCTCATCAGCAGCAATTGGAATTGACTTAGGTACAGCAAACACATTAGTTTACATTAAAAATAAAGGGATCATTTTAAATGAACCTTCAGTTATAGCGATTAATACAACAACAAAACAAGTTTTAGCAATTGGTCAAAAAGCGAAAGAAATGATTGGTAAAACTCCCCCATCAATTACTATTTGTCACCCATTAAAAGATGGTGTAATCGCTGATTTTGATATGGCAAGTGCCCTATTAAAAGAAGTATTATCTGTCGCTTTAAAAGGTCGCAGTGGTTTCAAAAAACCAAATGTCGTAATTTGTGCGCCATCTGGTGCTACTTCAGTGGAGCGTCTTGCTATTCAAGATGCTGCTAAACAATGTGGTGCAAAAGAGGTTTATTTAATCGATGAACCAATCGCTGCAGCATTAGGTGCTGAACTACCCGTAAATGAACCAACAGCAAGTGCAATCGTTGATTTAGGTGGCGGTACGACAGAAGTTGGGATTATTTCTTTAGGTGGTATTGTCACTTCTAACACAGCTAAATTAGGTGGAGACCGTATCAATAATGATATTATGCACTATATGCGTAAAGAATATAGCATCTTAATCGGTGCTCGTACAGCTGAAGAAATTAAAACAACAATTGCCTATGCACCCATCGAACATGCAATCGTTGAATTAGCTGTTACTGGCCGTGATTTAGTTACTGGTTTACCTCGCAGCATTCAATTAAATTCATTACAATTACAAGATTGTCTCTCTGAAACTTTCCAGGCTATTTTAGAAATTATTAGACGTACATTAGAAACTTGCCCGCCAGAATTAGCTGGAGATATTGTAGAACGTGGAATCGTATTAACAGGTGGTACAGCTTTAATTCACGGCTTAGATGAATGGTTAGCAAGTGAGTTATTCATTCCTGTTCATTTAGCACCTTCACCTTTAGAATCGGTGGCAATCGGCACAGGTCTATCCGCTGAGAACCTACATTTCCTTAATAAATAAATAAATATCTTCATTTTTGCTATTTTTGTGATAATTTTTAGTTTTTTCTGTAAAATTAATACTAGCTTTACAAGCAATAGAGGAGGATTCAAAAATGACAAAATTAGATGAAATTTTAGCTTTTAATGAAAACTTTGTTGAGAATAAAGAATACATTCCTTACGTTTCAGATGTTATACCGAATCGAAAAATTGCAATTGTGACATGTATGGATGCTCGATTGATCGAGTTACTACATAAAGCTATTAACATTAAAAATGGCGACGCAAAAATCATTAAAACTGCCGGTGCACAAATTAACAATCCATATGGTAGTATCATCCGTAGTTTATTAGTAGCTGTATATGGAATGAAAGCTGAAGAGATTTTAGTTATTGGTCATCGTAAATGTGGTATGAATTCGATGGATCCCGATAAATTAATTTCTACTATGGTAGAACGTGGCATTGATCCCAATACGATTACAGAGCTTGAGGAATCTGGTTTAGATATTCATGACTGGTTAAAAGGTTTTGAAAATCTTGAAGATGAAGTAACTCGTAGCGTGGAAGTTGTTCGTTCACATCCACTATTCGCTTCTGATATTCCTGTTCACGGTCTAGTTATTGACCCGACAACTGGTAAATTAGATGTTGTTACATCTGGGTATTAGATTATAAATTTATAAAAATATTGATGATTAGAAAAAATAAATCCTGTTCGCATGAAGTATTTTTTCTTTTCATATATTCCTCTGTAGGAC
>JAGHSJ010000226.1 GCA_018065935.1 Candidatus Kurthia equi
CAGTACTTTTATAATCATGAACGACCTCATATGTCAGTAAATGGTTGTCCACCTAATTTTAAACAATAACAAGGGCTTTGGATTTTCTACCCATTAGTTCAATTAAAAATGGGGGTATTACCAAAACTCTGAAGAATTTTGATAAATTTAGTTGTAAAAACAGTGGTTGTAAATAAATAATCTATTGTGTTTGAGCTAATTGCTTTTCTACATTTACAACTTTAAGTTAGCGAAGATCTGTTGAGCTGAGTCCTGAAAATGTGAATAGGCTTGCTGCCATGATATCTGTTCGTCCCCGAACACCATAGGAACAACAAAATTATTAAACCTGGCTTTATAGAGTGGATTACGACTTAATTCATTTAAACCAAATAACAATTCAGCAATCGGGTCTTCAACCATAAGAGTATGCTGACGACCGTAACGCTCAATATCAGTTTTTATAACTTTAGTAGCTAAGTGCCCTAAATAAACAAAATCTTGTGGTTTACCATAGGTAATTTTAAAGTAGTCATACACATGTCGAACTAATGATTCATCATCAGCTCTTTCAGCATTTCTAGCAAAGGCCGCTGTACGCCTTAAAATTGCTATCAGCTTCTCGATACTGGTACTGACAATTGTGACGGAGGGAAAAGCATCGACTGGCTTCCCTTCCTTAGCCAAGTCATACACAAACGAGGTGATACTTCTAGATTCAAAAGGCTCAAGCAAGTCTGTTTCAACTAATTCCAATTTAATGAATGGTCGTAAACAGGGAGCTTGGTTGAAATGCTGAGGATATCGAATTAATAATTCCATATAACGATATTCATCCCAGACAACTGGTTCCTCTTCAATTTTAAAGAAATCAGATTGAGAGATTTTGTCTTGTACTTGATGAAGCAATTGTTTACGTACAACTTTAGCTTTAGAGCGACTTAATGCAATATCCGGTTTTGGAACTATTTTAATGTCCACATCTTCAGACATCCGATTTAACTGAATATTTGCTTTAGCTAAAGAAGTTCCACCAGCAAAAACCAAGTCATGCGTTTCAAATTCTAGAGACTGTAATAGTCTCAATAACTCGACAACATAGTAATCTTTTTCAACAATAGAAGTTGCACCAATACCAAGCGCATCAGCGACATCTGCAAACAGATTTTTTATATCAGGCATTAATTTGGCTACGACCTACAGACAATTGGCGTGTAAAACGACGCGGGATTTTAATTTGAGTAAAGGCTGGGATCTGGGTGGATTGACCAGATAAATATTTTTCCGTAGCCTCACCCAACGTAACCTGCACATCCAATCTTTTTAAGGCCTCTAAGATCACTGCATCCGTGCCTTCTGGACAGGCTGGCATTACTTTGCCGGTAATTTTGTTTTTTCTTGCTTTGGTATAAATACCATAACCAACTTTGATTAGCTCACCTTCTTGAACTAAGTTTCGCAGAACTCTTCCAATTTGGTCATAATTCGCAATGTCATTAAAATCATCACGCATAAAAACATAACGTTTTGAGCGTTTGATGCGCATTTGCATTTTCGCTTTAATTCTCATCGCATCTCCCTTAACATCAGTTTTCACATACCTTTAAACTAGCAAAAATACGACATTTTGTCGAGCAAAAATACGACATTATACTAGATGAGACTGTAGATAAATCACTAAGGAAGACAACTTTGTCTGATTTGACAGTTCTTGGTTGAGTTGCAGAATTCTATCTCTTTAAACAGCTGTATTTAGCGGCTTAGGATCCAGAATTGGTCACCCAGCACCCGGATTACATAAGCATCATAAGTTATGTAACTTACGTAATCCATGTGTCAGGTATCTGTCCACTTATGTCTCTCTAAACACGTACGCGTTTTTGTCACATTTGACCTATTGCAGAATTCTAT
>JAGHSJ010000220.1 GCA_018065935.1 Candidatus Kurthia equi
ATTATAGTTGTTATAGTATAAATATAACAAAGGGCATCATATACTCCATGTCACTTGAGGTTGAAACCCTTGGGAGTTGGTTAGACGAACCGATGAAGATGCCCTTTTGTATAAGGAGGAAAAGAAAGATGAAATTAAGCGAGGTTATTGCTTTGGCGAAGGCTGGTTATTCAAAAAAGGACATTGAAGTTATAAAGAGAGAGGAAGAAAAAGAAGTTGAGAAACCGATTCCTCCAGCAGAAGAACCTGACGTGGTTGTTGAAGATGTTCCTGATCCAGAAGATGAATTGATTGAAGTTGAAGAAGATGAAGAAGAAATAATTGATTATAAAAAATTATTCGAAGAATCGCAAGCGAAACTGAAAGAAGTTCAGAAGGAAAATGCAAAACAGCCTTTACCCAAGGTTGATAATGATATAGAGATAGTTAATAATTTTTGTAGAGATTTTTTATAGGAGGTAATTAAAATGGGTAGAACATTAACACCTAAGGATTGTCATGCTTTAATGAATTTATTAGTTAAGCAGGCAACCGGACAGCAGTCAATTGCTGTCACAGACACATCTTCATTTATTTCAGCCGGTGAGAAGGTTCTTGAGACTGGTATGGAGAATGTTATCAATTCATTAAATATTGTACTTGGTAGAACATTAATATCTGCAAGACCATATGATGCTAAATTGACACTTATGGAAGAAATGAATACAGACTTATATACAAGTCGATTAAGAAAAATTTCTTTCTATTCAAAGTTAGCTAAACCATCAGGAGCATTCAATACAGATTTATATTCAAATCTGCATGAAGGTTTTACTGCTGGACAGAATCCTGATTCAGAAGGAACAGCTCAGTCAACAAAATCTCAGTGGGAGCAGAACCCTCCTCACGCACTTGAAATGAATTTCGGAGGTTCCTCAACTTGGCAGATGGCTATTACAACCTACGAAGTTCAGTTACAGAATGCTTTCCGTTCAGAATCAGAATTTGCTCAGTTCGTTTCCGGATATATGACAGAATTTGCAAATGACATTTCTTCAATGAGAGAAGCTTGGAACAGAATGAATCTTTTAAATAAGATAGCCTCTGTATATGATATGTCTGATAATATGGAAGGCTCAGTTGTTAATTTAACAAAGAGATTCAATGATAGATTCGGAACATCATACACATCAGCTGAATTAAGAAGCACATACTTAAAAGAATTCCTTGCGTTCTTTGTAAGTGAGTTCAAGTTAGCTTCAGAGCATATGACTGAGAGAACATCAAAATATCATTGGTCTCCTGAAAATGTTGAGGGTGATATTTTATTAAGACATACACCTTATTCAGCACAGAGGGTTTACCTTTTCAATGAATTATTTACTGAGGCTGAAAGTCTTGTGTTACCTCAAATTTTCAATCCAAATTACTTGAATATTAAGACACAGTATGAAAAGATTGGATATTGGCAGTCTGTAGAAGATAGAGCTAGAATCAAGGTTGTTCCTTCCGTTGTTGATGCTGACACTGGTTTACAGAAGGCTGGAACAGAGGTTGATATTCCATATGTGGTTGGAATGATAACAGATAAAGATGGTCTTATGACTAACTTTATGCTTGATAAAATTGCAAGTACCAGCCTTGAAGCCCGCAAACTTTTCAGAAATACTTGGCATACTTATCTTCGAAATGCTATCAATGACAACACTGAAAACTGTGTTATCTTCATTATGAAGGATGAGGACTAAATAGCTTGAATCCTTGCCGGAGGTCTTTCCGTCTTTCCCTCCGGCGAGGTTTTCATTTATTAGGAGGTACTAAAAATGAAAGGATATAATCCATATAATAAAGGTCGCTGGTATAGAATTTTTATTGAATCGGATGGTAATGACATAACAATCACGGAGTCTGATCTTAATTGTGAAATATCAGCCGGATATATGAAAATGCCTAAAGGATTTCATATTATTGATGAAATGATGGATATACATTCAATTGAAGGTGGCACAGCTGCGAACATTGGTTTTATAAATCGAATCTATGCAGATGGCATCCAAGCGACAGACTTGCCACCGGTTAAAAATTTTGATTATGCATATGTTTATGTGTTTGGATATATTGAATAATGAGGTGATAAAATGTATTTTCCTTATAATTTTGAAGATATTAATATTATTGCTGGAAATTATAACCCTTCTCCAGTCAAGTATGCAAATAATCAAACTTTTAATTTTTGGGTGCGTTCATTATTCCAAAGAGCAACCTCAGTTTTAAAATTTGATTTACCTGATGAATGGCAAGGTGATGTAAGGGATTTTTTCATTTATTGTTTATTCAGATTTGGATATGTTGCAATTTTCAAAAATGATAAGTTTGGTTTGACATTTCAGCCTTGTTCATTGAGTGAAAAAGGATTCTATTACCAACCTTTGAATGCAAGGATTTCAAATCCATTACTTTCAGCTGATTTAAAAATAGGCGAGGATTGTGAAATATTAAAATTGACACCTGATTATTTTGGTGTATTTGACATAATTGAACACTATGCTGAAAGGTTATCAACCTTAGATAATGCGATTGATATGTCAATAATAAATAATAAGTTGGCATATATTTTAGGAGCTAGAAACAAATCAGCAGCTGATGCAATCAAAAAAGTTTTTGATAAGATTAATAAAGGCGAGCCTACAATCGTACTTGACATGAAATTGTTAAATGATAGAACAGATAAGGATGTTCCTTGGCAGTTTTTGGAAAGAAAAGGGTTAAAGGATTCATATTTAACAACTATGCAGCTCCAAGATGCGCAGACAATTCTCAATAATTTTGATGCTGAGATTGGAATTCCTACTATTCCTTATCAGAAGAAGGAGAGAATGGTAACAAGCGAAGCTGAAAGCAGAGTTGTTGATTCAACCTCAAGGAGTTTGGTTTGGTTTGATTGTTTGAAATCTTCCATAGAAGATGTAAAGAAATTATACCCTGAAATTAAATTGGATGTTAAACTTAGGTATGATGAAAAGGAGGTTGATTCAGATGGCGAAACTGACACTGATAGGTCTGAATAATTATCTACAATATGATAATACTTCCTTATTTAATGAAATGAAGTTGCCTAAAGGAATTGATAGGAATGTTCTTGTTAATACAATTCTTCTAAATTCATCAGAGTTTGAGGTCTTATATCCTGATGCTTATTTTTGTAAAGAGGTTATTAATAACATTTGTGAAAAATGGTATTATACCTTTGAAAAATGGATTAAGGTTTTAAATATTGATTATGATCCATTAAACAATTATGATCGAAAAGAGGAATGGGAAGATTCAGTTTCAGGAACAATTAAAGACACAGGTTCAGTCACTAATGTTTCAGAGTCAAATCAGGATAATAAGGTGTCAGCATTTAATTCAAGTGTTATGCAAGATAATGATTCATCCTCATTCGAATCTTCCAACACCAGCACCAATAACTTGACAAAGGCTGAAAATACAAAAACTATACACAAGGCGAGGTTGTATGGTAATATTGGCGTTACTACTTCCCAACAACTGAGGGAAGCTGAATTGTCTACTGTTGAATGGAATTTGTATGAACATATGAGTGATATCTTCCTGAAAGAGTTAGTCATTCCAGTATATTAAGGAGGTTTTTTGAAAATGTTTAATAAATACCCTTATTCCGATTTCCATGAAATGAATCTTGATTGGGTTATTTCCAAGGTTAAAGAACTGGATCAGAAGGTCAATGGAAATCTTGAGAAATTAATAAGAGAGCAGCTTGATAAATTATTCATTGATGCAATGTATGATGCGCAGACAGAAACGCTTATACTCACTCTTAATATGAAGGAGGTTAAATAATGGCTGATGTTTCAAAATTAAATGTTGCTGGTGCAACATACAATATAAAAGATGCACAAGCTAGATCAGAGGTCTCTTCATTTGATTCTAGAATTTCATCTTGTGAACAAGCAATTGCTGACACTTCTGCATCTTATGATAGTAATACAGAAACCATAACATTCACTTATGGAATTATTTAGGAGGTTTAAATATGGCAGAAATTTCTAAAATTGCCTTAAATGGCAATTCTTACACATTGAAAGATGAGATTGCTAGACAGAACGCAAATAGAAGAAATAGAAAATTTGTTCTTATTGGTGATTCTTATGGTATGAGGCACAATAATAACTGGACTTCTTTCTTCGCTAATAATCACAATGTGGTCGCAAGAGAATCCAGAGCTGGAGTTGGGTGCGCTCCAAACACACACGCAAATTCTTCTTTTTTAGATATTGCTAAGAACATCGTTTCAGGTCTAACACAGGCACAGAGGAAATCAGTTACTGATGTCGTGGTTTGTGGTGGCTGGAATGATGCGAGAGGTCTTACTGAGGGCGATTTTACTGTATCTCAGTGGCGCACTCATCTTTATGCGCTTGCTGACTATTGTCAGGCACAGTTTCCTAATTGTATTTTCCATTTAGGTTTTATTGGCTGGCAGATGGGCGATTGTTCCTATATCAATGTATGCTCATTTGAAAATTTAAGAAAAATGCAAAATGCTTATATGCAGTCAAAGGCTCATGGAATTCATTATCTTACTGGCGTTGAGAATGTAATGAAATGTTCATTATTCTATGATGACTCAAAATTTCATCCAAATGATTCCAACGGAGCGCAGTACTTATATTGGGCAATAGCTGAGGCTGTGCTTACTGGTGCTTATCATTTTCATCTTGAGTATACAATTAATCCGGAGCATATTACAATCAATAACACAGCCATTGTTAATTCTATTGAAAATGTTCACTGCGCTGTTGATAATGGCACAGCATTACTTAAAATTGCCTTAACAACAAAAAACGGAATCACTAACACAGCCAGTCAGAAAACACTTATAACCTTTGACGATTTCGTTCTTCCTCATTGCTATGATGAGGCTGTTGTTGCGACTGGTACAGTCAACGCAGTTGTTAATGGTGAGAATTTAATTAACACTTGCTATTTACAAATCAATCATAATAAACAACTTAAAGGTTTGTTGCCGGTTGGCTCATATACAACTGATGGGAAACTGGCTGTTAAATTTGTTATTAATACAGCCTTTACATTCTAAAATAAATTCCCTTATGAATTTAGACCATGATTTAATCATGGTCTATTTTCTTTTCAACCTAATCCAGGGTCGCTGCTCACCCTGGTGAGCTGTTCCTGGTCTCTGGTCTCACTGGACACATAAGCAGCTGCTCTTAATGGTCTCCTGATCAGCTGGTGCCGGAGTCATTGGGGAGTTTTTCTTTTGCCCTTTTCCTATA
>JAGHSJ010000035.1 GCA_018065935.1 Candidatus Kurthia equi
AGTCAATACATAAATAAAAAGGATATAAAAACTTATTATGTCAATTGTTCAATATCACTTTATATTTTCATCTCAAAAGTATTTTTGAGGCTGAATATTATTTTAAAATTTTTATGCAAAAAGAAAGCACTAAATAATTAGTGCTTTCTCATTCCTTCTATACCCTTACTTTACTATTTCATCATTTACTTTTATGTCATCCCATGTAGCATTTTGTAATTGTGACATCCAGTTGAAAGCGCGTTGTCTTTCCATGACAATTCCTTCATCCAAATCCGCAGGTGCTTGTAAATTTTTCATTCGAGCATCCACACATGCCCAGTAATATAAATAATTTTCATCCATGCGAACGAATATTTCTGCAGCGGGGCGTAATGCAGCATCCGTTAATAATTCACCGATATTTTGATAGCTCGCTAGAACCATTAATAGATGTTCTACATCGCAGATTTGTTGGGGTTCTTCTAGATTTTCGACTAATCCAATTGACCAAAGCATTACCCAGGCCGATTCATAGAGCCACATTTTATCAATTAATTGCTGTTTGTCGTAATTGGTTTGTTGTAAGAAGGCTTCCTCTGACGGTGTCATATTCATTTTTACACCGTAGCGGTTTAAGAATACCTCTGCAATTCGCTTTGAGGTCTTAATGGATGCTTTTTCACTGTCATCTACTATTTCACGAACAAACTGAATAATGATTAATACTACGGCAGCTCGTCTTGCAATTTGTTCTACCGAAAGCAACTGCATGTCTTTTGTGTCAGGTAATAGAGGCAGCTGATTTGCATAGGGAATACCATTCGACTGTAATTTTGCAATCGTCGCTTGGCGGACGCTTTGGTTTTCCACAGTTGATTGAGCATACTTGTTCACATCATATTGTGTTTGCTTCTCTACTACAGTTAATTCAATTGTCTGTACTACAATTTCGCCTTGCCCATCGACTACTTCTTTGCCTGAAGCATCGAGAATATAACCTGAAGGTAAGAAAATAACGCCTCCAATTTCTTTCGTCGCGCCAAAAATTTTCGCCATAAATTCTACTTTGCGAATTTCTTTTTCCTCTACTTCAAAAGAGACAATCGTATTTATATTTTCAGCATGATGCAGTAATTTTTTTTTAACTTGCTCATTTCCGTGGAGCTGATGGGCTAAATAGCCAACATAGCCTTCTGTAAAAGCATTGCTATCTTGGTCATTTCGTTTATTTTTTTGATGCACTTCACAAATTTTCTTCTTTTTAAAAATCCCTTTCTTTCGAATAACTAAGCCATCTGCTTCTTCCTCAATGATGTAACCATTCATTGCTTCCAAAATTTTTGTCGTGAGCGATGACTGATCTTCAAGCGATGCATATAATCGTATAGTGGTCATGATCAATCCCCTTATCTCATTTAACTCATTCTTATTTATTATAATAGAACTAACCGAGCAATTCCATGTAAAGTAAGATACACCATGAATGGAATTTACAGTTACCTTTATCTACTATTTCGGTTGTTTCCACTCAATACAATACTTATTTACAGCTACAAAAAAAGTATTACAAACGATTAAATGTATTCGCTTGTAATACGGAATCATACTTTAACCAATAATATTCAAGTGTGTCATGATATTACCATCTTCTAAATATTTTTCTAGCCCTTTAATCTGATGATGTATATTTCTTTTTCCTGTTAATAAATCATAGCTATCTAAATACATTTTATCACTCTTATCTTTATAGATGGTATAGACTTCATGCCCTTTATATTGCAATTGTGCTGCTGTCATATCTTTCACAGGAAATTCATTAAAGGTGAACGGCTGGTCAACCTCTCGTGATTTCATATCATAGCTATACACTTTCCCTGCACCATTAATGTAGTATAGCTTGTCCTTCCATTTATGCAGACTATCATTAAATGTTAAAGGAATACTGGATTCCGTTTCTTTTACTGTGCGATATTTCGCAAGAATCGTCGTACTCATTTTATGCGTCTTGCGGTTAATCGTATACAACCAAACATCTTCTCTATCTTCCATTTGATAATCCGTCATCACAAAATAATAATTTTCTTCATCCACTAAAATTTGTGAAATAGCATCTAAATTCGCAGGATTTTTAATAGGTAATTTTGAAATCAATTTTACTTTTTCATCCGCTGCAAGCTTCACTGATTTTAATTGAAATTCATTTGAAATTAAATCCTGTGTTAAAAGCAATACTTCATCCCCTGTTTCACCTGCTGCAGAAACAAAGTTTGGTACGAGAAGTGATGAAAACTTATCGTCAGCTGTTGAATAACGAATGGTCATTTTATAATCCACTTCTTCACTCAAACCACTATTATAAATCGCGTAGAATTGATTCGTATTCTTTATGTAGCTTGCTCTTAAACCTCTGTATTCCGGTGTTTTAAATTTTGTTTTCACAACCTCATCTTTCGCTAGAAGAAGCGTTTTAGCTTGCTCTACCATCAGCTTATGATTTTGAAATACAGTTCCTCCAAATTCAACTGGGGAGATCGTGTACGCCTTTATTTTATTTTCTTTATTAATAAAAACCAGTTGACCTTCTGCAGAATCTTTTTCTAATTTTTCAACATTTTTTGATATGTATAGTATCGCCTGTTGCTTCGACAAATTAGCCGAATTAGCATAGCCTTTCCCTTCAGTTATCGGTTTAGTTGTAGGGTCAAAAAATTTCACAATAACAAAAACAGCCACTATAAGAAGTACAAATCCTCCTAATAGGGCTGCAGTAGACTTTATCTTCATAAAAATGCCTCCCTCACTACCTGTATCCCTCTACCACTTATTCTATAGTAGCTTTAGGACAGAAGCAAAGAATTAACAAAATTATGCTTTATTATAGGCCACCCATTGCTGATTTTCAGAAAACCATGCGACAGGTAGACCAAACTCTTTCATAGACAAATTTAATTTATATAGCAATTTTTCGTCATACCAATTTAGAAAATCTTGTGATTTGACTGCATTCAAAATACAAAATGCTTGTTCTCGTCTTTCTAAAACCTGCAATTCTTCTGGATATTGAATTTGTGCATTCATCGTCATATATGGAAGCTTACGCTGTGCTTTTCTTGAACGGAAATTTTCTACCCTTGCCCCTGCAAAAACGACGTCTAATTTCATTTCTGTAAATGCATGAAGCAATATTTTTTCCTTCGCCAATGTATTATAGCCCAAACCCCAATAATCTTTTGCAATCCACGTACTAATATGGCTGCTACGATGAAGCTCATCTATATTGTGTAATGTAATAACTCCTATAAGCTCGAAATCCTCATTCATAATCATACGAGAGTAATGATTTCCCATCATTTCCTCTAACTGCATCTCTCGAATAAAATCAAGCATAGCTGCAATCGATGTCTCGTTTACAGTTAAGCCAAGTGGTTCTCTCACTTCAGGGGCACTAATTAAATGGGCCATTCTTTCCGCATAAAAAATATCATGCGGTTGTAAATAAACTTTACGCATATTCATTCCTCCAAATCAATTGATTATTCATCGCCTGCTGATGATTTGGTGGTGATTACGCTCTTTAGAAACAACCAATATCTATTCTCTACATGAGTACTTCTATGTAAATGATTTAGCATACTTCTTTAGGTATGAGTCATTCTTTTTCTATCATGTTTTGCTAGCTGGGTTTAATTATCTAAATAAGCATATATCTTTTTTTGTATATATCTTGCTTGAATGACAATCGACATGCGCGCCCAAAAGCTCGCGTGGGCACGCAAGTCCAAATATTGTCCTCTAAGTCTAAGTTCATCTGCAAGCTCCTTTATGAATTAATAGTTTCATTATACGCACTTGTCACAAAATGTACAAATTTAACGCGTTTTTCAAATTTTTTCAAACTGCTATACTTAAAAGAATAATCCCATCGGAGGTGCCTATTTATGCAAGCAATTATTTTTGATTTTGATGGAACATTAGCCGATTCTGAACTATGTAGCGTATTCGCTACACAAAATGCTTTTCAAAAATGCCAAGTAGTCATGCCTTCTCAAGAGCAAATAACGTATTATATGGGAATTCCTATTGAAGAATCCTTTCATGCGATGAGTGATAGACCGCTTTCAGATGACGAGTTTCAGCAATTACTCACACAATTCCGCTCAGACTATAAACAAATCGAGTTAACAGCTTTACGTGTATTTCCGGCTATTCCAGATCTTCTACACGCGCTTCAGCAACGAAATATCGCATGTTTCGTCTTATCCAGTAAAAAATCAGACGTACTGTATCGAAATTTAAAACAATTAGACATTGCGCATTATTTTACGGATTATATTGGCTCAGATTTAGTCACTTCTTACAAACCCCACCCCGATGGTATTTTTAAGCTTTGTGAGAAACATCAATTAGTAGCAGCTAACTGTCTGATGGTTGGGGATGCCATTTTTGATATCCAAATGGGTCATGCTGCTGGGACAAAAACCTGTGCCGTTAGCTGGGGGAGCCATAGTAAAGAAAAATTACTTACGGAAAAACCTACATTTTATATAGAGCATGCACTGGACTTATTAGCTATTATTTAAATTTAATCGAAATAAAAGTAGAGGCAGGGTTCGTTTTCTTCTCACACGAATCCTTCCTCTACTTTTTATTTATTTTTCAGTTGCTTTATGCTGTATATAAACCACCTTATCAGTGAGTTCCCCAATAATAGGATTGTCTTTATAAGTTTGTAACACCTGATATGCTAAATCTGTCGCTTCTTTATGCCTACCTTGCTTATATATTTGTTCTAACTTTAACGTTTGCTGCTGTAAATGTAGTTTTTTAGCCTCTAGTAGGAGTTGTTTTGTTCGTTCATTAGCCAATTTTTGCTCTGTAGTCGCCTTACTGAAAGTTGCTACAGCTCTTTCACTCTGCTGATTATCCAGCTGTTCCATTCCCATTTCCACCGTTGACGGATTGGTTTTGCTAGGAAAAATTATACAGCTCAAAACGAATGCGCAAATGGAAAAAATAACCACAACCTCGTTTCTAAAAATTTTTCTCGCTCCTTTCTATTCCCTATAAATCACATCTCCCTATACCCTTTCTTTCACTTTTTAAATAGGCTTGTGAAATTCAGTAAAATGTTTTGAATTACGCAAAAGTAGGAATATTACATATACATAACATGGCTATTGAATGGGAGGTATCAGGATGAAGGATCGAAATACCATTGTATTTTTTCTTTTTATTGGCATTTTACTAATCTTATTTGCCTGTTTAGCACCACTTTATAGTAGCGGAATGGCTGTATTTATAACATTGGTTGGTGTATTGCATATTATTTTAGCTGGATACACAACGCTGATTACACAGTTTCGTGGGAAATCTGCATTTACAGTTGTGAAAGAACCCAAAGCTCAACCAGCTGCAACTACACAGGAGCTCCCTTTAAAGCAGACGCTCCAAACGTTTCCGGCAAAACGCTTTTAAGATATAAATCAAGTGTCGCTTTCCTTTCATCTTGCCTCCGTTGACTTACATCATAATCATCCCCTGAAAGATGCGTTAACTAAGTTATGCGTGATTCTTACCATTTGAGATGAAGGAAAAACACATGCCTCCTTAAAATAGTACGCAATAAAAAACCAGAAAACGTGTAAGTAGGCGCTTTCTGGTTTTTCTTATACTATTTCAATTTCAGGTGACACGCATTCGATTAGTTCCATGCTTCAGATACATAAAATTGCTTTAATCATGTTATTTATAAACGATTCATTTGAAGCATGTAATCAGATGTCTTTCAGTTACATAATTCCTTACTAACTCATTCATTTTTATAGGCCAAGTATCTCATTTACACTTCACTTTATCGGAATTAAACTTCACTATATGAAATATGTATTTGCCCACTTTTTGAATCTGAATTTTCAATATATTCCGCGATTTCTTGATTCACCGAATTAGAAACATAAATACGGCAATTACATTGCGTTGCTGGAATATGATGTATTGTTAAAATCGCTCCGCCAACAGGATACACTTGGTCGATTAAAACATTTTGTTTTTCGCTAAAACATTTTCCACAAATCATTCACTTCACCTCTATACTCTATACCTTCTTATTATCGGCGTTCTTTTAATGATGTTAATCATTATATTCACATAAAAAAAGACAACTCTTACAGTAAACATATTGACATC
>JAGHSJ010000014.1 GCA_018065935.1 Candidatus Kurthia equi
ATATAATAATTAGGAGTAAACTTATTACCGGATAACTACTCATTAGAGGAGGAATTTCTATTGATGAATTTGAAACAATCACTCATTTGGCTTATTACCGCCCTTTCCTTATTAGGCATCTGGTTTCTAACTACTTAAAGCCCTCTCTTCCTTCAATGAAGGGAGTTTTTATTTTTATGTATGTATAAAACTAGTCATTTGCTTTAAGATAGAATCAATCCCTATAACTGGAGGTGAAATTCAATGACTTCACTCTCATTCCGGAAAGAATCCATATACACGAGCACAATAAACATTATTGATGCCGATTTCCATAGAAATCAATTCATTGTATTGAAAAAAGATAAACAACAGCTCTGTGTAGAAATTAATCAAATTCCAATAATGATGGTATCAACAAATAATTATTTGGTTCGTTTTACTAAAAATCATTTTTGTCTAGTAGAGTTGGACCTTCTACGCTTTTATACATTGGGTGGGCAGCTTGTTTCAAGTGTCCATGTTGGGCAGCATATCCACGAGCTCATTCCATTTCAAGAGGGTGTAATTTGTATTTATGGAGATCAAGGTGTATTCGGCGACGGTTTAGGACAAACATATCTTGAATTTTGCGCAGCCTAATCAACCACTCCAATCTCTAGAACAGATAGCCCTTCACTATAATTTTTCATTTGATGCGCCACTTATTCGAGATAAACCACTAGCAGCTATCGTTTCTACTAATGACACGATTCTACTATTTACGAATGATTTTGCTATACAGAAAAGTCTAAAATGCCCTTTCTCTTTAGCTACTATTTCCACATTTACTCTATCCTATGACACTGCCTTTTTCATCGAAGAAAAACAAATAATTATTTGGCCGTATGCAAGTGGCAACGAATTCACCATCATTCCAAATACTTTCGCTGAGCCTCCTCGAAGTGCTCGCTTAAAAAATGGAATGGGTTTTATAGAAGTAACTACGAACGAAATTATCCGCTATACATTTCATAAGGGTTAACATTTGCTACCAAAAATCTGCCAATATAAAAAAACCTCCGAATAAAATCGGAGGCTTTTTTGGGTTCATCGACTTAGTACATTTTAAGGTATTGGTCGCGTTCCCATTGGTGAACTTGTGTTCTAAACATGTCAAATTCAATTTCTTTCGCTTCGCGGAAGTTTGCATAGATATGTTCGCCTAGAGCACCTTGGATAACTTTATCTTTAGCTAATGCATGTAAAGCGTCATCAAGGTTAACTGGTAAGTTACCGATACCTGCTTCTTCACGTTCTTGAGCGTTCATCATATAGATGTTACGGTCAACAGCTGGTGGTGGAGTCAGTTTGTTCTCGATACCATTTAAGCCTGCTTCAAGAATAACAGCTAAAGCTAGGTATGGATTTGCAGATGGATCTACTGAACGTACTTCGATACGTGTAGATAATCCACGAGAAGCTGGGATACGTACTAATGGTGAACGGTTTTGTCCAGACCATGCGATGTAACATGGTGCTTCGTAACCAGGTACTAAACGTTTGTATGAGTTTACAGTTGGGTTAGTAACCGCTGTGAAACCTTCAACATGTTTTAGTACACCAGCCATGAATTGCATTGCTGTTTCAGAAAGTTGCATTGGTGCCTTTTCATCGAAGAACATGTTTTCGTTTCCGTTGAATAATGACACGTTACAGTGCATTCCTGAACCACTTAATCCAAAGATTGGTTTTGGCATGAATGTTGCATGTAAACCATGTTTACGAGCGATTGTTTTAACGACAAGTTTGAATGTTTGGATTAAGTCACAAGCTTTCAATACGTCTGCATATTTAAAGTCAATTTCGTGTTGTCCTGGAGCTACTTCATGGTGAGATGCTTCAATTTCAAAGCCCATATTTTCAAGTTCAAGAACGATATCACGACGGCAGTTTTCGCCAAGGTCAGTTGGCGCTAAATCGAAATAACCACCGTGGTCATTTAATTCTAAAGTAGGTTCGCCTTTTTCATCTAATTTGAATAAGAAGAATTCTGGCTCAGGCCCTAAGTTGAAGTCTGTGAAGCCCATTGATTCCATGCGGCTAACAATGCGACGTAAGTTATTACGAGGGTCACCAGCAAATGGCGTACCATCTGGGTTGTATACGTCACAGATAAAGCGACATACAGCACCTTGGTCTACTGTCCAAGGGAAAATCATGAACGTGCTTAAATCAGGGTATAAGTACATATCAGATTCTTCGATACGAACGAAACCTTCGATTGAAGAACCATCAAACATCATTTTATTATCTAACGCTTTTTCAAGTTGTGAAACTGGAATTTCAACGTTTTTAATTGTGCCAAGAATATCTGTAAATTGTAAGCGGATAAAACGAACATTATTTTCTTTTACTAAATTGCGGATATCATCTTTAGTGTAGTTACTCATTAAAGTTCACTCTCCTAAGTATAATTAATTAATTTATTTATAAATCACTCGTCTTTTACGGTTGGAAAAAGCGAGATAAATCCCCTTGTCGAATCGATGCTTTTTGCATACGCTGTGCTTGTTGCATTTCTTCTCTTAAAATTCGGCGTAAGTCTAAGTCGGTAATTTCTGTTTTAGCACTTGGTGCAATTGGTTCATTTTTCATTGCAAATACTTTTTTGATACCTGCCATGTTAATACCTTGATCCAATAAATCTTTGATTTCCAGAAGTATATCTACGTCATTTAAAGAAAACATGCGTCGATTTCCTTCTGTTCTGGCAGGCTCAATTAATTCATGTTCTTCATAATAACGAATTTGTCGTGCCGTTAAGTCGGTTAGTTGCATAACAATACTAATCGGCAAAAGAGGCATCGTACGTCTTATTTCACGATTCATCATATTCACCACGCCCTTCACATTTATTATTTTAGGACATGTAAGCTTAACTGTCAACTAGATGTCAGAAAAACTAACATACGTTTTTTAGAACGTTTTTATCTCATGAAGAGATTTATTTAAATAATCAGTTAAAAGCTGATTAAATCAGCCTTTTTCCTCCTATTATTTCTTGAACAAAATCACAACAACTATATTTCCTTAATATGGTACTTGCATTATACTGTCAGTTTATAAAGAAGTTTTCACCCTTTTATAAATTAAAACTTTCAGTTCATTAAAATACGTCTATTTTAAAAGTATAGAAAAAGAGGACTTGCCACTTCATGCAAGTCCTCCTCATTTAGGATTCTAAAATTCTACTACTTTTTAATTTTCCTGTAATTTTTGTACAGCACTTAAAATAGCATATTTCACATGTTCATACGTTAATCCACCTTGCATATACACTGTGTATGGCGCACGAATTGGACCATCTGCTGAAAATTCAATACTTGCTCCTTGTACAAATGTACCAGCTGCCATAATTACTTCATCTTCATAACCTGGTAATAATGAAGGCTCTGGAGCGAACTGAGCATTTACTGGTGAGTTTGCTTGTACTGTTTGGCAGAAATCAATCATTTGTTGTGGATTTTGAAATTGAACAGATTGAATTAAATCTGTACGTTTTGCATCATACGCTGGTTCTGGTTTCATTCCAATAGCTTCAAGGGCTGCTGCTGCAAAAATAGCTCCTTTTACCGCTTGTGATACAACATGTGGTGCTAGGAAGAAGCCTTGGTACATATCTGGTAAAGTATTTAAAGATGGACCTGCTTCTGCTCCAATACCTGGAGTAGTCATACGATACGCACAACGTTCCACATACTCTGCTTTCCCAGCAATATACCCACCAACTTTTGCTAAACCGCCACCTGGATTTTTAATTAATGAACCAGCCATTAAGTCTGCACCCAATTCCGTTGGCTCGACTGCATCGACAAATTCACCGTAGCAATTATCTACAAAAATAATCACATCTTCTTTAATTGCACGTATTTTTTTAATCATATCGCCCACTTCATCAATTGTAAAAGATGGACGTGTTGCGTATCCTTTTGAACGTTGAATTGCCATAACGCGGGTTTTAGATGTAACAGCTTGTTCAACGGCAGACCAATCCACTTTATTTTCTTCATTTAAATCAATATGTTGGTAACTAATGCCCCAATCTTTTAGCGAACCCGTATCCTTCTCTCCGCCATCAACAATTGATTGCAATGTATCGTAAGGTTTACCTGTAATATACATTAGCTCATCTCCTGGACGTAATACGCCAAATAAGCTTAGTGTAATCGCATGTGTTCCCGAAATAATTTGTTGGCGTACTAATGCGGCCTCTGCGCCAAAAACATCCGCATATACACGTTCTAAATTATCGCGCCCCTCATCATCATAGCCATAGCCAGTTGAACCAGCAAAGTGATTTTCACTTACATGATTTTTAGCAAAAGCATCGAGCACTTTTTGTTGATTGTAAAACGCCATTTCCTCAACTTTTTCAACTTGTGGTTTTATTTTCTGTTCAATTGTTTTTGCAAAGGCCATTGTTTCCGCCGTTAATTTTGATGCAAATGCCATAAATAGCTCATCTCCCGTTATTTTATACTTTCTTATTTTAGCATATGCCATGCAGAAGCAACACATTCCCCTCAAATGAATGCTAAACAAAAAGAAATTCCACGCACTTTACATAAAAAAGGTGGACGTCGCATGTTAATGCCATATCCACCTTCCGTATGCTTGTTAGAGAAGGGAAAGTATTTTGCCCCTTTCTCTACTATTTTCAGCTATTGGTTCTTTCTATATCGACGATTACTCACGACAGCAACTTTACGTTTTTTTCTTTTTTTCATCGGATTCAATACTAGAATGGACAAAAGAATGAGTGCTAGGACAAATAAGCCAAAATACGGCCATATTCGGTTTACTTTTTGCTGGTTAGTTAGTGGGACGATATTAGCCGCGATTTTTTCATCAGGCTGGAGTAATTGAATTTGATCATTCACAGCTTCTAAAGTGGGTGAAAGAATTTTTTCTTGAAATGCAGTTTCTTCTTCCTCCACTTTATCCACTTCTCCTACTTCCCATGTTAATTCATCCATTGTTTCATCATTCACATTCCCTACACTTCCTAGCACGGCATTTTCTCCAATTATATTTAACTGAATGATTTTTTGTGTTTTATTCCCACTTGAATCTCTCGCAGTTAAAATCAGTTGATGCTGGCCTACCGCCTGTAGCTGCTCCATTGTTTTAGAAAATTCAATTTCAGGCTGTTTTGTATAATTATCTTCAACATATACCTCTAAATCCTCTAAGATTCGCTGTTCCGTTAAATACTCAGCGTTTTGATATTCCAATGTTTTCGCGTTTACAGTCATAACAGGTGCTGTCGTATCAACTATGGAAACTTTTATTGAAGCCCTTACCCCATCCGTAAATTGAACGGGCATTTGATAAGTAGCGGGACGCGTAAAATCTACTTTATCCATCGCTATGGATTCAATATTGCTTGCTCCTATGTCTTTTGCCATTTTTTCAGCACCTGGTTTTTCAAAAACTTCATATTGTAAAAAATCTTTATAGTCATATTTATCGCCAATTTTAATCATCACATACTCTGTAGCTGATTGATTATTATTTTCATCCTTCGCTTGTACACCTACTCGGTAGTTTCCTACCTTATTTTCCAACACAGCATCTAATATCCATGTAACAGAAATATTTTTCGCGTCACTATAATCATCTGTTATCGTCATTTCAGCATCACGCATAATTTGCTCTTTTGTCATACGCTCACCTAATGGGTAATGTATTGAGCGCTTAGCTATTTGAATTGTAGGCGCCTGTAAATCTAACACATCTACCATTATTTGTTGTTCTATTTTCCTGCCGTAACTATCTGTCATTTCGAGCATTAGAGGATATCTACCAATGTCTTTTTGATTTACTTGTCCTTCAAGTATTTTCAGCTTGAGACCATTTGCCACTTCAATCCCCAATAATTGTTGAATATTCGCTAATGTCAAACTTTCATTTGCTCCGTATTTTAATTGAATTAGTGGATTTTCGATTAATTCTATAGGGGAATGGTTTTGTACAACCATTTTCACTGTTTTGGCCATTCCTTGTTCTTGAGAAAAAACAATGAAGTATTCTCCGACTTCCTCATAATTGACTGCCGAATCATCTACAATCAAATCTCCATCATTTTCTACATCATATAGGCGTATTAGTTGATCTTTTGTCGGTGGTTTTGTATCCACTTGCCAATATCCTCGGTTTTCCTCATTTATTTTTAAGGAATACGCTGTGGCGTGAAAATTTGAACTATATAGAAAAAAGAGCATAAAAGTAAAAAAGCTATAATAAGCCATTTTGTGCATATTAGCTCCTCCTATTAAAATTTATCTATAGTTATATGTATTCACTTTTCCCGACGTTAGATTGCATAAAACCTCCTTGTTTTTTTGGAAATAACTGTATCTTGTTATATAATTTATTGAAAAGGATACGAAAATTTCTCGAAAAATCGCTAGCAGCTATGTGTTCTTTTCACAGGGTGCTACTATTGGCTTTCCAAATATTGCTATTTCGATAAATGATGGGTTCATTCCATTAACCAAATTATATAATGAAGAGCCGATTCATTTATTTTTAAATGATTTAATAAAATTCCGTTATGTAGTAGATGCACCTTGGGGGGAAATTACGAGTGAGGAACAAATACTCGACAATCTTTTCCATCAACAAGGGATTCAATATATTTCAAAAAAGCAACAAGATGAAATCATTGAAACAATCCAAAATTTCCACAATGCCTTAAACCATGTTACTTACGACAAAGCCCTATTAACGACTACAATATCTAAGCGTATTCATGCTAGTGAAAAAATAAACATAACACTTACCGATGAAACACTAAATTATCATTTACTAAGCATAGATGAGAAAAATGAAATAAATGGTTTTTTCATCAGCTATTCTGCTGAAATAGAAGATGTCGTTACGCCAATATCCCTTCACTTTCTATATGATAAAACTCAAAATCACTTTATTATTGATCGTTTCATTTTAGATAATACGCCACAAATAGATGAGGATAAAAAAATGACTGGATGGCTCAGGTTTCTTATGACATTACCCTTATGCCAGATGATCAGTTATTCACTTACTTTAAGGCCCTCTATAAACAGGCATTAAATCCGTATATTTCTTCTTGGAGTCACTCACTTATATCAACGGATGGTGAAAATTTAAACTATGAATCCTTAGATTTTGTATCAATTGATTCCGTTGAAGTCTTAGATGCTACACATGCGAAAGTACAATCAAAAAACACATATGGTGAAAAAGAGTATCGGGCAGTTTCTACTTTGCAAAGGAATGACCAATTCCAATGGGAAATCGTCGATGTGGAACCGCTCTTTTTACTAAATAAATAAAAGAAGAGGTAGGCGCGTTGTTATTCACAACATGCCTACCTCTTCTTTTTTGTTCATACTTCATTTAAGCTTGCCAATAATGCATACTTTCCTGCAATCTCTTGCCTCTCAAAATAACCTTATAATAAGAGCCAATGTTTCGCTTTAGGTTCAAAAAAAGGAATGATACCTAAGCATCATTCCGTCTTCTAAAAAATCACTCTATTCGGTGAGGTGAATTAAAATTCTAATTCGCCATCCCAAGAACTCATACCACCTTCAAGGTTGGTCACATCAAAACCTTTACCTTCAAGATAAGTGCATGCACTGAAGCTACGTCCGCCAGCATGGCATACGAAAATATATGGTGTTTCAGGATTTAATTCATTAAAACGTTCTGGAATTTCTCCAAGTGGCATATGAATAGCGCCAGGAATCATTCCATTTACTACTTCTCCATCTTCACGAACGTCAATAATATTTAAATCTTCATTAGCATCTAATAAGTTTAATACTTCTTCAGGTGTAATTGTTTTCATTTTAAAAATCCTCCTCTAATTAACTATTACATAGTATAAGTGATTTACTGTGTTTAAGAAAGTAAGTTTTCTTGAAATACAGTAGAATCCGCACAAATAAGACCTTATTCTTTCATTTATGTATGTGTTCACCTATAATGACAATGTAATCCAAATATCGTAGAAAATTGGAGGAATTTTAAATGGCTCAATTGAAGATAGGTATTATTATCGGTTCTACTCGTGAAGGTCGCGTAAGTCCACAGGTTGCAGAGTGGGTACACAAGATTGCTGAAAAACGAGGCGACGCTCAATATGACATCATCGACATTGCAGATTTCAAAATACCTTTATTAGGAGAACCCGGCTATGACACTTCGGGTGTGAAAGATTGGGTAGAACAAATGGCGAGCAAAGATGGTTATGTATTTATCGTATCTGAATACAACCACTCACTTGCTGCATCTCTAAAAAATGCGCTTGATTACTTGAAAACAGAAATGCACAACAAGGCAGCTGGGATTGTTTCCTACGGTTCTGTAGGTGGTGCTAGAGCTGCTGAACATTTACGCGGTATATTAGGTGAATTTTTAGTAGCCGATGTACGTGCGCATCCTGCATTATCATTATTCAATGATTTTGAAAATATGACTGTTTTCAAACCAAATGAAATCCAAGAACAAATTGTAGGACAAATGCTAGATCAATTAATTCCTTGGTCAACAGCATTAGCGACAATTCGCTAATTTCCAGCATACCCTACTTACTAATCTCACGAATTATCCAATCCAATCAAAAAACGATGTTTCTACTTACGGATACATCTTTTATAAGACTACATTAAATGGCTCGGACATAAGTTAATATTCTCTTACCTATGTCTGCCCAATCAAAAAGACAAATGGCTTCGATGGCTATTTGTCTTTTTATTTTCCCATTAAGATGACTAAAGGTATTCATTTGAGCTTATATAGTATGGAGAAACAACGGTTACTCGTCTAAATTCCCACTAAGCTAAGCCCCCTCATTACGCCAAGTCTACGTAGGAATATAACTAATTTTGATTTATTCCGTATTTTCCAGTTCCATTTCATGCGAAGTTGGTTTTCATTTAATCGATCAAAAAAGCTAGCAACTTCATCCTATAGACGAGTTACTAGCTCATTTTATTTAGCCTTCTTCTGAGTCGGTTAATTCTACTGATTTTGAAGGAGAGAATGTTGAAATAGCATGTTTGAAAATCAAATGTTGTTTCCCTTCAGATTCCAGTAATACAGTAAAATTATCAAAAGATTTTACTGTCCCTTTAAGCTGGAATCCGTTCAATAGGAATACCGTTAAAAAAATCGAATTTTTACGAAGCTGATTTAAATACATATCTTGCAGATTGACTGATTTCATGTACATCCCCCTTAGATTATAAGTACGTTTTTCTACCTATAACTCTTTATACCCCATATTTGTAAAAATATTACCAATCAATAAATTATTTTCTTGTGTGGCATCAAACCATTGAATATCTAATTTATTTCGGAAGTAGGTTAATTGTCTTTTCGCATAGCGACGGGAGTTTTGTTTTAAATTTTCGATGGCTTGTTCAAAGCTTACACGATCATCAAAATAATCATACAGTTCTTTATAACCAATTGCTTTAATGGACTGACAATCACGAATGCCACGCTCATATAAACCGCGTACTTCTTCCAGTAAACCTTGTTCTAACATGATGTCTACACGCAAATTAATCCGTTCATATAAACGTTCGCGCTCCATATTTAAGCCTATGATGAAATGATTGTATAAAGCCTTGTCACCTTGATGAGCATCTGCATCGGATTTTTTCAAATCGCTATGTTCGGCCATTTCCAATGCACGTACAACTCGACGCGTATTATTAGGATGAATCGTTTTTGCTGTTTCAGGATCGACTGCCATTAACTTCTCATGCATGGCTTCTGGTCCAAGTTTCATTAGTTCATCATAATATTTTTGTCGTACGGCTTCATCCACTTTTTCTTCCGTAAAGCGAAAATCGTAAAGAACCGATTGAATATACAATCCTGTACCACCTACGATGATGGGGAGCTTGCCACGCTCTTGAATTTCTTCAATTTGTTGACGAACAACCTTTTGATATTCAGCCACGGAAAAATCATCCGTTACCTCTTTGATATCAATCAAATGATGGACAACACCGTTCATTTCATCTGGGCGAATTTTGGCTGTACCGATATTCATTTCTTTATAAACTTGCATGGAATCTCCATTAATAATCTCACCATTTAATCGTTTGGCAAGCTCGATGCTTAGCGCTGTTTTTCCCACTGCTGTAGGTCCGACAATGGCTAGTACATCATATTGCTGTTGCTCTGTCATGTCCTTTTTTCTCCAACCATTTTAATATTGTTTTATAGACCATCTCGTTGTTTTTCTCATTTAAAATTTCATGGCGTTTATGTTCAAATAAATGAACGGCTACATGCGTAAAGCCTGCATGATAATATTGTTTAGCTACACGCCATACACCTTTTCCATACTCACCAACCGGATCATCTTTTCCACTGATTAGCAGTACCGGCAAGCTTGTACGAATTTTATTGATTTCATGTTCTTTTGAAATCGTCGTCATTCCTGAAAGTAAATCGACATAGAACTGATTTGTACAAGTAAATCCGCACCAGTCGTCCTCTAAATATTTTTGGACTTCCGTACGATCGCTTGATAACCAATCAGATTCCGTGAAAATCGGTTCTATTTTTGCATTATACGTACCGAATGACAATTTTTGCAATAGCTTAGCGGGTGCAAGTGGTCCTTTTTGCTTTGCCATAAAACGTGCTGCTAAAAGGCCCGCACGATGCGTTGTATTCAAGCCACCTGTACCAATTAAAATTACTTTTTTCACTTCATCACTATATTTTTGAATATAGCGTCTAGCGATAAATGAGCCCATACTGTGACCAATTAAAGAGACTGGCTCCCATTCATTGCCTTGACGAATGCCTTCAATCACTCGATGTGCATCGTCTACGACAATTTCAAAACCGTTCTCCGGTGCAAAATAACCGAATGGTGCATCATTTCGTTTGGCAGTCTGACCATGTCCTCGATGATCATGTGTGGAAACTGCATAACCCTGATTTGTTAAAAACGCAGCAAATCCTTCGTAGCGCTGTTGATGTTCTGCCATACCATGTAATACATGGATATGTCCGATAATTTCTTTTTCAGACGCTGGTAGATACAATGTTGCTACAAGAATATGCCCATCTTCCCCCAATATTTCCCTCTGTGTTTTATTCATATAATCCTTCCTTTGCAAAATGGGTAGCATCCTCGATTAATTGCTCTAACTCTTTTGTTCGAAGTGTCTTCTCTTGCTCTGAGTAACCTAAGAAATCTGCCATTAAAGAAATCACTTGTCCCTTGTACTTCAAGACACTATTCACATCAAAATAGAGACGACCTGTGCGTCGAACAAAAACATCCGAAGGCGCATAGGCCATTTCATATTGCATCGCATACATGACTTGAAGATACAAATCGACTGGTAACCCTCGATTACTAAAATCATCTTTCGTAACACGTAAAATTTTAAAGATGTCATCAATATTCGAGCCGTATTTCGCTGTTAGTTTTTCACCAATTTGTTTTGTTAAGCCATGTCGAACCCCTTCATCTGCTTTGTAAGCAATATAGGCTTCAAAATTCTCTTCATTTAGCAAAGTCGCTCCTGACAATGACAAGGCCTTTGTGACACATTGACCAAAATGCTTGAATTCTTTTCGTTTTACTAATTCATCGACAATATTCTCTGCCATTTTTCGATAACCTGTTAGTTTACCGCCTGCAATGGACAATAGACCTGATTTTGATGTCCAAATCTCATCCTTACGTGAAATTTCAGATGGGTCCTTCCCTTGCTCGTAAATTAATGGGCGAACCCCAGCCCAGCTCGACTCTATATCCTTAAAGGATACATCTACGTCTGGGAACATAAAATGAACGGCATCCAAAATATAGGCAATGTCTTCATTCGTCGCAGTAGGATGCACTGGATTGTCCTTATACACTGTATCGGTTGTTCCCACATACGTTTTCCCTTCACGTGGAATAGCAAATACCATCCGTCCATCTGGTGTATCGAAATAAATGGACTGATGCAGTGGAAATACACTCTCATCAATGACAATATGAACCCCTTTAGTCAGAAGCAAATCTTTTTTGCTCTGTCCTTTTACATCGTATTCAAGAATTTCATTTACCCATGGGCCTGCTGCATTAATAACTGCTTTCGCTTCAATGGCTACCTTCGTTTGGTCCACCTGATCAACTGCATACACACCACATATTGTATTTTTTTCATCATAAATAAAAGATTCGACTTTCGTATAGTTAATAGCCACTACACCCAATTCAACAGCCTTTTTTAGTACTTCAATCGTTAAACGGGCATCATCTGTACGATATTCCACATAGTGACCGCCCCCAAGTAACCCATCCTTTTTTAACAAAGGTTCTTTTTGAAGGGTGTCTTTCACGCTTAGCATTTTTCGACGCTCTGATTTTCGTACACCAGCCAATGTATCATACATTTTTAAACCAAGAGATGTAGAATAGGGACCAAATTCGCCTCCTTTATAGAAAGGAAGTAACATGCCAAGAGGTGTTGTAATATGCACCCCATTGTCATATACAATTTTACGTTCTTTCCCTACTTCAGCCACAACACCTACTTGTAGCTGTTTTAAATAGCGCAATCCACCATGAACAAGCTTGGTCGAGCGACTCGAGGTTCCACCTGCAAAATCCTGCATTTCAATAAGTGCTACACTCATGCCTCGAGAAACGGCATCAAGTGCAATACCTGCACCTGTAATCCCGCCTCCAATTACGACTACATCAAAAGAATAGCGATTTAATAAGTCTAACGTTTGTTGTCTATAAGCTGCTGAAAACATTTGTCGTCCTCCTCTAGTTACATTACTCGTTTGAACATCTTTTCAATTTCATACGTTCTAAAGTGGATAATAACAGGTCTTCCATGTGGGCAAGTAAATGGATTTTCTCTTGTTTTTAAATCTTTTAGTAATTGTTCCATTTGTGCTGTGTCCAAATAATGATTCGCCTTAATCGATTTCTTGCAACTCATCATAATGGCTGCTGATTCACGCAATTTTTTTATACTTGCTTTACTTTCTGTAAGTACTTGCTCGATGAGATCTTCAATAATTTCTTGCTCCTGTCCTTTAGGGAACCAGGTCGGATGCTCTCGAACGACAAAAGAGTTTTGCCCGAAATCTTCGATAAACACACCCACTTCTGCAAGCTCTTGTTGGAACTCATGTAAAGTAAGCGCCTCATCAGCTGAGTAATGGAAGGTCAATGGTAACAGCATGGATTGGCGTTCATTCGCCGACACATCTCCTACCTTTTCCTTGAAATACTCATATTTGATTCGTTCTTGCGCAGCGTGTTGGTCGATAAGGTAAAATCCATCTGCACTTTGCGCAATAATATAGGTTCCATGAATTTGACCGATAATTTCTAAATCCGGGAACGGCTCTTTATATGGAACAGCTTCACTTTCTTCAAATCCATGTGCCTCTTCTTGCCACTGCTGCTGTGGTAATTCTTGAGATGGTTGGGCTTGTGTATAAGCCTGCTCATTACCTTCTGGAGAAATATCCCGTTCTACTATATCTTCCCATGTTTCTTCAGATGCTAACCTACTATCAGCTGTTGATTGTTCCTTCACAACAATTGGCTCGTCTTCAGGTGTCGGTTCCACTTTTGCTACACGTGGTTTATCACCGAACTGTGGAATAGACGTATTCGCATAGTCAATTGTTTTCCAAAAATTCACCTGTTCAGTAGATTGCGCAAACTTTTTCTTCTTTTGCTCTACTTCTGGAGCCTGCATATTGGAACGAATGACCTCATGCAAAGTAGTTTCAATTAATTTCATGAGTTCGCCCTCTTTACTCAAGCGAATTTGCTGCTTCGCTGGATGGACATTAACATCCGTTAAATGCGGGTCCCCTTCAATATGAATAACGGAAATCGGTGCACGACCTATTGGTAAAAAGGTGTGATAAGACTCAATAATAGCTTTTTGAATCGTGAAATGTTTCACCCATCGGCCATTCACAAAAATAGACATATAGTTTTTAGAAGAACGTGTAATTTCTGGAATTGTCGTATAGCCATAGATTTTATAATCCTGTGACTCGCCTGTAAAAGGAAGCATTTTCTTGGCATTAGCAACACCGTAAATTGCCGCTAAAACCTGTTGTAAATCACCTCGACCATTGGTACGCAATAGTTCATGGTCATGATGTCTGAGTGTAAACGCAATATTTGGGTAACAAAGCGCTAAACGATTCATTAAATCAATCGTATGCCCAAGCTCTGTTTGAATGGTTTTCATATATTTTAAACGAGCAGGTGTATTGTAGAAAAGCTGCGATACTTTCATATCCGTTCCTTTACGTAAAGGCCCAGGTTTTTTGTCAATAACGCGACCACCCTCTAGATACACCTCAACGCCAGTTTCACCATTAGATGTACTTAATTGAACTTTTGCTACTGAGGCAATGGATGCCAAAGCTTCTCCACGAAAACCAAGTGTACGAATACGGAACAGATCATGCTCGTTATTAATTTTACTCGTTGCATGACGTTGAAAGGAAATCAATGCATCATCCTCCGCCATGCCGTGCCCATTATCAATCACTTGAATAGAGGTAAGTCCTGCTTGTTCTAATATTACTTCAATAGAGGTACTGCCTGCATCAACGGCATTTTCAACAAGTTCTTTGACAACTGATGTCGGTCGTTCAACTACCTCACCTGCTGCGATTTTATTGGATAATAAATCATCCATTATATGAATTTGCCCCATGCAAACCCCTCCTTTTTATATTTTTACTACCGTTTTATTTTAATAATAACTGCTGTAATTTATACACTAATTGGAGCGCATCCATTGGTGTCGTACCTGAAACATTCAAGTTGCGTAATTCTTCCACTGCCTGCTGCTCGGTTTTCGATAATTTCGGTATTTTTTCTGAAGTCTCCTGGAAAAATGATAACTGATCCGTTGCCTCCGCCAATTTATTCGGTGCTTTCACGGGCACTTCGACTTCAACAATTTTCTCTGGTCCCGGCACTTCGACTTCAACAATCTTCTCCACAATTTTTTGAACAACAACAGTCTCTCCTGTATTCGCTGCTTCAAAAACCTGTAATAACTCTCTTGAACGACGAATAATTTCATCTGGAAGTTCCGCCAATTGTGCAACGTGAATCCCATAAGATTTATCTGCTGGACCTTGTTTTACTTTATGCAAGAATACTACTTTACCATCTTGTTCAGCTGCTGACACATGCACATTTCGAAGGCGAGGTAGCTCTTGCTCTAACGCTGTTAACTCATGATAATGTGTAGAGAATAATGTGTTCGCTCCAATTTCACTATGAATATATTCCATCATCGCCTGCGCTAATGCCATCCCATCATACGTAGATGTTCCGCGACCGATTTCATCGAATAATAATAAGCTACGTTCTGTTGCATTGACAATCGCATGCTGTGACTCAATCATCTCTACCATGAATGTACTTTGCCCACCTGCTAAATCATCTGCCGCACCAATACGTGTGAAAATTTGGTCTGTTACAGGTAGTTCCGCAATTTCTGCCGGCACATAACAACCAATTTGAGCCATGATTGTAATCAATGCCACTTGACGCATATAAGTTGATTTACCTGACATATTTGGTCCAGTAATTAGCAGCATATTTTCTGAATCTGATAGTTCACAATCATTTGGCACATATAATGATTTGTTCATCATCTTCTCGACAACTGGGTGACGTCCATTGATGATTTTTAATTCGCGCCCTTCATGGAATACGGGTTGAATAAATTGATAGCGTTCAGAAACGGTTGCAAAACTAGCAAAGACATCCAGTTCACTAATACTTGAAGCTAATTGTTGAATTCGTGGAATTAATGGCTTAATTTTTTCGCGAATTTTTGTAAATAGCTCATATTCCAATTCTAGACTTTTTTCCTGTGCATTTAAAATAATCTCTTCTTTTTCTTTCAATTCTTCCGTAATAAAGCGCTCTGCATTCGCTAAAGTTTGCTTGCGATTATATCGAGATAAATCTGCCAAATGTACATTAGATTTCGTCATTTCGATATAATAGCCAAATACGCGATTATAACCAATTTTTAAGTTTTTAACGCCTGTGATTTCACGTTCTTTTTGCTCAAGCTGTGCAATCCAATCCTTACCGTTTCTTGAAGCAAAACGATATTCATCTAACTGCTCATTATAGCCCTCACGAATTACATCGCCCTCTTTAATTGAGATTGGTGGTGCATCTGTAATTGCTGTACTTAAGAAAGCCTCGATGTCTGAACAATCATCAATTTTTTGACCTAAAGTGACTAATTGCGGTTGCCCAGAGTCGGCCAATTGCTGCTGAATCAGTGGAATTTGACGAAGTGATTCACGTAACTGCGCTAAATCTCGTCCACCTACGCTACCAAAGGCAATGCGCCCTGCTAAACGTTCTAAATCATAGACTTTTTTCATGAATTCCTGTAATTCTAGGCGAAGGAAATACCCTTCCATTAATTCAGAAACTGTTGCTAAACGTTGCTCAATTGCTTGTTTACTTGCAAGTGGTTGATGAATCCATTGTTTCAGTTTACGCCCACCCATTGCTGTAACCGTTTCATCTAAAAGCCATAATAGAGACCCTTTTTGCTCGCCTCTTAATGTTTGAACCAACTCTAAATTACGTTTTGAATTAGCATCAATTTTTAAAATTGACTGTGATTCGATAAATACAAATGCTTGAATATGTGAAAGCGAACGCATTTGTGTTTTTTCTAAATAATGCAGTAAACGCTTCGCACTTACATGTAGTGGTGTTGGAATACTTTCTAAATACTGCTCTGCTTGTGCTGACAACTCATTTTCGATTGATAAAATAAGCGCATAGCTATCTGCTAATTCGACTAAATCATCGAAATTTTGTTCGGATACGACTAGTTCTTTAATATGTAGCGATTGTAGCTGCATAAATAAATCCTTTGCCTCACCATCTACATATGTAGAAACGGCTTCCCCTGTTGATAAATCCAAATATGTTAAAGCGAATCTACCGTCCACTTGTTGAGCCGATGCGATATATAAATTACTTTTTTGATCTACACTTTTTCCATCCATAATTGTCCCAGGCGTAACTACTTGAACAACTTCACGTTTCACAACGCCCTTCGCCTGCTTCGGATCTTCTGTTTGCTCACAAATTGCTACTTTATAGCCCTTTTGCACAAGCGTATCAATATAGTTTTTAGCGGCATGATGCGGTACACCACACATTGGAATTTTCTCTTTCATTCCCGCGTCTCTAGCTGTTAGTGTTATTTCTAAAATTTGCGATGCTCTCGTCGCATCTTCAAAGAACATTTCATAAAAGTCACCTAGTCTATAAAATAAGAAGGCATCCTTATGATCTTTCTTTACTGATAAATATTGTTGAATCATGGGCGTATAAGCCATTATTAAAACCTCGCATTCATGCTATTTCATTACCCTCTATTATAGCAAAAAAAATCTTATAAATCGTGATGAATGGTCGAAGCCTCCTGAACGCTCCATATTTACTAAAAGAGACCTATATTTCTTCCATCACAAATCCTTTAAATGGTAATTTATTTATTATTAATGGATATTAATTTATACTTTTCCCATTAGATTGCTTTTTCATTTTTTAAAATTAAAATATCCACTCGTTCCTTCTCAAGCCACTCAAATAAATTTTTATCAAAAAATAAAGAAGTTCAATTAAATAAGATGCCTTATAAAGTTCAAACGAGCAATGAAAAGATTGCTTATTTGACTACATTACTCACGTTGAAAAATTGGACTTTCAATGGTTTCGTTTTTTTTCGTGTTTTATAACTTAGGTGTAGTCGTTACAACCGGGTCTCTCTGCTCCCATGCACTTTAGTAATTTAGTCTCTTGGAACACTTGGTCTAAGCTTTGTATCTTAGATTATCCCAAGCAGGCAATTTCATTTTTTTATTTTCGCCAACTATTCATTTTTCTCTCATTCCTTTGACATTCTATTTATTAATCAGCTTCAATTCCCAATTCCACCTAAAAAACGTACTGCTTTTTCCCTTTGGATGCTAAATTTTTCAGCAATTTTCTGCTTCATTTGCATACTCTTCATTTTTTATTTATTTTCTATTTATCGTTTCTCACCAAATATTCAGGTTAACTATACCTCTGTTAAACTAAGTTGGCTCAGCATTTTCTATCTAGTAAGTGGTATTTTGTTTTCTTTAATCTTTTTAAATATGTAACTACCTTCCTTTGTGAAGGCAATCAACTATCCTCTATTTTTTATTCCCTTTCTTCAATGGAAACATTAACAATGCCTACAATGTTCATAATGATTTGGCCTTTTTCTATCATTATTTGCTATCTTTATCCAAGAACAAGATTACCAATCCTCTCTTTACATATTGCCCTATGCTTATTTGTTTATCGAGTGCTATACAAATAATGAAAGAGCGACATCTACGCAATTTATCGCGTGATTGTCGCTCTTTTGTTAGTATTTTATTTTTCTAATACCATTCGAATGGCATCAATTACTAAATCAGGTTTTTCCGCCATACCGAAATGTCCTGTAGACACCTTAACACGCTGTACATTCGGTCCATCTGTTTCAATCGGTGGAACAATTTTATCATTCGTTCCTTCTATTATAGTAAGTGGAATCGTCGCTTTCTCAATATATTCACTGCGCTCTTTGCGCCCCTGCATGGCAGATAGTTGCTGAACCATCCCTTCTATCGTTGCATCTTTTGCGACCTCTCGCATAAAATCAATTGGCTCAGTTGGTGTACCTTCTGGGAAGAAGTTTTCAATTAAACTATCTACAAAAGGAGCTACTCCATCTTTTTCTAACTGTCGCTTTTGATTTTCTCGTTTTTCAATTGCTTCTTTAGCATCCGCTAAATCAGATGAAAATAAAAGAATCAACTGCTTCACTTGCGCAATTTTTTCATCTGCTGCCGCTAAAGCAATATAGCCACCCATCGAATGTCCTACCCAAACCGCTTCTTCAATCTCTTCATATAATAAGACATTATTTATTTCTTTCGCATAATCTACGATAGAATACTCCTTCTGTTCCATTTCACTTTTACCGATGCCGGGTAAATCGACGACAATCACGGTATGTGTCGCTGCTAAATCATCTACAATCGCATCAAAACTGCGACCACCACTCAAAAATCCATGTATAAAAACAATCGGTGTACCTGTTCCACTTTTCGTATATGCTAACATTTTAACGCCTCCTCTTCTCTATTTAATTATTTCCTTTTTTTAGTTTCACAAAACATGTCTAACTAAATCCCACTCAGTTAATTGTTTATTTTAAATCCATTTATATAGTAGATACTCGTTTTGATTTAAAATTAATTACTCTAATCTTATCTTGCGTAAATAAAGTCTTTCAAGAATTTGATTGGTTCCTCTATAAGTTTGTCCCCATTTTTTCATACATAATTCACTTTATCATATAGTTTGCACATAACTTTATACAGCGTTTGCTTTTATCACAAGAATTATAAAGATCTATGATGAAAACAAAATAGGATTACTCAAATACACTTTCTTTTTTTGGTAATTCAAATCTAAAGAAACAATATATGATGCGTTATTTGCTATTTAATTCTATAGTTTGAATAATAAGGATTAAAATTTTCGTTTTTTGTAACATAACTAGGATAAAAACAGTGGTAAAACACGATTTTCACTATTATTTCTACTAAATTCCAAGAAATTTTATTTTTTTCAGTTGAATAATCCCACAAAAACTGATTTAAATTGTCAAATTAAGGGATTTAAGAAAGCTGATATGATGCGCTTTGTCTACTTTTCTATCAAAATCCATCCTTCAATCACCTTTATTTACCATCCCTTGTCATACTGCTGTAACATTAATGCAACCAACTAGTAATAGGCATGTAAAATCGGGGTTGTATAGTTAGGACAGTTAGAAAAACGAGCAACGAAACATATAGATTCACCATATAAAGTATCTAAACAACTTATAGGAGGAAACAAATCAATATGAAAAAACAACTTATCGCATTAACAGGTGCATTAACTATAGCAGTAGGAACTTTCGCAGGTGCAGGTGCTGCATCAGCTAAAACAGTCAAAATTAATTCAGGTGACA
>JAGHSJ010000146.1 GCA_018065935.1 Candidatus Kurthia equi
GCTTGAGGGAGCGTGAAGGATGAGAAAAAAGAGACGGCTGGGGGGCCGCCTCTTTTTGAATAATCCGAAATGAGCAAAAGAGGAATCGTTGCGAACAAACTCTCCTGAGAATAAGAGACGGCTGGGGGGCCGCCTCTTTTTGAATAATCCGAAATGAGCAAAAGAAGAATCGTTGCGAACTAATTCTCCTGAGAATAAGAGACGGCTGGGGGGCCGCCTCTTTTTGAATTTAGTAGTGCAACGAATTGGTTATTGGAAAGATAAAGTGAAGCAGTTTTTTTGTTTTTTTAAGGTTGTTTTATAAGTTTACGTGGCTCTAATTCTTTAAACTGCCAATTACTCGTACCCTCTCTTTTTAAAACACTTGTTGCTTCAAAAATATCACCAGTACTACAAGTATCTATCGAATGGATTTTAGCAAGATTATCCTCAAGTAGATCTACTTTTTTCACGAATGTTTCACTATATAATGCTTTATCACAAGCACTTAAATAATCATATGTTTTAGGCACGTCATTTTTACTTGAAAACTCAGGATAAGCAGCTAGCTGTAATTGGAAAAAGTATTCTGATTTAAAATAAAAGTTTAACTGTGCAGCACTGAAATTGGTAATATCAATAGGTGCATAAGAAGGATCTATTGATTGCAAGTCCATCTCATCAAGTGTAGACGGTTCAAAAATTTCGCCAGTTAGAAAATCAATTTTCCAATCATCTTTTGCTTTTTCATAAATCAAGTGTGCATAAAGGGCCTCATCTTGAGATGTATAAAAAGTGATCGAGACACCAGCTGCTTCTAAATTATTCGATACTAATAGGTGGTTTTCCTCAATATATGAAATTTTATAGGGGCTACTATCAGCCTCAATAAAAGTAGGCAGACGATCTTTCATATCATTAGTAAATACATCTTTATCTACCATACCTTTTTGCATATTTTGGATGGTTGTATGTAACAATTTTTCAATGTTTTTTTGATGTTTCTTTGATAACAAGGGGATGTTTGTGACATCAATGGAATTAACTAGCGTGCTTTTCTTTACTACATTCCCCCACGGTAGTTTCACTTGAATGCTATATGGAGTCACTAGGTAGTTGAAAACCTGCATGCTTTGTTTTTTGGATAATTCCTCTAAAGAATTGGTTTGACCATTCATTTTGATGGAAACATCATGAAATGTCGTAATAGGGAAGGATATTTCCGTATGAACATCGACATGACGGAAGCGAATATCCTCATTTATATTTGTTTCTTTTTTTGTGACAACAACCGCTTCAGTTTTCTTACTCTTTAATACATCTTCAAAGGAAATCGTCACATTATATTTTCCGGGAACTAACTTTTGGTTATCACTACCTTTGATTTCGAGTTGCAAAGGTTCTTTGATTGAAGCTACAGATACAGTTTTAGCCGTCATTTTATGAAGCGAAAGGAAACCGTTTGTCTTTATAGGGAAAAAGAATTTTTCAACTGTCACTTCACCCATATCTTCAATTAGTTTGGTAATGGCTTTTGCTTCTGTAGATGTAATGTCTGATGAATCCTCATGAATCACAAGTTTTTGTAATGCTTTGTAATCACGATTGGCTAAGGCATCTGCGAATTTTTCTTGAATCGCTGTAGCAGATTGCGTGTTGTGTATGTAGGCAAAAATAAGGATGATTAAAAATATAGGAATAATAACAAATGCAGAAATGCGCAATGCTTTTTTGTATGAGCGTTTTTGCTTAGTACCGCATACAGGACATTCTTGCTCGTTTTTGGCGAGCTCAGTTAAGCAAGTAGAACATAATTTTTTCATGGAACACCTCCTAATTATAATTATACAATAAATTCCAACTTAGTTAGAACCTAAAAAATCGCCTATCTCTTTTAAAGAGATAGGCGATTTTTGTATTAGAATGACAGACTGAGTAAGTCCATGATTTCGGCATCTTGAAGCTCGGTAATCCATTGGCTAGATTGGATGAGTTCTTCAGAGAGTGCCTGTTTTTCGGAAAGGAGCGTGTCGATTTTTTCTTCGACTGTGCCTGTTGTAACGAATTTATGCACATGGACAAATTGTGTTTGCCCGATGCGGTAGGCGCGGTCAGTTGCTTGGTTTTCAACCGCTGGATTCCACCAACGGTCCGCATGAAGTACATGATTGGCCGCTGTTAAGTTAAGTCCCGTACCACCTGCTTTTAAGGACAGGATAAAGATTGGGAACTCTCCTTTTTGGAAAGATTCAACGAAATGGTCACGTTGTTGTTTTGGCATACTACCTGTAAGGAAGGGAACGTCGACATCATATAGCTCAGAGAAGCAATGCTGTAACAGATGCCCCATGCCAATGTATTGTGTGAAGATTAAGCACTGTTCACCGTTATCGATGATTTCAGCACCCATCGAAATAATATTTTTTAGTTTATCTGAACGTTTGACCATGGTTTGAGCATCATCGAATGGTTCCTTCAAATAAAGCGCTGGGTGATTACAAAGTTGTTTTAATTTACTTAGCATTTTTAAGATAAGCCCTTTACGCTCGAAACCACTAAGTGTTTCAAGTTTATGCAAGGTTTCTTGGATAAAGCTTTCGTAAAGAACAGCTTGTTCCTCCGTTAAGGCACAGTATTCACGCTGTTCAAGTTTTTCTGGTAAATTCAACTGCAGTGCTGGATCCTGTTTCGTACGACGAAGGAGGAAGGGCTGAATTTTTTTACGCAGACGTTCTTTGACAGCTTCCGAATCATCGCGTTCAATTGGTGCAATATATTCCTCTTGGAAACGAGAAAAGCTACCTAAGTAACCACGGTAGACGAAATCGAAAATAGCCCAAAGCTCGGACAGACGGTTTTCGACAGGTGTACCAGTTAACGCGATATGGTGCTTACCACGTAGACGACGAATTGCTTTTGATTGCTTCGTATTCATGTTTTTGATGTTTTGTGCTTCATCTAATGTGACATTCGCGAATTGAAGCAACTCAAGTCCTTCGATATCCTGTGTAATTGTTCCGTAAGTCGTAAGAACAATTTGGATTTTTTCTTCGGTTAAGAAGTCTTTGAAGACATCGCCTTTCAAACGTTTTGAACCGTAATGCAAGTAAGTTTTTAAGCTTGGCGCAAAGCGTTCGATTTCCTTCTGCCAGTTACCTAGAACAGAGGTTGGACAAATGATAATTGTCGGTTCAGCATCCGCTTCCGTTTCGTACACACGTAGCAAGTACGAAATCAATTGAATGGTTTTACCAAGCCCCATATCATCGGCTAATACAGCACCAAAGTTTTGCTCACGCATAAAGCTTAGCCACTCGTAACCTTCTTGCTGATACGGACGAAGCTCGGCTTGTAGCGATGGTGAAATTGGCACAGCGGGTAAGCCTTTTTTGTCCATGATTTTTTGGACATAATCTCGTAAGGAAGATTGCAATTCGAGTTGAAGCAATGGATCATCACGATCACTATCATCATCAAGTTCTAAAGGAATTTCAAGCTCGGTCGGCAATTCTTGGAATAGTAAGTCTTTCACTGTCCAGTCCTCTGTTTCGGCTTGATCCATTAATTTTTGGATTTCTTGCATCCATGAGGCGTCCACACGCACCCACTCAGTACCAGCACGGATGAACTCGCGATTATCAGCAACCATCTGTTGGAAAGATTCCACAGGGATTTCTTGGCCGTTTAAAGAAAGCTTCCAATCGAATGTCAGGATTTCTTGTAGACCAGCTGCTGATTTGTAGTTAGAAGCCGTACTTGCGCTTGCTTTTACTTTTATACGCGAATCTTTAATTTCTTTTAACCAAGCAGGTAGGATAATTTCAAAGCCTAGTGCTTGTAAGCGCATAAAGTCGGCACGTAGGAATTGACGCACCTCTGGATCGTTTAATGTGACATGTAGCAATTGGTCAGCAGGGGCATCCATCATATACGGCTGATCCTGTAGTAAGCGAATCATTTGTAGCTGTAAGTTTTCGATACCAACTGCATATGCCACCCATTTTGTAGGGAGTACATGCTCAATTTTTAATTGTTGCTTGCGTACTGGAGGCGTCCAATATACTGCTTTTGTCGTATTTCGTAGGACGGTTTCAAGCACCCATTGATCGTCTCCTTCTTCTGGTTCACGTAAGCGTAAGCCGACAATCACTTCATCAGCGACTGTTTTTTGCGTGATCGGCCAGCCACCATTTCGGAAGAAGGGAAGTAGAGCTGGGATATCTTTAAATGTTAATCCAGCTTCAGCTAATTTTGTCGCAATAGAAGCGCGTAGCAAACTAGCCACTTGTTCAGTCGTTTCAAAATCAAAGTGAAGATCAGAATCAATCGAAATTTTTGACCAAAGCTGTGAATCATACCAGTGTGTAGCCGCTTCTTTTGCTGCTTCAATCCATTGAATGTCTGAAGTGCTGCGACCGATATATTGAACAAATGGATGGGCAAATTTTGTTGAAAATAACTCGACTATTTCAAGCGGTGAAAGTAAAAGTCGGTCATTTTTTGTCGTCATTTGGAGACCGAAAAAACTTTGCTCATGTGCAAAAAATAGTTGAGGTGTCCACTCTTCTATTCGAAGTGGACGACCTACTTGGATATCATGGGCTGTTAATTCAAACTGTCCATTTGCTAATTGAGTCATTGAAAGTCCGATTGATTTCATAAAAGCGTTAGTCGTTGTCATAGCATCAGATTTCCTTTCTCAATTTCTTCTTGAAGTGCGCGCATTCGTTTGTAGTTTTTACGAATCATCGAAACATAATCATTCCAAAATTCATTTTTACCACTTTTCTTAGAAGCAGCCTTCATTTTTTTTAGAAGGCGAACGGCAGATTTGTAATGAGGACGTGACTTTTGATTAATTTCCTCAATGACAAGTGAATGATAAAGTGGCAACAACACGTTTGGTTGCTGTTCTAAAACGGTTTTTAAGCCACAGATTTCTAAGAATGCTAGAGATGTTGGATAAAGCTGATGGAGAGCAGCCCAATCTGAATAGCGTTCCTTGCGAATTAGGAAGTGAGAAAAAGGTTGTAGACCGTATTTTCCGTAAGCGGAGAAGAGCATTTCTTCTAGCTCATCGGTTAGTAGAACACCCTGTCTTTCCTCATCGAATTTTTTGACGAATGACATGCGGAAATGCGGTGCTAGCCAATTCGAAATAAACTCACCTAATAGTGGGATAATGCGTTCGATAATTTGCTTGCGTACAGCTTCTTGGTTATTTAAACCAGCAGTTCGCGCCAGTTCAATCCAAGAAAGTACGTCCTTCGCCTGAATGTCATCTAATTGATTTTGTAATTCATCCGTCTTATCTAGCATGACTAGGAAGATGGCTTTAATATGTTGAATGGATAAGTCATCTGAATAATGATGAGCTGTTGAAATACGCTCAAGCTCTTGTTCACGTTCTTGTTTGGCTGTGAACACATGGTTCCATAGTAAAAGGTAGATTTCAATTCGGTTCTCAACGAATCCCTTTTGATTTAATAGGAAGAAATGTGCAACATCCTTTAACGTATTGTGGAATGGATCTAAAGCAAAGAGACGTGATTTTGCCGAAGTGGCTTTGACCGAAATTTCTAGTTTTTCAATTTCATCGGTGATAAAACGACGATAGAAGCTTTGAGCTGCTTCTGTTTGTATAGTTGAAAAATGCTTCCATGTATGTGATAGCAAAGCAATATGCGTAAAGAGCTGATACATGGGCTGCCATTCACGTTCCAAGGGCTTTTGTTTATTAATTTGAGTGAGCATATCTGAAAAAATACTATCTAATAAGTACGGATTTAAATTTTGTTGCTGATAAAGATTGCGCTTATACACATCTTGAACAAAGCGTAACCACATGTCTGGTGTACGTTCTTCCTTTAAAATAGAGAGCTGTTGAACATGAGCTCTTGAACGGAAATTTTCTAACCAGCTTGATAGTGAATCTACATACTGATACATCGTAAAGACAGCAGCTAAGCGATGACGACATAGTCCCTCATTTGTACAAGTACAATGAAGTGATTGGTCATACAGCTTTAATGTAACTGTTGCTAGACTTGCATCCTGTACAGAAAAGTGAATCGTGTTCGATTGTGCTGAATAATCTTTAACTTTTACATAGTTATGGCGAACTAAAAAAGCAGCTCGTCTAATTGTTTCTTCTACACCCGCGTCACTAGGATTTAATTTCTCAGCGATGACGCTCATATAACTTCGTAGTGCTTGTTCCTCGTTACGTGCAATTTCAGCAATATTTATATTCATGAATTAGTTCGCTCCCGAAAAAAAATCGTTCCTTCTATTATATCCTGTTTACATACATACGGAAATGAATAAGGAAAAAAATATTTTTTTAAATCCCATAAACTCCGTCAGCAATGGATTTATTAAGGATATATTTCTTTTTACGTGTTTGTTAATTTAAAAGAGTGGTAAACAGTAAGTACAGAAAAGATGTCATTTTCATGAACCTTTACGTCATATAACAAATTAATAGGAGGGATGATCATGCTTAAGATTCGCAGAATTGAACCATTTTACACCAAAAGAGATGGTGATCGTCTGAAATTAGTATTTGCGTATCAATACTTTTCAATCGTCAAAGATGATGAATTATTTCACTTTATACCAGTCGAGGGAAAAGAAATTATCATAAATCTTCAAACGCTTCAAATTGAAAATTTATCAGATGTATTTGTTTTTCAAAAGAGTAGCCGTTTTATCAGAATGCCGCTTTATCAACTTCTATTAGTGTCAAATATTCATGATCATCTTCAAGTCATCTTAAGTGATTTAGAATTAGAAGATGAAAAGAGTCAGGTAATCAATGCTGTTTCAGAGGAAGTACAGACTTTATTAGAAAACTTAGAGGAGTCCAATCGCATACGCATGATTGATTATGCATTGGAGCAGAGGGATATAGATCTTTTCAATAAACTAACAACTGATTAAAAGGAGATTCTCACTCTATGAAATTATCCAAATTATGAAGTAGCTCCTTATAAAAATAAGGTAGCTACTTTTTCTATGTAAAAATAGTGCCAAATTTATATTTTGACACTAAAGATAATATACTTATGTTCCTATCCACCATTTCATAAAAAAAGTGAAACCAGCTAACACTAAGAGAACAAGGCTGAAAATAAGGATGACACGATCAAATACATCAGGTTTCCTATTCTTACGCTCGGTCATACAATCACTCCTATTCCATTACTGTACAAGTAACCGAACATTAACCAGCTTAAACTTTACAAATAATAGAAGTTTCCAGATAATAGAAGCATAGGAGCATTAATTGGAGGTGTTAAAATGCTTGGACTATGGTATGCGCAAGGTAACTCGATTCTTCTTCATATGAATACGCATTGGGGATTAGCAAGTCAGGCGATTCAAAGGCTCTCTACTGGGTATCGAATTAATCGTGCAGCGGATGATGCAGCCGGGCTCGCTATCTCAGAAAAAATGCGTGCCCAAATAAGTGGGTTAAGTATGGCGGGGAAAAATATTCAAGATGGTATCTCCATGCTTCAAACAGCAGAAGGTGCACTCAATGAAAATCATGCGATGTTACAAAGAATGCGGGAATTAGCCGTTCAAGCTGCCAATGGGACATGGACTGACGATGATCGAAAGCTAATGGATTTAGAGTATCAACAGCTAAAAGAACAAATCAATGTCATTGCAAGGGACACAGAATTTAACACTAAAAAGCTTTTAAATGGTGACTATGAAAACACAACTTTAAAAATTCAAGTAGGGGCAAATCGCGGGCAAACCATTGATTTATTGATGGGCGACATGTCTGCAGAAGCAATTGGTTTGTCTATTACATCTTCAATAGCTACACAGGCAGATGCTGAAAAGGCAATCGGCGTATTAGACAGCTCCATCAAGACTGTATCAAGTGAACGTTCGCGAATGGGTGCATATCAAAATCGCTTAGAACATGCCTACAATGCGACCATGAATACCCATGAAAATCTGACTGCTGCAGAATCACGTATTCGAGATGCGGATATTGCCAAAGAAATGATGAATTTCACAAGAGAAACTATTTTAAGTCAAGCTGCCCAATACGCATTATCTCTTCATATGCAACAAGCCTATTCTATTTTGCAATTATTGGAACAGCCAAAATAATGTATAGCCAATTCATATTTTATGCATATTTTATGTA
>JAGHSJ010000288.1 GCA_018065935.1 Candidatus Kurthia equi
AAAGAGAAAAGTACCAAAATAAAGTAAAGAGCAGAATTTTCTAAAAATTCTACTTTTTTGAATTAGTGCACTAAATTATTGCTAGAAATAGCGTATAAACGAATATAATACGTAATAATTGATTGTATAAAGATGGTTATAGAAAGGCTACAATAAATAGGAAGTATCGTTATATAAAAAAATTGCTAGAAAACGTGTAATTTTTTTATATCGCGGATTAATTTTTATACTAGAACAGGAGTGAAGTAGTATGCAATTATTCGAGGTGCCAGCAGGTGCAGCAAGAGAAAAATTATTAGATTTACTAGTACTTGCAGATGAGGACGTAAATATAGTCAAAGGTTATATCAATGAAGGCAAAATGTTCGAAATAAATATAGATAATAAAAGAGCAGGAGTCATTCAGATTATTGAGCGTGAAGGTTACTTAGAAGTGAAAAATATTGCAATAACTCCAGAGCTACAAGGTAAAGGAATTGGCAAGAAAGCCTTACGCTTTGTTGAACAAATTTCTTATGATGAGGGTGCACAGTTAATGAAAGTTGGCACGGCAAACTCGTCTATTAAAAATATTGCGTTTTACCAAAAAGCAGGTTATCGCTTAGATTCGATTATACATGATTTCTTCACAAATTATAAAGAACCAATTTATGAAAATGGCATTCAAGCAATTGATATGCTGTATTTTTCAAAAGAATTATAAAATATTGAGGGCTTCTTAGGAAGCTCTTTTTTTGTGCGCTAAAACTGTATGATAACAAAGAAAGTTGTATTGTAACAGCACTAACTTAAATTCTCTTTCAGATTATTTTTTACTTTTTAATGTAGCTATTTTTCTTATTAAATCAAAAATTTCATTTATTTTCGACAAGTGTGTACCAAATGCGATGAAAACGGTTAACATTTACTTATAACAGAAAAAGTAATACATAAAGTAGGAGGAATGAACATGAAACAGGTTCAAGAAGTTAAGCTAACAACTGCAGATCCATCAGGGATTGGTTTATTCGGATTAGCGCTAGTAACACTAGTAGCTTCAACTCAAAAATTAGGTTGGACAGATGGTTTAGGTTTTGTCATTCCATGGGCAATTTTCTTAGGTGGATTAATGCAATTGTACGCATCAATGCTAGATGCTAAATTGGGCAATACATTCGGAGCAACAGCTTTCGGTGCATATGGTTTCTTCTGGTTAGCAGTGGGTGCAAGCTGGATGACGCAAGCGGGCGTATTTGGGGCAGAATTAGCAAGCCAAGTAGATGGTAAACAATTAGGTGTCGCATTTTTAGGTTACCTAGCATTTACAATCTTTATGACAATTGGTGCACTTGAAACAAATAAAGTTTTATTCAGTATTTTCTTTTTAATCAACTTCTTATTCTTAGGCCTTGGTTTAAGTAATCTAGGGATTCTTGAAGGATTTATGCATGAAATGGCTGCAATTGCCGAATTATTAATTGGTATTTTAAGTGTTTATGGAGCAGGCGCAAATGTTTTAAACAAACACTTTGGTTTCAGCTTCTTGCCAATCGGAAAACCTTTCGGTATCATTGGCAAAAATCGTCCACAAGAGGACGAAAGCTCACAACACGCTTCGCATTAATTTTCTAATTATAAATACGCTGTAATGCACATGACTACATTTTAGTCATGTGCATTTTTTTATAAGGAAATGTCGTAATACACTATTTATCAAAAGATGAGAGAAGAATAGCTTCCTTCTTATATATGAATCTTGGCCTTTAACGGACCATTAAAATAAAAATATGGTATATAATGGGATTGTAGATAAATAAAAAAGAGGTGAAAATAATGAAGAAAGAAAGTGTAGTTTCGTATTATCCAACGACGGCAATAAGTGATGGGCAAAGTGGAAATGGGTTTGCAGCAGGGGCGATACATCCGATTCGAAGTGATCTGACACTCGTTGGAAGAGCTGTCACCGTTCAACTTCCAATTGGTGAGAATGGAGCAGTTTTGCAGGCGATTAAATTAGCAAAAGGAGGCGATGTCTTAGTTATAAATGCAAAAGGAGATCGACACCGAGCTGTAGCAGGCGATTTTGTTATTTCTATGATGCAAAAAGTAGGGATTGCTGGTTTAGTAGTTGATGGTGTTATTCGAGATATTGAAGCAGTACGTGCATTGAAATTCCCAGTCTTTTGTAAAGGAACATCTGCCGTAGCAGGGGTGAAAAATGGTGGTGGAAAAGTGAATATTCCTATTGCATTGGGCGAAGCCGTTGTCCATCCAGGTGACTATATTTTTGGAGATGTGGATGGGATTATGGTTGTTCCTGCAAATGATATTGACGAGGTCCTTGAGAAGACGAAAAGAAAAATGGCGAGTGATAAAGCAAGAGAAGAAACGGTATTAGCGACAAAAAAAGCTGTCTTAGCCTATCTTGATAAAGAACTAAAAAAATAATTTAAAAGTTCATAAAATGACTAAAAAAGTATTATTGTGGTAAATATAAAGTGTGCGCTATTTAAAATGATAAGGAGCTGTTGAAGATGTCGAAAAAGGTATTGATTATTGCTGGAGATGCTGTGGAGGCTCTAGAAATTTATTATCCATATTATAGATGTTTAGAAGAGGGCTACGATGTGACAATTGCTGCACCGACTGCCAAGAAAATTCAAACCGTTATTCATGATTTTATTGATGGAGTAGATACGTATACGGAGAAGCCAGGCTATGGCTTAGATGCAAATGCGGCTTTTGCAGATATTAATCCGGAAGAATATGATGGCTTAATCATTCCGGGAGGTAGAGCGCCGGAATACATTCGTTTGGATGAGCATGTGCCTACGATTGTAAAACACTTTTTCGAAGCAAATAAACCTGTAGCTGCAGTATGTCATGCTGCACAAATTTTTGCAGTCATTCCTGAGGTGATTAAAGGAAGAGAATTAACCGCTTATATTGCCTGCAAACCAGAAGTGAAGGCTGCTGGTGGAACGTATATTGAAGAGCATCTGCATACGGATGGTAATTTGGTTTCAGGGCATGCATGGCCTGATTTACCCGGCTTGTTAAGAGAGTTTATTAAGCAACTAAATTAATACATGCGCTAGTTTTGAAGAAAAGATGGCTTCACATTATCTGAAATGCCAGAGACGTAGAGAAAACATGTCGGTCTCTCTTAAAGCAATCGAAATAAAAGGCCAAAATCGAAGGTAGATTCGATTTTGGCCTTTCTTATTCGTAGTCATTCGTTTTTTAACCCTTCTTGTTGCTGTGCATGCACTAAAATCTGTAGCGTTTTATATTTCCTTGCGATTAAATAATCGAACAGCTATTAAATGGAAAATGAGACAGCATAAAATAGTGAGTGCAATTGGGTAGCTGTAATCGCTTAATTGAAATTGTCCATGTAGAATAGCGTTATTTTCATTTGCTAAGCGTATAATCGATATTTTTTCGAGTTTTGGAAAAATAGAAATAATAAATAGGACGACAACAATTGCTGCTGTAAATAATAAGGTACTAAAATAGGATTGGAATAAGACATTTCCTAAAATAGTAACGGAAAGAATGAAAATTCCAAACAGCCAAAGGAGAAATACCGATAAAAAGAGCTGTGAAATAACGGAAGTATCAAAATAAATGGCTGTATACACATAGGTGATAACAAACGCAAGTATATAAAAAATCGTCCACATGGCCATAGAAAAGATGGATTTAACATAAATAACATGCGGGCGTTTAAGTCCCTTTGTTAAAAAGATAATTAATGTACCTGATTGTCGTTCATTCGATAAGATTGAACCGAAGACTAATACGTTGACAAAGAGTCCCATTTGAGAAATGTTTTTAAAATACTGTGCCCATGAATCAAAGGCGGTTGGTGCTGGAAAGCTCTCTGCTACTTCTTTTGGAAGGAAGTTTGTTAAAATATCAGGCATAAATTTTGCCATTAGGGGACTAGAAAAGCCGAAAAATAAAAAGATACAGCTCATAATCAGTAGCTTGTAATTACGCGTGAACTCCATCCATTCTTTCTTCAATAAGGCGCTTATCATGAAGAAGTCACCTCCAAAAAGACATCATCAAGCGTAGATTGTTGCTTTGTTATGGACTGGATAGATAAATGATTATCTAAAATTATCTGTAAGATGTCTTGCTGTAAAACGTCCAAATCATCAGCAGAACAAAGGAAAGTTAAGTGATTTTGCGTAGTTGCTGGAAAGTGTTTCTTAAAAATAATGGCATGTTGCTCGGAATGAAATTTCACTTCCAACACAGATTTTTCATACGCGTGCATAATTTCTGAAACTTGCCCAGTTAATTTAAAATCTCCCTCATGAAGCAGTGCGATTTCATCGCAAATCTGCTGGGCATCATTCAAAATATGGGTAGAGAAGATAACGGTTGTATGGTTTTTTATTTTTTGCAAAATGGCTAACATCTCTTTACGCCCAATCGGATCGAGTGCAGAGGTGGGTTCATCACAAATAAGAATTTTAGGCTGATGAATTAACGCTTGAGCGATACCTAGACGCTGTTTCATCCCTCGTGAAAAACCACCAATCCGTTTTTTGTTTTTTTCTAAGCCAACTAACGCCAAGTATTTTTCCGCATATACGATGCGTTCGCTTTTTGAAAGCCCAGCCATTTCACCGCAGAGACATAAATACTCAAATGCAGTCATATATAAATAGAATGCTGGCACATCGGGTAAATAACCAATATGACGATTAGTAGGTGTGTCCCCAAAGCGAACGACTTCACCAGCGACTGTCACTTGCCCCGAATCTGCAGGAAGCAGGCCCAAAATAATTTTCATTAATGTTGTTTTACCGGCGCCATTTTTCCCTATCAAGCCAAAAATTTGGCCTTCTTTTATTTCTAAAGAGACACCATCGAGTACGGTATGCGAACCAAACTTTTTAGAGAGGGATTGGATCGTAATGAGGCTCATTCATGTTCACCTCGCCCGAATAAGAAGTAAATAATAGGGCCGATAAATTGTACAAAGAGTACAATGAGTATCCACATGATGCGATTACCAAAACGATAATTTGGATGTCGCAATACATGCACAAGAGCCACGATGGCTAATGTCCACTCAATAAGGACGAGGGGAATAAGGATGGGTAAAAGTGCTTGAATGTCATTCATTTAATTCACTCCTAAAAATTGACTGATTCGTCGGATGATTTTTTTAAAATCTGCTTCCTCATGTAAAGCTTCGAAAGCAGGGTGTAGTTTTACGCTATCCAGCAGTTCTTGGCGGATGGTTTCATTGCTTCTTGGAACTGCTTGACCTAAATCAAGTTCACGTCCAATCCACTCATCTATTTTGTTAAAATAGTCATTTCCATGCAAAGTGATTGGCAATTCTATTTGTTCGATGAGTTGGGCATATCTTTCGAGTATTCTAAGTGCACCAGTTATCTCTTGATGCGAAAGAAGAGAATGTGTCGCATTTAAATAAAAGGAAATACACGAAGGCGTATGTAGTTTTTCAAGTTCAAATAAATCAATTAGTCCGTTTGCATAATCAATACTTTGCTGCATTTTTTCAAATGGTTGCATATGCAAATAATTAGTGAGGACAGCCATATTCGAAATAATATTTTGGAATAAAGAGACTTGATAGGTTTCCATCGCTTTTTCTGTTTGTCCAAGCTTTTGGTAGGCGCCTGCTAGAATAATATTATTACCGGCATAGGGTTCTACTTGCTCACCTAGGATGTTCAAAACCTCCTGAGGCTGATTGGCTAGCATCGCTAATTGTGCTTTAAGTGTTTGCGACAGTTGAATATGTTTCAATTCTGAGCTGTTTTTTTCCACACGTTGACATAAATTTGCAATATATTCAAAGACTTCCGATGTCTGTTGCTGAGATATATTGCTATAATTAAGCAAGAGGACAGCAAGTTGCATTAAAAGTGGAAAACAAGCGTAGTATTCTTTAACAATTTCTTTTATTTCTTCAAATACTTGCTTAAATGGCTTGTTTTGAAAATCCTCAGCTAAACGATGATACAGTTTTTGAATCTCTGCTTTTGTTAGTTGTGGTTCATAGCCGAGTAGGTCATCAATTGAAATATTATAATAATTTGCCAATTTCGGCAGTATCATAATATCGGGATAACTTTGTCCTGTTTCCCATTTAGAAACAGCGGCTGTTGAAACCCCTATAAATCTGGCGATATCTTGTTGTGTTTTTTGCTCTTTTTTTCTAAGCATGACGAGTTTAGTATGAATATCAATCATGGGTAAGGCCTCCCTTGTTCTTATTATACAAGGGATTGTGAAAAATTAATAACGAGTGTTTGTTATTAATGATTAAATAATTCAACCAATAGTTGATTTTTTGGAGATGAGTATGTGACGATACAACAACAATTACGAGAAGCAGGTTATGAAAAATTAGCGATGCTCTACAATGAACAAACCATTTCAGCTATAAAAGATATGATGCGCATTATTATAATGCATCCAGATATCGGATATTCCACGTTGAAATTAATGGCATATCAGTTGCTCGGCATTTCGCATATACACCCGACAACAGAAAAATTAGTTTGGGCGGATGTTCATGTGACATTGGAAGAATTTTTGATTTTAGAAAAAGAAAGCAATTTCCCGTATCGAATCGACGATGAAAATATTGCCTTGTATCGTAAAGCAGCAGAAGGTCAAGTGCAATCAATGGTTGATTTGGCTCATAGTTATCGCCTACAAGGCTATGATGACCAAGCGTATATGTGGTATAAGCTTGCAGCCAAATTAAATCATGCAGCTGCAATTTATTGGGTCGGCAATTATATGTATATCGGTGAAGTGGTCGAACAAGATTTACAAGCAGTATTTCTTGCATATGAGCGAGCAGCTAAATTAGGTCATGCAGATGCAGCTAATAATTTAGGGGATATGTATTTAAAAGGGGAGTTTGTCGAACAAGACGATGAAAAGGCCTATCTTCTATTTAAACAAGCAGCAGATGCAGGTGTTGCAGAGTCTATGTATACGATGGGCTATTTATATGGAACAGGGCGTGGCGTAGAACTGGATGCAGAACTGTCCGCCTATTGGTATGAGCGGTCGGCTTTAAATGGTGATGTTTTTGCGATTAATAAAATGGGCCATCAAGCCTTTGAACAAGACCAAGGGGAAAAGGCGTTGTTTTGGTATTTACAAGCAGCCAACCAACAAGATGTTGAAGGTGAGTATAATGTGGGATTTTGTTATGAATCGGGTATAGGAACAGCAATCGATTTAAAAAAAGCGAAATATTGGTATCATCGTGCAGCTCTACAAGGTGACGAACTTTCTAAATTAAGATTAAAAGGGCTAACGAGAGGATGAGTTGACAGCATGTTAGAAATCATTGTAACAACAGTAGAAGATGCGATTATTGCAGAGGCAGGCGGGGCAGATCGTTTAGAATTATGTGTATCACTTGATGAGGGGGGTGTAACACCAAGTTTAGGGAAGATAAAAAATGTCATTAATGCTGTTGACATACCTGTTCATGTGATGTTGAGACCACATGGGAATAGCTTTAGTTATACAGAGGAAGATTTTTCAGTCATGCTAGACGACCTACGTGTCATTCAACTTTTTGGAGCGAAAGGTGTCGTACTAGGTGGACTCACTCGACATAATCATATTGATAAAATTTTACTAAATGATTTATTGCCGCATTGCCAAGGACTCGATGTCACATTCCATCGTGCATTTGATGAGGTAGAAAATCAGTTTGAAGCACTGGAACAGTTAAGTCAATTTCCATTAATTACGCATGTTTTAACATCTGGTGGGATTGGAAAAGCAACGCAACATCTGCCTCAGCTTCAACAACTAATTCAACAATCACAAGCCATGCATGTAAACATCTTAGTGGGTTCAGGGATTACACCAGAAAATACAGGACAATTTTTAGAAATTGGTGCGAAGTACTTACATGTCGGATTAGGTGTGCGTTTTAACCATAGCTTCCATAGCCCGATTAATATTGAAGCGGTGCGTTCTATAAAGAAAATGATAGGAGAATTTGTTAAATAGTGAAGTTTGTATTCGATTTAGATGGTACGATTTGTTTTAAAGGCAAGCCTTTGACGGATGAGATATTGGAGGCTTTTCAACAGGTAGAAGCAGATGGACATGCTATTATAATTGCTTCCGCAAGACCAATCAGAGATATTTACCCCGTTCTTACGAAAAGCTATTATGCCTTGTCGATGGTTGGAGGAAATGGTGCCTTTATTTTTGATGGGGAAAAAATTGAGGTTCAGGCATTTTCACAAGAGACACGCCAAATTTTAGAACAACTCTTCAAAGAAGGGAATCTACGCTATTTAGTAGATGGCGCTTGGGATTATAGCTATACAGGTCCAGAGCACCATCCGATTTTCCAACAGCTAGATGCATTAAAGTTAGCTCAAAATAGTTCATTTGAAAGCTTAGAGGAGATTGTTAAATGCGTCCTCTTCACACAAGACATCAATGTGTTAAAGCAGCTTCAGCAAGTAGATGTGGTGATTCATGTACATGGAGAGGAGGGAATTTTAGATATCAGTCCCTCAGGTGTACATAAAGCAACTGGATTAATGCGTCTTGGCATTGAGCCTGGTACCTATATTGCCTTTGGTAATGATGAAAATGATTTCCACATGCTCCAACAGGCGAAAGTAGCGGTGTGTGTAGGTACAAATGACAAGTTACAAAAAATAGCTCACCATATCTGTGATGAACAGTCGGTAGCAGATAGAATACGGAGCTTATCTAGCCAATACAAATAATTATGAATGTAGAAAAATCATAGGATGCTAGTTTTAGCTAATTATTTTTTCTTACTTTTAACGAGTGCAGTAATTGTGATAGCTAAGCTGAAAAAAATCGTTAAACCCAATGCGATAATTATAATGGTTGTAAAATTAAACCCGATTCCTATTGTATGATCAAACATAATAAACCCCCTTTTAAATCCTAATATTTCCAATTATAAGCGTAACATATAGTATATAATACGAGGAATGACTTTATTTTTTCTTTTTTAAAAAATTCTTGTCTGAAATTCAAACTTAAAAGAGAGTTGGAGATGTGTATATGAGAACATTTGAAATTAAGCCCGTCAATGAAACCGTCAAAAAAAAAGCAAAGAGTTACATAGACAATTTGACGAAGCCAATAGGTAGCTTAGGGAAGCTAGAGCAATTAGCGATTGATTTAGCAGCAGTAACAGGTGAATTACAGCCGAAGCTACAGAAACCAGCCATTCTTGTGTTTGCAGCTGATCATGGCGTAACTAAACAAGCTGTTTCGGCTTTTCCGCAAGAGGTAACGATTCAAATGGTTCAAAATATGGCAAATGGCGGAGCAGCAATAAATGCATTCGCTCGAAATATTGGCGCTAGTTTTCATTTAGTGGATGTAGGTGTTGCTACTGAAGAGGAAATATCAGGCGTAATGAATCGTAAAGTTATGCTTGGTACGAATGATTTTTCAGTAGAAAAAGCCATGACTACTCAGCAAGCGGAGCAAGCAATTTTAGTCGGTTATGAAGAAACTATGCGCGTAATTGAAGCAGGAGCAGATACAGTTATTTTCGGGGAAGTCGGTATTGGAAATACAACAGCATCTAGTGCTTTATTTGGGGCAATTTCCAATTTGCCAATCGCTCATATTGCTGGCTATGGCACAGGCATTAGTGATTTGCAATTGCTACATAAAATAGAGGTTATTGAGCAGGCATTAGAATTACATCAGCCCTCAGCGACAGATGCAATGGATTTACTTGAAAAAATTGGCGGTCTTGAAATTGCAGCGATGGCAGGTGGAATGATTGCAGCTGCAGAACGACATGTACCTGTGTTACTAGATGGGTTGATCTCAACAGTAGCTGGCTGTTTAGCAGATTTTCTAGCACCGGGTGTGCGCCAGTACCTTTTCGCAAGTCATCGTTCGGTCGAACCAGGCCATATTTATGCACTCCATTATTTGGATTTAGAACCAATTATTGAACTCGAGTTTCGTTTAGGTGAGGGAACGGGTGCCGCAGTGGCTTATCCATTATTTTCAGCAGCATCAGCAATGATGACTGATATGGCAACGTTCTCGGATGCTGGAGTCAGTGGAAAAAATTAATATATCTCAAAATGTGATGATTAGACACCTAATCATCACATTTTCGTGTCAAATTAATGTATTAAAATGCTAATTAGTGTACAAATTATTCTCGTTTATGTTAACATAGTTTTACTAGTAAGAAAATTGCTAGAATTTTCCGATAAGGAGTGGTTGAATGTTAAATATCAAAATTACAAAAGAGGATTTAAATTACGTAGCAGAATATGTATCAAATGTTACGGAAGAAGTAAAAAGTGTATCGATGAGGTCGCTTCATGATATGGTATACAATTTAGGTCGCTTTACTAAGATGGAAAATATTCATTTTCACATTCCACAGGAATTATCAAAATCACTTGTTTCTTTATTGAAGCTAGAGTATCCAGGAGAGTTGTATGAGCATAGAATCACAGTTCACTAAACTAGAGGAATTACCTAAAAGCAGAACGGAGGCAGCCTGTTAATCAGCCGTCTCCGTTCTGTTTTTTATTTTGTAAAATAGGGTGTGCTAAATGTCCAAATTTTATCCCAATAGGCAGGCGGATTCATTGATTCTGATTCTGCATGGCCTGCATGAGCAACTACATATTTTTCTTTTTCTCCAGCGGTCGCTTCATAAAGGGAATCAAGCATTGAAAAAGGGACAAAGGTGTCCGCATCTCCTTGAATAAAGAGAATCGGTAATGTATTCTTTTTTAACTGTTTAATGGCATCTACATCTTCAAGTGCATAGCCTGCACGAATTTTTGTCATCGTATTGGCAGCATTCATGACTGGAAAAGAAGGAAGATGGAATAGTTCCTTCAATTGATACGCGAATAAATTATCCACATTTGCATAGCCACAATCTTCGATAATGACTTTAACCTGTGGAGGGAGTTCTTCTCCAGAAGCCATCATCACTGCCGAGCCACCCATGGAAATGCCGAATAAAAGGATCTCAGCCTCTGGGTCCTCTTCGATAATGGCATCAATCCACTGTACTAAATCTAGGCGATCATCCCAACCCATCCCAATATAATCTCCCTCACTACTGCCGTGTCCACGTAAATTTGGTGCGAGAACATGGAAGCCTGCATCATAGAAATTTCGTGTCCATGGAATCATACGCGTGTTGTCCCCCAAGTAGAAATGTACGTTTACCACCCATTTATGTGTTTCTTTCTTTTGCTTATAACGTAAAGCTTGGAGGGTTAGTCCATCTTTTGATTCAATGAATACCTCACTTGGCTTATGCGTTGCTTCAAACGCATCATCTAATGCGTAATATTTCTCTCTCGAATCATCTGAAATTAACTCAGAAGGCTGCAAATTATCACTATCATTTAAAAAATCCTTTGAGGCATGTGGATTTAAGGCGAGATTATAAAAAAAGTTCCCAATGACAAAGTACAAAATGATACAGAGTAAAACAGCCGAACCAGTAATCCATTTCCATTTTTTCATAAGGAATCACCAAGTAGTTTGTCATATGCACAGCAAGAAAAATCATTGCCATAAGACACTTTCCCAGCAAATTGATAGCCGTTTTTTTCGACAATATATTTCATACGTTCATTTTTTTTATGCGTATCCAATCGAATATAAGTCCGTCCTTTTTGCTGAGCCATTTCTTCTATTTTTTTTAGAAAAACTGTCCCTATCCCATTGCCTAAAGCATGTTTCGCAATTGCTAGTCGGTGAATGGTTAAGTAGGGAAGTGTAGCGTGCCACTGTCCACCATGGATATCCTTGTAGGCGATTTCTTCAGTTGTAAGCAATGCCACTGTACCAATAATTTGTTCGTTATGTAGTAACAGATAGCTATTACCAGCCTGAATATCCACTTCAATATCTACTATTGAGGGATATTTCTGTTGCCATTGTGCAATACCTAATTCACGTAATGTCTGTCGACCATCTTCGATAATTGATAAAATATCTGCCATATGTTCTGTTTTCGCTACTAGTAGTTTCAAATCCTCACCTCATCCTTAGTATAACTGGAAAAAAATGAAGTGAAAATAAAAAACTATAGAAAATAAAGGAAATTACTTGATTATAACAGTTTA
>JAGHSJ010000142.1 GCA_018065935.1 Candidatus Kurthia equi
CTTTTGTCTATTTAATTATAACATTTTTGTGTCGAAACTATATAGATAATATTTTTCATTCCTGTGACAAGTTTAACATTATCATTACTTTTTTACTAAGGAGATGCCTATATGCGAGAAAATTACATTACAGTAAAAGCCAATGGTTCAAATGAACTAATAATTTCTAAATCGAAATTTATAGCACATTGTACCCGAGTGGAAACAGAAGAACAGGCCCTTCAGTTCATCCAATTAATAAAAAAAGAACACGCAAACGCCACTCATAACTGCTCCGCTTATGTGATTGGTGAACATGATCAAATCCAAAAAGCGAATGATGATGGGGAGCCAAGTGGTACGGCTGGCGTGCCCATGCTGGAAGTTTTAAAAAAACAAGGACTAAAAGATGTCGTCATAGTCGTCACGCGCTATTTTGGTGGCATCAAATTGGGCGCTGGCGGATTGGTACGTGCCTATGGCAAGGCGACAACAATCGGCATAGATGCGGCTGGTGTTGTTGAGAGAAGGCTTCATCATGTCATGAAGATTAGTGTAGACTATACCCTTCTTGGAAAATTAGAAAATGAAATTCGACAATCTTCCTATATATTAGATGTGATTGACTACACAGATGCGGTTGAATTCACTGTTTTTGTGGAAAAGGAACAGGAAGAAGCATTTACGCAATGGATAACTAATCTAACAAGTGGGCAAAGTGAAATTAATTTAGTGCGCAAGGAATTTTTAGAATTTCCTCAATCTTAAATGGATTTTAGTTTTACTCATATATTTTGTCATAGTATAATTGTACCTACGACTAATTTTTTATATCGAAACTATTTATTTGTTGTAACGTCTTATAAAGATAGAAAATACCTCATACGATTTTAAAAGGAGAACTTTTATGCCTGAAAATAAAAAAACTCGTAAGACCGGACGAGTTGTCAAAAAGAAGAAGAAAAAAAATCACACTGCTTTAAAAGTTATACTTATCATTTTCTTAGTCGCTCTAATTGCATTTGGTTCATATGCCTTTTATTTATATTATGTTAGTAAACAAGCAGCGGACAATGCCTTCGATAATAATGGGCGGACAAAATCTGAATTACGTGATGAAAAGGTAAAACCATTGGAAGACAATATTTCCATTTTATTTGTCGGTGTGGATGACAGTGAAAAACGTGGACAAGGCTCTAGCAATTCACGTTCTGATTCCTTAATGTTAGCAACGCTGAACAATGCAGATAAAAGTGTGAAATTATTGAGTATTCCTCGTGATTCCTATGTTTATATTCCAGCCTTCGGATATGAAGACAAAATCACACATGCTCATACAGATGTTACGGGTGTCCAATCATCAATTGAAACCGTTGAAAAAATGTTGAATATCCCTGTTGATTATTACTTCGAGTTAAACTTCGATTCATTTATTCAGATTGTCGATGCATTAGGCGGTATTGAAGTAGATGTTCCTTATGATTTAGATGAAATTGATGAAAATGACAAAAAAACGATTCATTTGAAAAAAGGTGTCCAAACTTTAAATGGTAGTGAAGCACTTGCTTTAGCACGCACACGTCATTATGATAATGATTTCAAGCGTGGAGAGCGTCAGCAAATGATTTTAGAAGCCATTGTTGAAAAAGCAACTTCGATTAGTTCATTCACAAAATACGATTCTTTATTAACAGCAATTGGTGATAATATGACAACCGATATGTCGTTTAATGAAATGAAATCATTATTCTCTTATTTAAACTCAGGTATGCCTGAAATGGATTCATTGAAACTAGAGGGTTCTGATGATATGTCAACGGGTACTTATTTCTTTAAAGTAAGTGATGAGAGCCTACTAAATGTACGCCAACAACTTCAAAAACAGCTTGACTTACCAATTGATGAGTCGCTAACACCTGAAACGCTCGATCCGACTGAAGATGTCACAGATGAAACAATAGATGATTCGATTTATGACGACCCAAGTGATGCAACAACTGATGACATGACGGAAACAGATAGCTACAAGGGTAGTTCGAGTTACAGTGACTCAAGTAATAATGGCAATGGAGATTATAGTAACAATTCATTTAGCAGTACAAATGAATAAATTTTATAAGACTTAATTGAAAAAGTCTGGCAAAGATGTCCTGTAAGGCATCTTTGTTTCAGTCTTTTTCCTAATTTAAGCTTAAATATACGTCAACTAAAAGCCATTTTTTCTTTTTAAATTAAGCTTATCTTCCTATTTAATAGAGCATTGAAATGACTTAAATTAATCTTTTATAGCAAAAAAGACGATGAATCATCCTGAAAAAGGATCATTTATCGTCTTTTTTTATTTTTTTTTAACGAGATTAAGTAGTGGACGATATTTCGCTCCAGCTAACCCAATCACTTCTACGAATAATTCAATTGCTAAAAGTAAAATAATAACTAAGAAAATAGCACCCCATACTTTCGCCATTGAAAAAATAATAGCGGCTAATCCGAACATCGCAGCAATTCCATAAATGATTAAAACAGTTTGGCGATGCGTAAAGCCAATGCTAATCAAACGATGGTGTAAATGCGACTTATCGGGTTGAAATGGTGGTTGCTTATTAAGTAATCGGCGAACAATCGCAAAGAACGTATCTGAAATCGGTACACCTAGCATGATGATCGGGATGACTAACGATACAAACGTAACGTTTTTAAAGCCCAATAATGCCAATACTGAAATGATAAATCCTAAGAATAATGCGCCAGTATCACCCATGAAAATTTTGGCTGGATGGAAGTTATAGAATAAAAAGCCCATCGCACTTACGGCTAAGATTAAGGCCATCATCAACACAAATGTGTCATTCATAATAAATGCCATAGCGGCTAGTGTTAACAGAGCAGTAGTAGATACGCCAGCTGCTAAACCATCTAGTCCATCAATCAAATTAATTGCATTCGTAATACCCACAATCCATATTAACGTTAGTGGAATACTTAAATAACCAAAATCAAGAACGCCATCAAAAGGTAAATTAATTGTTGCAATTTGAATGTCACCAAAGAAAATAACAATCGCTGCTGCAATTGTTTGGCCTAAAAACTTAGCTTTAGCTGAAATTTCCAACATATCATCTAATACACCCGTTAAGATAATGACGAAACTTGCGATAATAATAGGAATGATTGCATCATTTTCCGGTTTATAAATTAAAACGCCTATTAAAAATGCGAGGAATATTGCGAGTCCACCTAATCGAGGCATGATTTTAGCATGCACCTTTCGATAGTTCGGACGGTCGACAGCTCCTACGCGGTACGCCAGTTTTTTAACGAGCGGAGTCAGTAAAATTGATGCGATAAATGCAACAACTAACGCGAGGTAACTCATACCCTTCCTCCTTATATATTCAACAAATGCATACTTACTAATGAGTAAATTTGACCTGTTTTTATCAACTTTAAATTACACTGTATTATAGCATTTATTTTCATAATTTAAATAGTTCTGATGAAATCTACACGAAATGCACCCTACTCTAATAGAACGAATCCATTTCCAATGAAGTTCCTTCTAGATAAATAATCGAAAAAAATAGGTTTAATTTCATTAGATCATCTTCCTTTATATACCTTTTTTGTAGGTACGTGAAACATTTGGCTATTCGTTTACTCTATACTTTAACCTAGTTATCTTGTATTAAAACTAGGTATTAGTTTTTCTTGGTTCAACCATCTATTTTCACACAATCACAATGATTATTAATGACCGAATTTTCTATTTCACATACAATATTCAGTGCAAAAACATCAATTCTTAATTATTGTCAAAAATTTTAGTTCCTTTCATCCTCTATTCATGATACTATTTGTAGGTTAGTTTTTTATCTTTAGTTTGAATTTTCAGATAAAAACAAATATTTCGTATTTACAAACAATATATATACTATCAACTAGAAATGGAGTTATTCTTATGCCGCAACAATCACTTTCATTATGGGGAAAAATATCTGTAGGATTTATGTTATTCGCATTATTTCTTGGAGCTGGGAACATTATCTTCCCTCCAGAATTAGGTCAAAAATCTGGTGAAGACTTCGTTATTGCCATGATTGCCTTTTTAATCACTGGCGTAGGTCTTCCGTTATTAGGTGTTATTACAGTCGCAAAATCAGGCGGCGAATTACAGGATATGGCTGGTCGTATTAGTCCACTATTCGGTGTTATCTTTACAGCAATTGTTTATTTAGCTATCGGACCATTCTTCGCTATGCCTCGTACAGGTACGGTATCATTTGAATTAGGTGTAAAACCTTATTTATCTGATTCATTAGCAGAAGCACATTGGCCATTAGTTGTATTCACAATCATTTTCTTCGGTATCACAATGTTCTTTGCATTAAAACCTACAAAATTAATTGATACGGTTGGTCGTATTTTGACACCTGCCTTATTAATCGTTATCGCTGCGCTAGCAATTAAAGCAATCGTTACACCTATGGACGGCCCTGGTGAAGCAGTAGGTAACTATATTTCAAATCCATTTGGTGAAGGTTTCAAACAAGGTTATTTAACAATGGATTTCTTAGCAGCTTTAATTTTCGGTATTGTTATTGTACAAGCTCTAAAAGGAAAAAATATTACACACCGTCCAACAATCGTTAAAACAACCGTCTTTGCTGCATTCGTTGCTGCAATTGGTTTAGCACTTGTATACATCTCATTGGGCTATATTGGTTCATCTTCTGTTCAATCAGTTGGCTTCTTAGCTTCTGGAGCAGATGTCATCACTGCTTCAGCAAACGAGTTATACGGACAATTTGGTAATGTACTATTAACACTTGTTATCGTTCTTGCATGTTTAACAACATCGATTGGTTTAATGACTGCATCATCTGAATTCTTCCACAAGATTTTCCCAAAACTAAACTACAACACTTGGGTTTACATCTTTGCTGCATTTAGTACAATCATTGCCAACTTTGGTTTAGCATCATTAATTAAATTCTCACTTCCAGTACTATTTGCCATTTATCCATTAGCAATTGTTCTAATGTTATTAGTATTAGCATCAAAATGGTTCAATGATGCGCGTCCAGTTTATATTACAACGATGATTTTCACTGCATTTGTAAGTATCTATGATGGATTAGAGGTTGCTGGAATTAAGATCCCAGCTTATAAAGCATTCTTAAAATCTATCCCACTTTCAAGCTTTAGCTTAGGCTGGTTAATCCCTGCAATTATTGGTGCAATCATCGGTTATATTATTTCCGTAACAGCGAAGAAAAAATAATTTCTTCCTATATTAAAGAATACTATGGCTGAGCCTTAAGAGTAGAAAATAATTAAATTACTGAAAACAAGGAAGGCAAAAATCACAACTGTGTGAAGTGATTTTTGTCTTTCGTTTTGTTTTAAGACTATTTATGTTTTTTTCAAACCATAACCCTACTATCCCATGCTTTCAATAGTTCTCTCTTCCGCTCATTTCAGGTATTTAAAGGAAGGAATCACGTTTCACCCGCAGCTGTATACTCCATTTCAAATAGAACCGTAAACTTCATATTTATTAAAATAATAACGTAAGAATACATTTTGACGTTTTAAACATATATACAAAGGAAAATGACTTTATAGAATATATGAATTATTTACTACATTTTCAAGATTTCTCCTTTAGCAAGTTCCTAATTAAACAAAGTCCATAAATTTCCTCATGTTACGACAAGCTATAAAAACGACAAAATTAAGTTTGCCACCAATTTTTTTAAAACAAGTTATTACAAGCATAGTATAGCGTTTTCCCTTTATCTATATGCATTTTACCAACTTTAAAAATTGGAAAGATTTCTATAGATTAAATATTCATAATTTTACGTATTTAAACTCTTTCACAAAAGGTCTTGTATCTATCTTAATTTGTGATATATTTAATGCGATATTGATATATATTCACATTTTAGACACATAAGAAAAGGACGTGACACAATGGATTCGCAAAATCTATTGTCAGGCATTTTATTGACAATCCTCGCAATCATTGCAGCTGTAGTTATTATTGGTCTTATTATTGTTATCGCATTATATTTCTTAGATCGAAAACAAAAACAACACTCTATTTTACGTAACTTTCCAATATTAGGTCGTATTCGCTACTTAACAGAAAAAATCGGACCTGAACTTCGTCAATATTTATTCGATGACGATAATAAAGGTCGCCCTTTTTCTCGTGAAGAATTCTTACATGTTGTACTACCTGGGAAATATTTAGGCAGCGTTATCGGCTTCGGTTCAAAACGAAATTTTGAAGAAGCTGGATTTTTTGTTCGTAATGCTGTTTTCACTAAACAAGTTGATGAAATGAAAGTTGATCAAAGCTCTCCTGTCCACACGCAAAAATATGTTATTGATTCAGATGACTTATTTTCACGTAAGGAACACACAGAAGCTGTAGAAGCTAAACCTTGGTTACTTACAGATGACAATGCCGTTGTTCTTGGACCTAATTGTCGTGAGCCATTCCACGTTAAAGGAATGTTCGGACAATCTGCTATGAGTTACGGTGCGTTAGGTAAAAATGCTGTCACAGCCCTTTCTACAGGTATTGGTCAAGTACCTGGTTCTTGGATGAATACGGGTGAGGGTGGCGTTTCACCTCACCATTTAGCTGGTGGGGCCGATTTAATAGCTCAAATTGGTTCAGGGATTTTCGGATTCCGCACAGAAGATGGTGAGTTTAGCTTTGAAAAACTAAAAGAAAAAGCAGCTATCCCTCAAATTAAAGCTTTTGAATTAAAACTAGCTCAAGGGGCTAAAACACGTGGTGGACACGTTGAAGGTGATAAAGTAACACCAGAAATTGCGGAAATTCGCGGGGTTGAAGTGGGTAAAACCATTAACTCGCCAAACCGTTTCCGTCAATTCAGTGACTTCCCTTCACTATTCGATTTTATCGAGCAAATTCGTGAAGCTGGTGGCTTACCAGTTGGTATTAAAATTGTAATTGGTAGTCCTGAGGATGCAGAAGAACTTGCACGCTACATGGCGCAATCTGGCAAAGGTCCAGACTTCATTTCCATCGATGGTGCTGAAGGTGGTACAGGCGCAACATTCCAAGACTTAGCAGACAGCGTTGGTTTACCATTATTCACGTCTCTTCCATTACTACAAGATGCCTTAGTAAAATATGGTGTCCGTGATCGTGTGAAAATCATTGCTTCTGGTAAAATCATCACATCTGACAAAGCAGCCATCACGCTTGGACTTGGTGCAGACTTAATTAATATTGCACGTGGATTCATGATGTCAGTCGGTTGTATCATGGCTCAAAAATGTCATACAAATGAATGCCCAGCTGGTGTTGCGACTACAGATCCTAAACTTCAAAACGGTTTAATCGTTGATGAGAAAAAATATCGTGTATCCAACTATATTTTAAATCTACGTGAAGGTTTATTCCGCGTAGCTGCTGCTGCAGGTGTTGATTCACCTACAAAACTAACAAAAGAACATATTGTTTATAAAGATGACGTAGGTCGCGTATATACAATTGATGAACTACGTACCAAATAGATTATTAAAAATGCTTAGATATAAAGGTCAAAAATCAATTAATTTACTGAAATAAAAAGAGGCAAAAATCGTAGGTTTTAATGCGATTTTTGCCTCTTATTTTAATTTTCAACAGATGGAAAGAAATGTTCTATCCTATCTTTTCAAAAGCTCATACGCTTTCGATTAACTAATCCTACAATTGTAGGCCTCCTACATCGACCACTATGCATTCGCCCTAACAGTCTCTCATTAACAATCCTGTAAAATAGGATTTCAGTCCATTCTTCCAAAAAAACTTTATTTTCCATCTTTGGTTTACGTCATTTCCAGCCCTTAATTGTAGTCTTTATAGAAAAAACTCCAAAAAAACAATATTATTGATC
>JAGHSJ010000204.1 GCA_018065935.1 Candidatus Kurthia equi
ATAATAGAGTTTTTTGTAAATTCTAAATTATTTAAGGATAATAAAAGAGTGAAATGCAAGGAAATGGGATTTTTAAAAACAAAAGATTGACATATGTATGAGTAATTTTTTCTGTTATAATAGTCAAGATAAACAAATGTAGGGAGAGAACATAATGGGAAAAGTATACGTATTCGATCATCCTTTAATTCAACACAAACTATCATATATTCGTGATGTAAACACAGGTACAAAAGAATTCCGTGAGTTAGTAGACGAAGTAGCTACACTTATGGCTTTTGAAATCACTCGCGATTTACCAACAGAAGAGGTAGAAATTCAAACACCGGTAACAAAAACAAAAACAAAAATGTTATCAGGTAAAAAAATTGCCATCGTTCCAATCTTACGTGCAGGCTTAGGTATGGTAGATGGTATGCTTAATCTAATCCCAGCTGCAAAAGTAGCTCATATTGGTTTATACCGCGATCCAGAAACACTAAAACCAGTTGAATATTATGCGAAATTCCCTGCTGATATTGAAGAACGTGAATTCATTATCGTAGATCCAATGCTTGCGACTGGTGGTTCTGCTATTGAAGCAATGAATTCACTTAAAAAACGTGGCGCTAAAAACATCCGCTTCATGTGCTTAATCGCAGCTCCAGAAGGTGTGAAAGCAATCCAAGAAGTGCACCCTGATATTGATATTTACATCGCAGCACTTGATGAAAAATTAAACGACCATGGTTATATTGTTCCTGGTTTAGGCGATGCAGGCGACCGTTTATTCGGCACTAAATAATTGTAGAGGGTGGTGCGTTTGTAGATGAGAAAGTGGAAAGTAATGACTGTATTTGGCACAAGACCAGAAGCGATTAAAATGGCTCCTCTTGTGAAAGCATTGCAGCAAAAACAAGATCAGATTGAAACAATTGTGGCAGTTACTGCACAGCATAGAGAGATGCTTGATCAAGTGCTAGAAACTTTTAATATCGTTCCAAATTATGATTTGAATATTATGAAGAGCCGTCAAACATTAATCGACGTTTCTACAAGAGGGCTAGAAGGTCTTGATGGCATTATGAAGGAAGCACAGCCAGATATCGTGTTAGTTCATGGGGATACATCTACTACTTTTATTGCCAGCTTAGCTGCATTTTATAATCAAATTGCTATAGGTCATGTAGAAGCAGGACTTCGAACAGGTGATAAATATTCACCTTATCCTGAAGAAATGAATCGTCAATTAACTGGGGTACTTGCAGATATTCATTTTGCACCAACCGAGCAATCAAAAGAGAATCTACTAAAAGAAAATAAAAAAGAGAATACGATTTTTGTGACAGGGAATACGGCAATCGATGCATTGTCTACCACTGTTTCAGAAACGTATTCGCATCCTGTACTGGACTCAATTGGAGAAGACCGCATGATTCTATTAACGGCACACCGTAGAGAAAATCTTGGTCAACCGATGCGTAATATGTTCCACGCAATTAAACGAATACTCGCTGAACATCCAGATGTTCAAGTGGTGTATCCGATGCATTTAAATCCAGTTGTAAGAGAAACAGCGCAGGAAATTTTAGGTGGAGACAGTCGTGTGCATTTAATTGAACCACTTGAAGTTTTTGATTTTCATAATTTTGCTTCCAAGTCATTCATGATTTTAACGGACTCAGGTGGTATCCAGGAGGAAGCGCCATCTCTTGGTAAGCCCGTATTAGTTTTACGTGATACGACTGAGCGACCTGAAGGGATTGCAGCTGGTACATTAAAGCTAGCAGGAACAGAAGAGGAAACGATTTATCAAATGACGAAGCAGTTGTTAACAGACACAGAAATGTATGAATCGATGGCACATGCTTCAAATCCATACGGTGATGGTCGTGCTTCGGAAAGAATTATTGAAAATCTTTTAGATTTTCTTAATAAGTGAAAAAAAGAGTTATTCCACCGAAATGTATAGCAACATTCCCAGTGAAATAACTCTTTTTCATTTAATTTCTCTTTTTCAAAAAGAATATTCTCAGCAATATTCTCAAATTTGTCGAGTATTTGACAAAAGTGACTAGGTTGTGAAGTTTTTACTCAGAACCAATTGACATGAAATATTCACTATTGTATGCTAACAAAGGGTAAGAATGATAAGGGTTACTATGTCCGATATCAAGCCATACCTCTTTTTTTATGGAGTAGAGGTACAGATTTCCTGGGCAAATCCCTGACTTTTAACTTTTTTGACGTTTCTTACGTCAAAAGGTTCTCATATGAAGTGATGGTTCTTCATAAGGTAAACACTATATACATAGTGAGATTCCGAGAAAGTTAAATTCTGTTTAATTGTTAAGGGTTTCATTCGTGATATAGTTGATGCTATACAAGTCAGTAACCATCCGGTGGTCAGCTTTTACATCCATCATTCGAAATAAAGATTCAGGAGATTAAAGACCAATGGTAGAAATGCATCGAATTTTTAAAAGGCAGGTTATGCTTTGTATAACTTTGCTTATTGTTTGTGCAATCGGCTGGGGCTTTACATCGTACCACGCGTTATTCGCAGGTCTCGCATTAGGTGCCCTTTGCGGTCTATTTAATTTTTGGAACCTGATCCGAAGAATGGAAAGTTTTGATCGTAAGACACGTCAAGGGCAGAAGGTTAAATCCTTAGGTACCCTAATTCGCTACGCATCAGCCATCCTTGCGGCAGCAATTGCATTGTCATGGCCGGAGCATTTTAGTGTAGCTAGTACTGTCGTTGGATTAATGATTCCGTACATTCTACTTTTTGTAGATAGGATCATAGTTCATTTGAAAACTAAATAAGCAAAGCGCATTTGAAAGAGAGGTGAACTATCAAGTGGAACACAAAAATCCTTATTTTGAGTTTTTAGGTTTAGGATTTAACCCTGCGAACGTGATGATGCTTTTAATTACAGCGATTATCGTATTTGCTATCGCAATGATTGCAACTCGCAAATTATCTCTAAAACCAACAGGTATGCAAAACTTTATGGAATGGATTATGGATTTCGTAAAAGGCATTATCTCAAGCAATATGGACTGGAAAACAGGTGGTAAATTCCACGTTCTTGGAATTACATTGATCATGTTTATATTCGTATCAAACATGTTAGGTCTTCCATTTTCAATCCAAGTAGACGGTTACTTATGGTGGAAATCACCAACAGCTGATCCAATTATTACATTAACATTAGCCGTTATGATTTTACTACTAACAAACTATTATGGTGTGAAAGCACTAGGTTTAGGTGGCTATGCGAAAACTTTCGTATCTCCATTAAGTTTCTTACTACCATTCAAAATTATCGAAGAGCTTGCCAACACATTAACATTAGGTCTACGTCTTTACGGTAACATTTATGCCGGTGAAGTACTTCTAGGCTTACTAGCTACTATGGCTGGTATGTGGGGCGGTATGGGATTCTTAGCTTCGGCTATTCCTACACTAGTATGGCAAGCATTCTCAATCTTTATCGGATCTATCCAAGCATTCATTTTCGTTATGTTAACGATGGTGTATATGTCTCACAAAGTGAGCAAAGACCATTAATTATAAATATGTCTAGCCTAGCTAGGCAGGTTAACAACCAAAACAAAAAAAATAGCAACATTTCCAAGGAGGAAAATTTACAATGGGTTTAATCGCAGCAGCAATCGCAGTTGGTCTAGGTGCACTAGGTGCAGGTATTGGTAACGGTCTTATCGTAGGTCGTACAGTTGAAGGTATCGCTCGTCAACCAGAATTACGTGGAGTATTACAAACAACAATGTTCATCGGGGTAGCTTTAGTTGAAGCATTACCAATCATCGCGGTAGTAATCGCGTTCATCGTAATGAACAAATAATTTCTATTAATTGTTTTATTGGCGAAGCCTTAATACGTTGAGTTCCTTCGCCTTTATTTTATATTAGTTTTACTAATATAAATTCCTTTGATTACACATCTTATCTAAGATTCAATTATACAAAATTACAAATTGACTCTAAGCTCTTGAAGGGAGTGAAACAATCGTGTTATTAGACTATCTAGTACTTGGTTCAGCTGAACATGGCTTGAACTATGGTGATATTTTAGCAACATTAGTAATCTTTATCGTGCTAATGCTTCTTCTTAAAAAGTTCGCATGGGGTCCACTTATGGGAATCATGACAGAACGTGAAGAATTAGTTGCTAGCGAAATCGAAACGGCTGAAAAAAACCGTGAAGATGCGCAAAAATTATTAGAAGAACAACGTAGCCTTCTTAAAGAAGCTCGTACTGAAGCACTTGCGATTGTTGAGAATGCTAAGAAACAAGCCGATCTTCAAAAAGAAGATATCGTTTCTGCAGCGAAAGCTGAAGCAATTCGTTTACAAGAATCTGCTAAACGTGATATCGAGACTGAAAAAGAAAAAGCTATCGCAGCTGTTCGAGAAGAAGTGGTTTCACTATCTGTATTGGCAGCAACTAAAGTTCTTAACAAAGAAGTATCTGCAGAAGATAATCGTGCGCTTATCGAAGAAACGATTGCGAAGGCAGGGGAAGCTAAATGAGTCAATCTCTAGTAGCTAGCCGCTATGCAAAAGCATTATTCGAACTTGCACAAGAAAAAAACGTTGTAGCTGAAACTGTAGCAGATCTACGTCAAGCTAGAATTGTTTTTACGGAATCTAAAGACTTATTCAGCCTTTTAGAAAATCCAAAATTCACTTCTGAAAAGAAATATGAGTTAATCTCATCTATTTTTGCAGGAGCACAACCAATCATCGTTGATGCATTTAAAGTCCTATTAGACAAAAAACGCATTAATGAAACTGTAAGCGTGATTGATTCATTCATTCAAATTGCGAATGACGAATCAGGTGTTGCTGATGCGACCGTGTTATCAACAGAAGCACTTACAGAAGATGAACTAAACCGAATTTCTACTACTTTTGCTAAAAAAGTTGGTAAAAACTCATTAAATATTACAAACGAAATTGATCCATCTATCATGGGTGGAATCAAACTAATCATTGGAAACCAAATCTACGACAACACAATCGTTAGCAAACTTAACGGTCTACGTCGTGCATTATTAGGTTAAGCCAAAATTTACGTGTGAGGTGACAAACGTGGGCATCAAAGCTGAAGAAATCAGTGTTCTTATTAAACAGCAGATGGAAAATTTCCAATCTGAGATGCAAGTTAGCGAAGTCGGTACAATCATCACTGTTGGTGACGGTATCGCTCGTGCTCATGGCCTTGACAACGTCATGTCTGGAGAGTTATTAGAATTCTCTACTGGTGTATTAGGTATGGCACAAAACTTAGAGTCAAATAACGTAGGTATCGTTATTCTAGGGCCATCTGCCGGCATCAAAGAAGGCGATGAAGTTCGTCGTACAGGTCGTATTATGGAAGTACCAGTTGGGGAAGAACTAATTGGTCGTGTAGTAAATACTTTAGGTTTACCAGTTGATGGCTTAGGCCCAATCAACACTACTAAAACTCGTCCTATCGAAAGCCCAGCTTTCGGTGTAATGGCTCGTAAATCAGTAGACCAACCTTTACAAACAGGTATCAAAGCAATTGACGCATTAGTTCCAATCGGTCGTGGTCAACGTGAGTTAATCATCGGTGACCGTCAAGTTGGTAAAACTTCAATCGCTATCGATACTATTCTTAACCAAGCTGACCAAGATATGACATGTATCTATGTTGCTATCGGTCAAAAAGAATCTACTGTACGTAACGTTGTAGAAACTCTACGCGCTCACGGAGCATTAGATTACACTATCGTTCTTACATCTGCAGCATCATCTCCATCTCCAATGCAATACCTAGCTCCTTATGCTGGTGTTACTATGGCTGAAGAATTAATGCTACAAGGTAAAGACGTATTAATCGTATATGATGATCTTTCTAAACAAGCAGCAGCTTATCGTGAACTGTCATTACTATTACGCCGTCCTCCAGGTCGTGAAGCTTACCCTGGTGATGTATTCTACCTACACAGTCGTTTATTAGAACGTGCTGCTCGTCTTAACGAAAGATACGGTGGTGGTTCAATCACTGCATTACCATTCGTTGAAACTCAAGCAGGTGATATCGGTGCATACATTCCAACAAACGTAATCTCTATCACTGATGGACAAATCTTCTTACAAGCTAACTTATTTAACTCTGGTGTTCGTCCTGCGATCAACCCAGGTTTATCAGTTTCTCGTGTTGGTGGATCTGCTCAAATTAAAGCAATGAAAAAAGTTGCCGGTACGCTTCGTCTTGACTTAGCTACATTCCGTGAACTTGAATCATTCGCTCAATTCGGTTCAGACCTTGATGCGGTAACTACTGCTAAACTTGAACGTGGTAAACGTACTGTTGAAGTTCTTAAACAAGATCTTAACAAACCAGTTAAAGTTGAACGTCAAGTTATGATTATCTATGCTCTTACTAAAGGATTCTTAGATGATATCCCAGTACATGATATCGTTCGTTTCGAAAACGACTTCAACTCTTGGTTAACTCTTAACGATGCAAACCACAAAAACGTTTTAGCTACTATTCGTGATACTAAAACTCTTGCAGCAGATGAAGATATGGCATTCACTATTAATGAATTCAAAAAAACATTTGCAGCTTCAGAAATTTAATATAAACGAAGGCTATTAAAATAAACGATAAGGTGGTGAAATACCAGTGGCAACATTACGTGAGGTAAAACAACGTATTAACTCTACAAAATCTACAAGTAAAATCACATCAGCAATGCACTTAGTATCATCTTCTAAGATGTCTCGTGCAGAGCGAAATGCGAAAAAATACGTTCCATACATGAATAAAATTCAAGACGTAGTAGCTGCAATCGCTCAAGGAACAGCGGATGGCTCTCATCCAATGTTAGTTGAACGCGAAGTGAAGAAGAGTGCTTATTTAGTAATCGCTTCAGATCGTGGTTTAGCAGGTGCATATAACACAAACGTTATTCGTCAAGCAATTAGTGGCATGGAACAACGCGGCCAAAAGCAAGAAGACGTAGTCATCTTTGCAGTAGGACGTACAGTAGCTGATTTCTTCAAGAAAACAGGCTACACAGTTGTAGAAGAAGCAATTGGTCTACCTGACCAACCTTCATTTGCAGATATAAAAGCGATTGCTCGTAAAGCTGTTGGTATGTTCACAGATGGCACATGCGACGAAGTTTTCGTGTGCTATAGCCACTTTGTAAGTGCTATTTCTAGCGAATTAGTTGAGAAAAAGTTACTTCCAATTACTGATATCGCACCAGCCTCTACTTCTGCATCTTACGAATTCGAGCCATCAGGCGAAGAAATCCTAGAAGTATTGCTTCCACAATACGCAGAAAGCTTAGTGTACGGTGCTTTACTAGATGCTAAAGCTAGTGAACATGCTGCACGTATGACAGCAATGAAAAATGCTACAGATAACGCTAAAGAATTAATTAGCGATTTAACAATCTTGTACAACCGCGCACGTCAAGCGGCAATTACACAAGAAATTACAGAAATCGTAGGTGGAGCAGCAGCCTTAGAATAGGCCTGCTTTGCTTCATTTCGACTGTAATCAGTTTGATAGGAGGGAATTAAGTATATGAACACAGGACACGTTCTTCAAATTATGGGTGCCGTTGTTGACGTTCAGTTCGACAACAACTCATTACCTGAAATTTATAACGCTTTAACTGTAGAAATCAAAAAGCCTAATCATGAACCTGAACTTCTTACTTTAGAAGTTGCGCTTCACTTAGGCGACAACGCTGTACGCACAATTGCTATGTCATCTACTGATGGCCTACAACGCGGAGCAGTAGTAACTGACAAAGGTGCTGCAATCTCAGTACCAGTTGGTGAACAAACTCTTGGTCGTGTATTCAACGTACTTGGTGACCCAATCGATTTAGAAATTGGTAAACCAGAAATCGCTGCATCTGAACGCCGTGATCCAATTCACCGTGAAGCTCCAGCATTCGATGAACTATCTACTTCTGTAGAAGTTCTTGAAACAGGTATTAAAGTAGTCGATTTATTAGCACCTTACATCAAAGGTGGTAAAGTTGGTCTATTCGGTGGTGCCGGTGTAGGTAAAACTGTACTAATCCAAGAATTAATCAACAATATCGCAAAAGGCCACGGCGGTATCTCTGTATTCGCTGGTGTTGGTGAACGTACTCGTGAAGGTAATGACCTTTACTACGAAATGACTGACGCAGGCGTTATTACTAAAACTGCCATGGTATTCGGACAAATGAATGAGCCACCAGGTGCTCGTATGCGCGTAGCTCTTTCTGGTCTTACAATGGCTGAATACTTCCGTGATGAAATGGGACAAGACGTTCTATTATTCGTGGATAACATCTTCCGTTTCACTCAAGCAGGTTCTGAGGTATCAGCATTACTTGGTCGTATGCCATCTGCTGTTGGTTACCAACCAACTCTTGCTACTGAAATGGGTAAACTACAAGAACGTATTACTTCAACTAAAAAAGGTTCTGTTACTTCTATTCAAGCGGTATACGTACCAGCCGATGACTATACTGACCCGGCTCCGGCTACAACTTTCGCCCACTTAGATTCAACAACTAACCTTGAACGTAAATTATCTGAAATGGGTATCTACCCAGCGGTTGATCCATTGGCTTCTACTTCTCGTGCATTAGCACCTGAAATCGTAGGTCAAGAACATTACGATATCGCTCGTCGCGTTCAATCAACTTTACAACGTAACAATGAGTTACAAGATATCATCGCTATCTTAGGTATGGATGAATTATCTGATGAAGATAAATTAACTGTTAACCGCGCTCGTCGTATTCAGTTCTTCTTATCTCAAAACTTCCACGTTGCAGAACAATTTACTGGTCAAAAAGGTTCTTATGTTCACGTGAAAGATACTATCAAAGGTTTCAAAGAAATCCTTGAAGGTAAATATGATTCATTCCCTGAATCAGCATTCCACTTAGTGGGAAGCATTGATGATGTTATTGCTAAAGCTAAAGAATTAGGCGTAACACTTTAATAATAGGGACGAGGAGGAAAAAACATGAAGACAACTATCGTCAACATTGTTACTCCCGACGGCCCAGTATACGATTCTGAAGTGTCAATGGTAAGTGTTCGTACTACTGCTGGTGAAATGGGTATCCTAGCGGGTCACATTCCTACAGTAGCACCACTTACAACTGGTATTGTACGTCTGAAAAAAGAAAAAACTACTGAATTAGTAGCAGTAAGTGGCGGTTTCGTTGAAATTCGTCCTGATAAAGTTACCATTTTATCTCCTTCTGCTGAAGTAGCAGATTCGATTGATCTTGCTCGTGCGAAGGAAGCACTTAAACGTGCAGAAGAACGCCTTGCTGAGAAAAAAGCAGACACAGATTTCAAGCGTGCAGAGTCAGCTCTTAGTCGCGCAATGAATCGTATCAACGTTAAAGAGGGTAACATCTAGTTCCAAATATCAAACGAGTAGCCATTGGCTGCTCGTTTTTTATTATGTAAAATTTTAAAGAGATAAAAGAATTGTCC
>JAGHSJ010000079.1 GCA_018065935.1 Candidatus Kurthia equi
GTATATTATAAGTAGCGTTAGAGATAATTACTAACAAAAAGGAACCGGGTTCGAGCCGGTTCCTTTTCTCATTTTTGAAAGTAGAGGGCGTCAAAGATAATTACATAAGTAATTAATCGTCAATTATTATAACTACTAGAACTAGTATAACAATTAATGCAATCAGGTATTCTATATTTATATAGAATTCCTTTCTGCACAAACGCCCACACTTTCATGTGTCGTTTGGCCACGCCGTACCTCCTAAAACTTATCTCATAATTTTATATGAGCAATGGTATTATACTGTATTCTTTACAGATTTTCAAAGAAAACTGTAAAGAATACTACAACAAACTAAAATTATTTTAAAAACACACAGAGATAGATAGGTAAAACCTATTTTCTTTAGAAAGTCTTTGACATAGATTTATACCAAATGTATAATCTATCTCGCACATGAAAAATCAATAGTCCCGGTAAGATTATTGTTCGAGTAATAGGAGGAAAGCAAAATGCAACGTCAAACAACGATCGCACATGCAGGTAAAGTCGAGCGTAAATGGTATGTTATCGATGCAACTAACATCCCTTACGGTAGATTAGCTTCCTTTGTTGCAGTTAAATTAATGGGTAAAGACAAACCAATCTATACTCCAAACGTAGATTGCGGTGATTATGTCATTATCGTTAACTGTGAAAAGGTCGCGTTATCTGGCAAAAACAAATTACAAAATAAAAAGTATTACAACGATTCTCAATACACTGGTGGTCTTAGAGTAAGAACCGCTGGAGAAATGATTGAGAGATATCCAGAAGAAATGATCCAAAGAGCAGTCTGGGGAATGCTTCCAAAAGGAGTCTTAGGAAGACAAATCGCAAAGAAGTTATTCGTCTATGCTGGTCCAGATCACAAACACGAAGCTCAGAAACCTGAAGTTCTCGTGTGGAAGAAATAAGGAGAAGTAAAATGGCAGAAGCAACAAAATATTACGGCACTGGTAGACGTAAATCATCAGTCGCACGCGTATACATTAAAGCTGGCAAAGGCAAAATCATCGTCAATGGTGAAGATGTCAACAAATATATGCCATACGCCACACTTGTCATGGACTTATCACAACCTTTAACAGTTTTAGATAAGGCTAATAAGTATGACGTCGAAGCCTTCGTAGAAGGCGGTGGCTTCACAGGACAAGCAGGCGCTATCCGTTTAGGTATCGCACGTGCTCTACTTGAAGCAGGAGAAAATAGAGGTGCTCTTAAAGCCGCAGGTCTCTTATCAAGAGATGCTCGTGCTAAAGAACGTAAAAAATACGGTCTCAAAGCTGCACGTCGTGCTCCACAATTCTCCAAACGTTAATTTGGAATTACTAAAAGGCCTCTCCGCGAGGCCTTTTTACTATTTAGGAGGCTTAAAATATGTGGAAAGGTAAATACGGTTTTTTCGATTACAAATACAATATCCAAGGATATGAAGGTCAGGATTATATGGCACCTATTCAATATATCATGACCGCCATTGGAGTTATTGGGATTGTTTTATTATTAATCTTTTTAAGAAAGATGAAAAAAGAAAATTCCAAGAAACTTTTAGGAATCATGGGTATTGTTTTCACGTGTTTATATTTTATAAAAACTATTTGGGAATCCTATTGGGATATCAAAACAGGACGTGGTTTTAATATTTGGATCTTGCCTTTTGATACATGTTCATTATTTATGCCTGGTTTAATTATTGCTGGTTTTAGCAAGAAAGATTCTAAGTTAGAACTTTTTGCATCCACATTCCTAGCAACCATAGGGCTTGTAGGAGGAGTCGCAAATTTCATCTTTTTAAGAGGTCTTCAATATTATCCAATGTTTTCATTTGGCGCACTCTATAGCTATTTTTGGCATGTTGCTATGGTGTTTGTGGCATTATTCATTCCAATTAATCAATTCCATGAATTTGAGTTTATTGACATAGTAAACGGAATGGTCTTTGTCTTGATTGCGTGTGTCTATGTTATTCCATTTAATTACATTACAGGGACAGATTTCATGCTTTTAAATGAAGCAGGTGGTGCACCTATTTTAGAAGATGTCGCTAGTTCTATTAACAAAATAGGATTAACCCCAATTGTTAACTTAATGATGATCGCAACATATTTTGCATTCTCTGCAATATTTGTGACAATTTACCATTTTTCAATCAGACCAAGAAAGCAAGCATGAGTCATATTTATTCATAAGCGATAGTAAAATAGCATATTTTATTATTGAAAAGATTATTGCTCTGTTGTATATTATTAAAGCGCAAAAGCGCAATGTGGATCTTTAGCTCAGCTGGTTAGAGCGCACCCCTGATAAGGGTGAGGTCGATAGTTCAAGTCTATTAAGATCCACCATTTGTTTAAAAGGTTGCTTATAAAGCAATTATTCATAGGAGGAATCCTCCAGAAGGGCACTTAGCTCAGTTGGGAGAGCGTTTCCTTCACACGGAAGAGGTCACAGGTTCGATCCCTGTAGCGCCCACCATTCGCCTTCTTAGCTCAATTGGCAGAGCAACCGCCTTGTAAGCGGTAGGTTATTGGTTCAAGTCCGATAGAAGGCACCACGAGAATGATAACAGAACTAGAGATTGGTTCTGTTTTTATTTTATTTGTTTAATAAACACTCTATAATATTACACGCTGGAGATATGGCGAAACTGGCAGACGCGCTAGACTTAGGATCTAGTGGGGCGACCCATGCAGGTTCGATTCCTGTTATCTCCACCAAGTGATAATTAACGACTCAAAAGAATCTGAGTCGTGTTTTTTTTTTTTTTATTAGATTTTTTAAATATTTATTTTTTAAAAAAAAAATTTTGATAAGACAAAAACATTTATTTATATATTCTTAACAGCGT
>JAGHSJ010000130.1 GCA_018065935.1 Candidatus Kurthia equi
ATTCTAAATAGTAGAACTGATACATATAAAATAAGATAATCTGATTCCGACACTTCAACCACTATTTTAAAAGTGGCAGTGCTTAGAAAGAGGGAGGGTTTATAAAGGAGGATAACCTAAGAGCGCAACCGTCCAGGTTGCAAAGGTTATCTGACTAACATCCTGTTAGCCCCCAGTGCGTTCCGCTTTTAGAGTGGCGTGTTGTTCTTTTCTTTTTTCTGTGATAATGTTTAGTAAAGAAAATTCAGATCATTCGAATAATTGAATGTAGTGGGGGGGAATTAGTTTGCATTTATATGGTACACAGGGGATTAATGAAGAGGGGCATTTAACAATTGGTGGAGTTGATGCTGTCGAGTTAGCGAATACATATGGTACACCGCAATTTGTCTATGATTTAGCGTTGTTTAGAGAGCGTGCGCGTGGTTTTATTGATACGTTTAAAAAGGGAAATGTGAAGGCACAGGTGGCTTATGCGTCGAAGGCTTTTTCGTCAATTGCTATTTACCAAGTGGCGGCTCAAGAGGGGCTGTCAGTGGATGTGGTTTCTGGTGGTGAATTGTATACGGCGCTTCAGGCGGGATTCCCAAGCGGAAAAATTCATTTTCATGGCAATAATAAGTCAATAGAAGAGTTGCATCAAGCGTTTGATGCAAAAATCGGTTGCATTGTTATTGATAATTTTTATGAAATTGAAAAATTGAAAGAAATTGCAGCGCAAAAGAAACAAAAAATGGATGTACTAATTCGTGTCACACCGGGTGTAGAGGCGCATACACATGACTTCATTACTACGGGACAGACAGACTCAAAGTTTGGCTTTGATTTAAGCAATGGCCAAGCAGATGAGGCTTTCCAACTGTTATATAAAGAAGAGTATCTTCAATTTAAAGGGATGCATTGTCATATTGGTTCACAAATTTTTGATACGGAAGCGTTTAGCTTAGCTGCAAAAAAAGTAGTGGATAAAATGGCGGAATGGCATCAAACAACAGGCTTTCAAGCGACTGTATTAAATCTAGGTGGAGGCTTTGGTATTCGTTATACAGAAGAAGATGCGCCACTTGCACCTGCTGTTTATGTAGATGATATGGTGCAGGCAGTGAAAAAAGAGGTACAGGCATTAGGTATTGCTTTACCTGAAATTTGGATTGAGCCAGGTCGTTCTTTAGTTGGGGATGCGGGGACGACGCTTTACACAGTGGGATCGAATAAGGTCGTGCCAGACATTCGAAATTATATTGCGATTGATGGAGGGATGAGTGATAATATTCGTCCAGCTCTTTATGATGCGAAATATGAAGGGGCACTTGCCAATAAAATGACACAAAATGCCGACACAATTTATACGGTAGCTGGTAAATTATGTGAATCTGGTGATAAGATAATAGAAGATATTTCATTACCAAAAGCGGAAGCAGGAGATATTCTAGCTACTTTCTGTACAGGAGCATATGGGTACTCAATGGCAAGCAACTATAATCGAATTGGCCGTCCAGCTGTTGTATTTGTTGAAGATGGACAGCATCAGCTAGTTGTCAAAAGAGAGTCTTTAGAGGATTTAGTTAAGCTTGATTTACCGTTAACGTTAGGAAAGGGGTAAGTCATTTGAAAAAGAATAATTGGTTATTGCTACTAATTTTGCTTGTGATTTGCATCGTATGGGCATTTGTTTATTGGTTCTTTATAGTTGGGTAATTCCTACCTAAAATTCCCAATAAAGTTGCATAAAAAAATGTTTTCGTGTAGTATAGCCAAGTATAGTTTAAGGTAGAAAAAAGAGGGATCATGAAACATGTTAAATCGATATAAAAAGGCATACGAAAAAATCGCCATGGGGCTGTTATCCTTTATGCCAGATGAAAAGGATTTAAAAGTACTTCAGAAAACGATTCAAAAGTATGACTCTGAAACAGCTTGGGAGCTTTACCTTTATAAACAAGAGGACGATTATATCGGACTTATAGGGGTTGAAAAGCTAGAGAGCGAACTAATTGTTCGACATATCTCCGTTGACCCATCTCACCGTGGTGAAGGTTTAGGAAAACAAATGGTACAAGAATTAGCAGAGCTTAATAAAGCTTACGACATAAAAGCCTGCCAGTTGACAGAACCTTTTATCGAAAAGTGTCTAAATGAAAAAAAAGAAGCAGACATGCCAATTTAATGTCTGCTTCTTTTCGTGTCTATACGTCGTTTTTGAAGGGCGATATCTCGTTCTTTAAGGACTTCTGTACGGTCTCTTAACCGATGCTTATGCGTTAAAAAATGGCTATCTGCCAAAGGTAAATCTTTCATTGCCTGTTGTACTTTGTTGTTTAACTCTTCATCCAAGATGCGAAGTGTCATGGCTTGATAAGGCTGTTGTTCACTGACGGCTTTTTGTAAATGCTTTAATTGTTGGAGCAGTGCGGCTGTATCTATTTTTTCTACAAATGGAGAAGTAGTTGAAGTTTGCAGAGTCGTACAAGCTTTATTTAAAATAGTAGTAGCACCTCGGAAATTGCCTCTGCGCCAATGATATAATCCGGTTGCAAGCTGAATCCAGCCTGTCAATGGATGCTGGCGATCACGAGGAGCAACTTCTTTCCAATACTCTTCTAACACTTCATGACATTCAAAATAATCACGATTGCCATTGAAATAGCTTAGAAATTGGACGAATGCTGGGTGATTCATAGGGTGCATTTTATTCACCTTTCCTCTATACTAAAATTTGATATGAATATAAGGTGGTTATCAGATGTCTTATGAAGTGAAGCTAGAGGCCTTTGAAGGACCTCTTGATTTATTATTACACTTAATTCATCGTTTGGAAATTGATATATATGATATTCCAATGAAAGAGATTACAGCTCAGTATATGGAACATATTCGAGCGATGCAAGTTCTTGAATTAAATGAAGCAAGTGAATACTTGGTCATGGCGGCAACGCTATTAGAAATCAAAAGTAAAACACTTCTTCCTATCCACGAAGGTGAGCTAGAGGACGCAGAGTTTGATGAGGAATTTATTGATCCACGTGAAGAACTGGTCGCGCGATTAATTGAATATCGTAAATATAAAGATGCTGCATTAAAGCTGAAAGATCGAGAGGAAGAGCGCGTTCAGTATTTTACACGTCCACCGACCGACTTATCTGGTTATATGCAGGATGAGCAAATGCAATTATTTGATACGAATGTCAATGTATTCGATATGGTTGCCGCTTTTCAAAAGATGTTAAGAAGAAAACGATTAAAAGCGCCATTAAGTACGCGTGTAACGAAACAAGGGATGACGATGAAGCATCAAATGAAGCAAGTGATTTCTATCCTTCAGCATCATGAGGGACGTGTGGATTTCTTTGATTTATTTGAAGCGGATGACAAGCCTACACTCGTTATGACGTTTTTATCGATTTTAGAATTAATGAAACGACAAATTGTCATGGTTGAACAGCAGGGCAACTTTGATGACTTAACAGTCGTGTTAAAAGAGGAGGATGTCGACGATGAACAATTTGAATCCATTGATGAGTAAGATAGAAAGCCTATTGTTTGTCATCGGTGAGGACGGGCTGACAATTGCTCAGCTAAGTGAATTCACCGAATCGACAGAGCAAGAAGTGGTTGAGGCAATTCAACAAATGGTTAACCACTATGAATTAGATACTTCACGAGGGATTACGGTGAAAGAAATCGCAGGAACGTATCAGTTGATTTCAAAAGCTGAAAATGCCGAATTTATTGAGAAACTTGTGGAAAATCCACCAGTCCAATCATTATCACAAGCAGCCTTGGAAGTACTTGCTATTGTAGCTTACAAGCAACCAATCACACGTGTTGAAGTCGAGGATTTACGTGGTGTAAAATGTGAGAGAGCCTTGCATACACTAAATCAAAAAGGCTTAATTCATGAAGTTGGTCGTGTAGAAGGCACAGGGCGTGCTATTTTATATGGTACAACGAGAGAGTTTTTAAACTATTTCGGTTTGAAAAACATTGAGGAAATGCCACCCCTTGATGAGGAAATGGGCGTATTGCCAGAGGATGGTCAGGACTTATTTATGTCAGAGTTCCAAGAAGCATTCAATGGTTCAGAAAAAGCAAAATAATATTATTTTCGCAACAACAAAATGATTGTTGAATAAGGAAAATGTAAAGGCTGTACAAACGTACTAGTCTTTTTACTTTTCAATGATAATATTGAAAAATGAAGATTGATAAAATTTGAAAAAAATGTATGCGCATGAAATACTTTTCAATAAAGGAGAAGTGTGACATAATTTTAACAGGCGCATATTCACATGAGGTGACCTATAAATGGAAAGATTACAAAAAGTTATTGCACACGCAGGTATTGCATCAAGAAGAAAGGCTGAAGATTTAATTTTACAAGGTAAAGTAAAAGTGAACGGTGTGGTTGTTCGTGAACTAGGAACGAAGGTTGATAGTACGGATGAAGTAGAAGTAGACAACGTACTTATCGAATCAGAGAAAAAAGTATATCACCTTCTTTATAAACCAAGAAGTGTTATTTCTGCAGTATCTGATGACCGCGGTCGTAAAACGGTTGTGGATTTATTCCCAGAAGTTGAAGAACGTATTTTCCCAGTTGGACGTTTAGATTATGAAACATCAGGTGTATTACTACTTACAAATGACGGTGACTTTGCCAACAAATTAACACACCCACGCTACAACATTGATAAAACATATGTAGCTAAAATCAAAGGCGTATTACAACGTGAAGAAATTCGCGCTCTTGAAAAAGGTGTCAAACTTGAAGATGGTATGACAGCACCAGCTAAAGTAAATGTAATTTCAGCAGATGCAAAATTAGACAAATCAATTGTAGCTATTACGATTCATGAAGGACGTAATCGCCAAGTTCGACGCATGTTTGAAGCAGTTGGACATCCTGTATCAAAACTGAAACGTGAAAACTTTGCCTTCTTAACTACATTAGGCTTAAATGCAGGTGAATCACGTCAGTTAACTACGCATGAAGTAAAACAACTACGCGTATTATCTGAAACAGGTAAAATTGGTAATTAATTATCGCTTTTGTATTTAGACACAAAGCGGTCATAATTGGCTAACATTTAATTTGCCATTTTTTGCTATAATCAAAAGAACTGCCAATACTGTTCGAGGAGGCTAAAGTGTAATGGATAAGAAGAAAAAACGATCGGTTATTCGTACAATTATCTTAGCTATCCTCGTAGCAGCTATTGCTTATACGGTTTATGTAACTGCTACGAAGGATACCAATAAAGTAATCAATGAAGGTGATAAAGCGCCTGACTTTGTATTAACTGATTTGGAGGGAACGAAGCATAAGCTTTCAGATTATGAAGGACAGGGTGTACTCATTAATTTTTGGGGTACTTGGTGTCCACCATGTAAGGAAGAAATGCCAGCTTTAAATAATTCTTATAACAAGTACAAAAATCAAGGTGTACAAGTTCTATCAATCAATATTGCTCAATCTGATTTTGAAGTGCGAAATTTTGTGGACGAGTATAATCTCGACTTCCCTATGACAATTGATAAATCAAAATCTGTGATGAGAACCTATAATGTGGACCAACTCCCAGCAACATTTTTAATTGATTCTAAAGGGAATATTCAGAAAATACTTACATATGGCATCACGGAACCAGAATTTGATCAATATATGGAGAGCTTAATACCTTAAATAAGGAGTTCTTGGATATGGCGAAAATAGTATGTGTATGTGGTCATTCCAATCCTACTGGAACGCATCTTTGTGAAAAATGCGGAAGACCATTAACGGAGGAAGAAAAAGGTAAGAAGTTAGCGGATATGCGCTACGAAGGAACAGCAATTCGTTCGAAAACATATAAGAAAACAATAGTCGATCGTATATGGAATTTCTTTTCTAGTGTCAAAGTCGGTGTCAGTTTAATTGTTATCACACTGGTGATTGCAGCACTAGGTACATTTTTACCACAGGCAATGTATGTCGCTGTTCCAGATGGCGAAAATGCTGTGGATGTATATGAAAAACAATATGGTTTTTTTGGTAAAGTATACTACCAAATTGGTTTAAGTGATGTTTATAGCTCATGGTGGTTCCAAATTGTTGTTGGTATGTTGGCTATTTCTATTATTATTGCCAGCTTAGATCGAGGCATTCCACTCTATAAATCATTGAAAAAACAAAGGGTTAGACGTCATGAATCATTTATGAAGCGCCAACGACTTTTTGGTGTGAAAGAAATGACAGCTGAAGAAGCAGCACAAGCGTTTGATTTAACACAGGAAAAAATGGAATCAATGAAATACAAGGTACGCCGTGAAGAAAATGTACTCCTTGCAGAAAAGGGGCGTTTTGCACGTTGGGGTCCTTATATTAATCACATTGGTCTTATCGTGTTTATTATTGGTGTTATGTTACGCTTAATGCCTGGTTTTTATTTAGATAAATCAATGTGGATACGTGAAGGTGAAACCGCCGCAATACCAGGAATCGAAGGCTATTATATACATAATAACAAGTTTATATTCGAAACCTATGAAGAGAGTGACGGCAAAACAAAGGATTCACAAAAAGCTGTCGATGCAGTTAACTCGAAAGCGAAGAATTATCAAAGTGATGTCACACTCTATCAAGAAAAAGATGCCATTGCAGGGAATACGGATAATTTAGAAAAAGTACTAGATTATAGTATTCAAGTGAATAAGCCGTTAAAACATGATGGTTTTGCATTGTATCAAATGGATTATCGTCAAGATGAATTAAAAACAATGAATTTTGAGCTAGTGAATAAAGAGTCAGGAAAATCACTGGGCGATATCTCTGTCGATTTGACGAATCCTCAAAAGGAATATGTTATCGATGAGCAAACAAAGGTTAAGCTGAAGAAATACTATGCCGATTTTACGGGCTTTGAAGATGGTGAGCCACAATCAGCATCAGCTATTCCAAATAACCCAGCATTTATTTTCCAAATGATTACACCAGAAGTTCCAAAAGGTGAAACAAGTTTTGTAGCAATCAAGCAAACGCTAGAGCCTTTAGGGGAAACAAAATACAAAATGACATTTAGCTCGGTAGAAACACGAAATGCCTCTAATTTTACGGTACGTCAAGATAAGACATTGCCTATCCTGTTAATAGGAGGCATCATCTTCATGATTGGTGTAACGATTGGCTCGTACTTCAGTCATCGTCGCTTATGGCTACAATATACGAAGGACGGTCGCTTATTACTTGCATCGCATGCGAATAAAAACTGGTTCGGTATTAAAAAAGAACTGGATCAAGTCGTTGCTCATGCAAATTTACCAAACTATACAGATCAACTAGATGAAGCACAGAAGAAAGAAGAACACGCTGAAAAAGGGGAAGGTGACAACGCCTGATGAACTTACTAGATTTGAGTGGTACTTTATTATTCATCGCATTTATTGCGTATTTAGTTGCAACACTATTTTTTGGAGGGGCTATTCGTCATAAAGATAAAGGCGTATCTGCATCCAATCAAAAATGGGGAACGATTGGTATTTGGATTACAGTAATTGGTTTCATAAGTAATCTAGGATACTTTATTACACGCTGGATATACTCTGGACATGCGCCAATTAGTAATATGTTTGAGTTTTCAGCTGCTTTTGGGATGTTTATCGTTGGAGCATTTATTTTGATTTACTTCATTTATCGTGTACCATCTTTAGGAATATTTGCTCTTCCAGTGGCACTTATTATCATTGCATTTGCGAGCATGTTTCCGAAAGAAGTGTCACCACTAATTCCTGCGTTAAAATCATACTGGTTAACCATTCATGTTATTACAACGGTAATTGGTGAATCTATTTTAGCCATTAGTGCCTTTGCAGGTTTAGTTTATTTGATGAAGCATGTCAATATGAAAGTCAGAAGCAAAGAACGTTTCTGGTTAGAAACTGTCATGTATACATTAGTAGTTGTTATAGGCTTTGTTGTTGTCACAACGATTTTTAGTTCAATGCATTACGAGGCTAAATTCTCGTATGTAGATAAAAATGAAGCAACACAAGAAATTGTCTATAACACACCCGCTTTATTTGGTATGAATGAACATAAATTATTAACAGAAGATCGAATGGACCCTCTTGTTGATATGCCTGCATTAATCAATGCGAAAAAATTAACAACGGTTGCATGGTCATTTATATTTGGTACATTGATTTATATCTTATTACGTTTAGTATTACGTAAATCAATTTCTGAGAAGCTACAGCCACTTGTGAAAAATGCGAATTCACAGCTGATGGATGAAATCGGCTATCGTGCCGTATTAATTGGTTTCCCTGTCTTTACATTAGGTGCACTTGTATTTGCTATGATTTGGGCACAAGAAGCTTGGTCAAGGTTCTGGGGCTGGGATCCAAAAGAAGTATGGGCACTGATTACTTGGCTGTTCTATGCTGCATTTCTACATCTTCGCCTTTCAAAAGGTTGGGAAGGTAAGAAATCTGCATGGCTAGCAGTAATTGGATTCGCGATTATTATGTTTAACTTTGTCGCTGTAAACCTGATTATTGCTGGGTTACACTCGTATGCTGGATAATTAATAAAAAACTAGAATTGGGGCAAATAGTTACCTTAGGTGCTATTTTAGCTCCATTTCTTTTGTTAAAAAAAGCTGTATTTTATGGTATTTTTTTACAAATTAGTGTCAAAACTGTGTATAGTATAGGTCGTTTCCTTTTCTTTTACAGTTTTGGGTTGTACAATAGGTCTATAAGAGTCGGGGGAGGAATTATTTGTGAGTGAACAAATTTCAATATTAGTTGTAGATGATGAGGATCGTATTCGTCGATTACTTAGAATGTATTTAGAACGTGAGGGATACTTAGTAGAAGAGGCAGAGAACGGTTTAGAGGCTGTAGAAAAGGCATTAGAAAATGATTACCATTGTATTATTTTAGATATTATGATGCCAGAAATGGATGGTCTGCAAGCTGCAGAGCATATTCGTGAAAAGAAAACGACACCAATCGTATTATTAACAGCAAAAGGCGAAGAAGCAAATCGAGTACAGGGTTTTGAAACAGGTGCAGATGATTATATCGTGAAACCTTTCAGCCCTCGCGAAGTAGTTTTACGAATTAAAGCTATTTTACGTCGCTCAGCTGCATTCGCACCAATCTCAGCATCATCAGCGTCTAAAGATTTAGTTGTTTTTCCACACTTAACAATTGATCATGACGCCCATCGTGTCTCAGCTGATGGTGAAGAAGTGAACTTAACACCAAAAGAATATGAATTGCTATACTTTTTAGCAAAATCACCTGATAAAGTATTTGATCGTGAACAACTATTAAAAGAAGTCTGGCACTATGATTTCTTCGGAGACTTACGTACGGTAGATACACATGTTAAACGTTTACGTGAGAAATTAAATCGCGTTTCTGAAGAAGCAGCGAAAATGATTGTCACTGTTTGGGGCGTAGGGTATAAATTCGAGGTTATTAATGACTAGAATATGGAACAGCATTGTCGGGAAGCTTTGGGTAACCATTTTGCTTCTCGTTTCCTTTGTCTTGTTTATATTTACAATATTAATGTTGGAGTTTCTATCTAACTTTAATACACAGCAGGCTGAAAAATCCTTACGCCAAGAAGCGACTACCATCGCACGTGTAGTAAATGAACATGATACGCTTGCATCCACTCAAGCGATTATTTCTGATATTTTAGGAGAAGAAACCAATGCATTGATATCTTCCGCCAAGGGAGATGTTGAATATTCCATACAAAAAGGTATAAATCAAAAAGAAATTCAAAAAAAAATCACTTCAAATAAAGCTTTTGATGAGGTCTATTTCTCAGAAAAAACGGTAGTGAAAGAAATGATGCTACCTTCAACGGATGAGAAAAATCATTTAGAAAACTACATCGTTTTAGCTGCACCCATTAATGTAGAGACAGAAGCTCATGGGGTTGTCTTTATTTATCAAAGTCCAGATGCAATTCACCGAACAACGCAGGAGACAACGAAAATTGTCTTTTTATCAGCAGCAATTGCACTGGTTTTAACAACGATATTTGCTTTCTTCCTCTCTTCAAGAATCACTTCACCGCTACGTAAAATGCGTGAAGCGGCTTTTGAAGTATCAAAAGGGAAATTTGATGCCAAAGTACCTGTTCATGGCCGAGATGAAATTGGTCAATTAGCGACAGCCTTCAATCAAATGGGACGTCAGTTAAAACACCATGTAGAAGTCATCAATCAAGAAAAAGAACAGCTTTCAAGTATATTAACTTCATTGACGGATTCAGTAATTACATTTAATCGTGATCGTACGATTTTATTAAGTAATCCACCAGCTGAGCTTCTATTACAAAAATGGTTCCTTAATAAAGGGGCAGATAGCTCGAAACCATTGCCAATGGAAATCTATCATATGTTAGAGCATGTGTTAGATTTAGAAGAGCAGCTAGAAGAGGAGTTAGAAATCGACGGCTTCTATTATGTCATTTCGATTAGTCCGTTATATAGTGCGGATTCTGTACGTGGAGCTGTCGCTGTGTTCCGCGATGAGACCGAGAAGCATCGCTTAGATAAATTGCGCTCAGACTTTATTGCCAATGTCTCTCATGAGTTGCGTACACCTATTTCAATGTTACAAGGGTACTCAGAGGCAATTCTAGATGATGTAGTGTCCTCAGAAGAAGAAAAGAATGAAATGATTCGTATTATTTATGATGAGTCGCAGCGTATGGGACGTCTAGTGACGGACTTACTTGATTTAGCTCGAATGGAATCAGGGAAAATGCGTTTGTATTTAGATGAAACAGGAATCAATCACGTCTTTGAACGCATGACACAGAAATTTGTTCAACGAGGAAAAGAAAAGGACATTGAGGTATCTTTTGAAACGACATTTGATGACACAGAGACCATCATGATGGATGAAGATCGCATTGAGCAGGTGTTGACGAACTTAATTGACAACGCGATTCGTCATACAGCAAATGGTGGTCATGTTAAGGTGTTAGTTGATTCTGATGGCATGGAAGCGCGTATTCGTATTCAAGATGATGGAGCAGGCATTCCACGAGAGGATCTAGCATTTGTTTTTGAACGTTTCTACAAGGCAGACAAGGCACGTACAAGAGGTAAGGGTGGTACAGGCCTCGGCTTAGCAATTGCGAGTAACATCGTGAAAGCGCATAATGGTCGAATTGATGTAGAGAGTGAAGTAAATGTTGGAACGACCTTTATTTTCTATTTACCTTTAAAAGACTAAGTAAACTTATAGGAATTAATATTAAAGTCTTGAATTCGAGAGTTTTTTCTCTTTACAATTCAAGACTTTTTTTGTATGATGAATGGGTAGTACAAATAAAATAATACGGTTCATCTTCGGGGCAGGGTGCAATTCCCGACCGGCGGTAATTGAGCGACGGACAATCTTGTTCATGTTAGCTCATCAGCCCGCGAGCCTTAATTGGTTGATTTGGTGCAACTCCAAAGCCGACAGTATAGTCTGGATGGGAGAAGGTGAAGGTACAGCGTTTTGTTCAAATTTTGGTTTGAATGACGTTTATTTAATGATGCCTATTCTCCCACACGATAATTTTTCGTGTGGGATTTTCATTTTTAAATAAAGACGCTAAATCCTAACCTCTTTGTGAAGTGAATCCGCAAAAGGAGAAGGAAGAACATGAAGAACAAAAAGTTACAAAAAATGATTGTTATTGGAATGATGAGTAGTATTGCATTTTTACTGCATCTATTAAACTTTCCAATTCCACCATTTCCAGCGTTTTTAGAAGTAGACTTTGGTGATATCCCTGCTTTAATTACAGCAATTATTTTAGGACCAGTTGCAGGTATCACGGTTGAATTACTAAAAAATATCATTGATTGGGTTTACACAGGTAGCCCTACAGGCGTTCCAGTGGGTCATATGGCGAATTTTGTAACAGGTATTTTATTCATTTTACCAACTTATTTTATCTACAAAAAATTACGTTCTAAAAAAGGACTTACATTTGGTTTAATCATTGGTACAGTTACGATGGCAATTGGAATGAGCGTATTAAATTACTTCGCATTCATGCCGATGTATAACTTTTTCTTAAATGTTCCAGTGGAAACAGGTGCAGCTTTACGTAGCACAATCGTAGCAGGTATTTTACCATTTAACTTGATTAAAGGTGTGCTTGTTACAGTAGTATTCTTACTAATCTTTAGAGTAATGGATAAATGGATTATTAAACAACAACGAAGCTTTCAACTATAAATAAATGAAACAGAAGTAGAGTCGCATAGTATATGTGATTCTACTTTTTTTGTTCGATAATAGTCGGAAGGGTTTTCCTAATCTCAAGATAAGCATGGTGATAAGAACAAAGTTTTTGAGAATAAAAAGATGAAATCATTTAATAAATCAATGATTTCATCTTAGAAACGACTATTTAAATCTAGTACATATTATTCATTTTTAGTAAACGATTGGAATCAATTCACGATACATTAGGCGGAGATTTTTTTAGTAACAGCTGGTAATAATTTTGCATTTACGAGGCGATTACGTACGACAATACCAGCGAGTCCAGAGGCGAATGCTTTTATAACTCCGACGATTAGAAATGGTAGGATTCCTGCAGTTATAGCGGCTGACCATGTCAGATGCGACCCATATTTTAGCCAAATTGTTCCGAAGAGTAATGTGATTAACATGCCAATTAAATTAATAATGAATGCATTTTTTTTAGTGAATCCGTAGCGCTCGAGTAAGAATCCCATGATATAAGCACTCGGAAGAAATCCGATTATGTATCCACCTGTTGGTCCTAGAATAATCCCAATCCCACCGGTCATTAAGCTGAAAACCGGGACGCCAATTGCACCGAGTAAAATGTAAATGATGATGGACAAGGTACCATAGCGCATGCCTAATATGGTAACGGCAAGTCCAACGGCAAAAGTTTGACCGGTAATAGGAACTAGTGGTAATGGTAATGTCAATTGAGCGAATATTGCGATAAAAGCTGCGAATAAAGCAGATACAATCCACATTTTCAGTGAATTATTTTTCATATATACACCCCTTTGTGTTAACTATATAAAATATTTGGTTAACTTAAATATACCCATTTTCATAATTTTTGTCAATAGTGAGGTAAAATTACCTTGCGTAATATATGTTCAAATTATCATTAAATTAACATAAAAAAGTAACAACTCCTAGTAATTGTTAGATTGTTTGCAAAGAAAAGAGAAATATGTATAATAGTTAGAGGATAGTTTATTTGTTCGTAACAAGCGAAAATTGCAAATTATGAGTAAAAATCAATACCAAATTAGAGAGGGGAAACATTGTGACTGAGAGGAAACTCATTAGTGCCTTCATCACCTCCCTAGCTGCTTTTTTTATCGTACCGTTACTTTATAATAATTATCAGGATGGCTTTATGATATCTGCTATGCAAATGAGCGTTATCACCTTCCCTGTAATATTTACTTACGGTTTAATTGTGTCGTACATTTCAGATACGATAGCAGCATCAAAATTAAATATTTCAGGTGTATCTTTCCTATATCATTCTTTTCTAGGCGCAGGCTTTGCTATCCTAGTATTTTTATTTACATGGGTGAATTCCAATCGTGAAACGACTTTACAGCCAGAGTTACTAACTGCTGGTTTTACATTAGGTGCGATTTTCTTTATCGTAGATGATTTATTGAAATATTTTGGGAACTATTTAAAAGTTAAAAATGAAGCATAATTGAATCATTTACCGAATAGCACATGTAAAAGTGTAGCTATTCGGTTTTTTTGTCTAATTTTGCGAAAGGTCTATATAATGCCATCTATTTAAAAAGTAGTGAGAAGAATCATGGGGAATAAAGAAGGGTCTATACTGGAAAGGTTATTGTAGATTTTTTTCTTTCTTTTAACGCAAAGAACTTATATAATAAAGCTATTGTTCATTTTTGAAGATGGACTATGCAATGATATAGTTAGAAGCTATCTGGGAATATCTTGCAAATATTACATGATAGGTGGAAACCATAATGAAATACAAAGTATTGCTTTATTATTTTTATACAGACATTAAAGATCCTGCTGAATTTTCAGCGCAGCACCTGGCTTTCTGTAAGAGCTTAGAATTAAAGGGACGTATTCTAGTAGCGAACGAAGGTATTAATGGGACTGTTTCAGGAACTGAAGAGCAAACAAACCAATATATGGCTGCAATGAAAGCAGATCCACTATTTGAAGGCATCGTCTTTAAAATTGATGATTCGGATACACACGCATTTAAAAAAATGCATGTACGTCCACGTCCAGAGCTTGTTAACTTAGGCTTAGAAGAAGACGTGAATCCACATGAATTAACAGGTCGTCATTTAGCACCTGAAGAATTCTTAAAAGAAATGCAACGAGAAGATACGGTCGTACTTGATGTACGAAACACATATGAATATGATGTAGGTCATTTCCGTGGCGCAATTCGCCCAGATGTTAAAACTTTCCGTGATACACCAGAGTGGGTACGTGAAAACCGTGAATTATTTGAAGGTAAAAACGTCTTAACTTATTGCACAGGTGGTATTCGCTGTGAAAAATTCTCTGGTTGGATGAAACGTGAAGGTTTTGGTGATGTAGGCCAATTACACGGTGGTGTCGCAACTTATGGTAAAGACGAAAAAACAAAAGGTCAATTATGGGATGGTCAAATGTATGTATTTGACGAACGTTTAACGGTTCCGATTAACCAAGTAGAGCATGTTATCGTCGGTGTCGATCATTTCGACGGTACACCATGTGAACGTTATATTAATTGCGGTAATCCAGACTGTAACGAACAAATTTTAGCGTCTGAAGAAAATGAAGCTAAGCATTTAGGTGGATGTACACATGAATGTCGCGTTACCCCACGAAATCGTTATATTATCAAACATAACATTTCACAAGAAGAAGTAATCGAACGCCTAGCAGCATTAGGCGAAGAATTAGATTACGTAGCACAATAAATTTTAAAAAACAGATAAGACAGTAAAATAGCTTACTTCTGTTTAGCTCATAAGTATACACATCACTTCATTTACAGTGAATCAAAAAAGGCAAAATCGCGTATTTTTCATGCGATTTTGCCTTTTATTTTGGTTTTAGAAGGTGAAAAGAAGTTTTCTATCCACTCTATGTTGCTCTTAACTTAACTTTTAGCTGAAAGACAATGAAATGCTATATCTTCGCGTTTTCTTTGCTTATTTTTTAAAGTAATCAAAAATAAATTGTTGGAATTTTTCAGCGGCAGGAGAGAGGTAACGCCCTTCAGACCATGCCATTCCGATGACGCGTTCTGCTTTCACGTCAGAGATAGGTATTTTCGTGATTTTATTTTGATTAAGTTCATCGCCTTCTGGAAGGATAGAGACGCCTAGACCGGCTGCGACAAAGCCAGAAACCGTTGCTACCTCATCACCTTCAAAGGTAATATTCGGTGTAATGGCTTTTTCATCAAATAATTCATCGATTTGTATGCGCAATGCATAGCCTTTTTTCAATAAGACAAAAGACTCTGTAGCAAGTTCAGTTAAGGTAATGGACGTTTTTTTAGCAAAAGGATGGTTGGATGGAACGATGGCAAGTAATTTTTCCCGCCAAAGCTCACGCCATGCAATTGGTTTTTCTACTTCCATTTCGGCTAGTAAGCATAAATCTAAGTCACCTGATTTTAATTCTAATAACTGTAAATGTGTGTGATTTTGTTTCAAAGAAAAGTGAATATTTTCATTTTGCTCACGAAAATGACGAATTAAATCGGGCACAACATTCGTTCCTAAAGTATGTAGGAAACCGAGTGATACTTCGCCATGATTCGGATCGACAATCTGCTGAATTTCGGCCAAACCTAGTTGATATTCACGCATAATATTATGCACGCGCTCGACGAAAATTTCTCCATAACGATTTAAGTGGATTGAGCGCCCCTGTCTTTCAAATAGTGGCACGCCTAGTTCATCCTCTAGTCTAGCAATCGAGCGACTAAGGGCTGGTTGTGAAATTGAGAGTAGTTCGGCAGATTTTGTCATATGCTGAATTTTCGCGAGTACCTGAAAGTACTCTAACTGTTGCCATTCCATCTAATCTTCCTCCTTATGCCTTCATAAATGTAATTGAGCGTTCCACCGTATCGTATATGCACCATTCTCGGTGGTATATAACGGAACCCACGTTAATTGAATAACTATTTTTCTCAAGCTTCATAGGTTTCAAAAATTCAATTGGTATGGATTGGTCTTTGTGAAAAAGTGCGCTGTGGTGACTGTGACCGAAAAAAACGAGTGGCTGTTCCATTTTTTTCGTTTAGGTGTGACATCATCAAGCCACGTAAATTGGTGACCATGTATAAGCGTTGCGCCTTCAATCTGTATTTTTTCAGGGAAATCTTGAAAAAGGGTCGTCCCCGTCGTCCGCATAATACGAAGTTCTTGATTCCCTATAATAGAAGGAAAGGTTAGTAAGTTTGTAAATTCAATGGGCATTTCTGCTGCCTCTACTAAAGAAAGCGTGCTGTGATTTTTGGCTTTCTTTTTACTGATTTTACATTCATATAAATCACCTAACCCGATTATTTGAAGGGGTTCTGCCATGCTTTTTATTTGTTCGAGCACCGCGACTGTATCCTCAATGTTGGAATGTAAATCTCCAACTAATGCATATTTCATCTATAAACCCCCCGTACACTATATATACTGTAGTGTATCATATCTTGATTTAGCAAAGTTATATTCGCTTTGAATTAAATTCCCTCGACTTAGGGAGTTTTGGGAATAAATATGAAAAATCACTATGATAAAATTAAGACAATGGTATGATAGATAAGGATATTTTTTAGAAGAAAAGAGGGATTTAGCGTGAAGCAGTGGTCTAAAAGTATGATGTTAAGTTTTACAATTGTGTGTAGTAGTGTATATGCGCCAGCGCCAGTCCTAGCACAAGCAAATGAATCATCTGTAGAAATGTCAAAAAAGAAACAGCAAATAGATAAGCAAATTAAAAAATTGGATAGAGAATTGGCTAAATTACATAGAGATCTTCAAGAAAAGGTCAAGCAATTTAAAAAAACACAATCAGATATTGTTGATGTGGAGGCCTCTATCGTAGAAACTGAAAAGCGAATGAAGCAACGTGAAACCTTATTAAATGAACGAATGACGGCTTATCAAGAGCAGGAATCTGTCGTCAGTCCATATTTAGAAGTGATATTAGGGGCAGATAGCTTTAGTGATTTACTATCGCGAGCGATTTCAGTCAAGACTATCATTGATGCGGATAAAGATTTACTGAATCAACAAGAGCAAGATAAAACAGATCTTGAAGACCAGCAACAAAAGTTGCTAGATAAAAAGAATGATTTACAGCAACAATTTCAAGAAATGCAAGAGCAAGAAAAAAACTTAGAAGTGAAGCAACTTGAAAACAAAGCAAAATCATTGAAACTAAAAGAACAAATTGCGACGAAAAAACAGCAGGAAAAACTAGAAAAAGAACGTATTGCGAAAGAAAAAGAGGCCGCACGCTTAAAAGCTTTAGCTGAAAAAGAATTTTTGCAACAGCAGGCGATTGAGCAACAAGAGCAAGCAGAAGCCAAACAGGCACAACAACAAGCCGAGGCACAGGCTCAACAGCAACAACAGCAGCAAGAGGTTGAGGTAATTGAAACGCAACAAGATGAAGCAATTGAAGCGGATACGGACACTCCCGCTGTGGTTGGACAATCGGGGAGTGCGGGGAATGGCTCAAATGGTGGGAAAGTAACCGATAAAAATCAGCAAGCACCGACTGTCGATGGTGATACACAGGCTAAAGCAGTGATTGCAGAAGCCAGTAAATATCTCGGAACATCCTATGTATGGGGAGGCTCAACACCATCATCTGGTTTTGATTGCTCCGGCTTAACGCAGTGGTCATTTAAAAAAGCGGGGGTATCTATTCCAAGAACAGCTGCCCAGCAATATTTAGCTGCTGATAAAATTGACGCCTCTGAAGCGAAATCAGGAGATTTAGTCTTTTTTAGCTATGGAAAAGGCGTTGCACATGTAGGTATTTATCTGGGAGATGGGCGTATGCTTGATTCTCAAAATAATGGTGTAGTCATCGAATCTCTTGATTGGTGGAATAAATATTTAGTCGGATATGGTCGATTTTAATCGGTAGAAAAGTGAAAAAGTACGCATGAGACAATCCATTCGGGTTGTCTTATTTTGCGCTAGAAAATAGTTACATAGGCCTAATTTAAGGGTAGGGAAATAGCTTTTTAGAAAAAATAGTAAAAAGTGACACTTTTTGATGATTGGGGCATAAATAATTGCATTTTTTGAAATTAATAGTATATGATAGTCGGAGGTACTGTCAATGAAGTTTAGTTGACATGCTAAAGGAAAAAAATATTGCGGTCGAGGGGACTATCAGTAAAAGCTAAGGGTATCAGTTATACAAGGGGGCAAGTGATGACTTTATTTAACACACTATTGATGAAATATCCTATTATTCAGGCACCTATGGCTGGAATTACAACAGCTGAAATGGTGATTGAAAGCTTAGAAGCAGGTATTCTAGGTTCTATAGGAGCAGGGTATATGAGTGGCGACGAAACACGCCAAATCATTCGTGAAGTAAAGAAACATTCAAATAAACCGTTTATGATTAATCTTTTTGCACATGAAATGCCACGAATCGTCCAACATGAAATTAATATCGCTAAACAGGCATTAATAGATGCAAATGTTGATGAACAAACGAAGAGAGATCAAATAAATTTATCCATAACGAAGTATGAAGAACAGGTAGAGGCAGTAATTGAAGAGGGCGTTGCGGTATGCTCATTTACATTTGGCCTACCAACGCCACTGCAAGTCCGCCAACTACATGAGCATGGCGTCCTTGTTTTTGTGACGGCTACTTCTCCAGACGAGGTACGCATGAGCGAAGAAATAGGAGTGGATGCCATTTGTCTACAGGGTGCTGAAGCTGGAGGGCATCGTGGTTCATTCATTGAACCATTCCAATACATGCCGTTGAATGATTTACTCGCACATGCTACAAAATTAACAACCAAACCATTAATAGTGGCTGGCGGAATAGCGACAAAGCAGCAAATTGAAAACTATTTACAAGCAGGCGCACAGGCCGTTATGCTAGGGACGGTATTTGTTGTCAGTGAGGAAAGTGGCGCTGCATCGGCTTATAAGGAAGCCATCCTAAACGCTACAAATGACCAAACAGTTATCACGAAAGCTTTTTCAGGTAAACCCGCAAGAGGTATACGAAATAGCTTTATTGATAAAATGGAAATGTTACCAGTCGCTCCATTCCCTTATCAAAACGACTTAACAAAAGGCATTCGAGCACGTGCTGTCGCAAATCATCGTGCAGAGAACCTCTCATTATGGGCAGGCACCTCACTCTATTTAGCGCAGCCCGGTAAAATCAAAGACATTGTGAAACGCTTAACAGAATAAAATAGTTAGAGACATACTAAGATTAGTAGCACAGACCAAGGCCATGGTTTGTGCTACTATTTTTTAATAGTAGAAGCTTGTTTACATCATGGACAATATACATATGCTCAGATTAAAGAATTTAAATCAATGGAAATTGATTGGGAGAGAAAGTAAATAAGGTTTATTAAAATTATGCTTTTATCATGGGGGAAGTAAGTGAATAGATACAGAGCCTCCTAATTTTTATCATGTAGTTCATCAAAATAAGTTAGAAATACTATAGTTAAATTTTACTATAAAAGAGAAAATTATTTAGCTTTAAATACCTATTAAATGATTGGAGGAATGACATCATGAAAATATTTTCAAAAGTAGCTGCACTTACCTTAGCTACATCAATGGTAGTAAGTACATTCGTTGTAGCACAAATAGACGCATCAGCAAAAGAAAAGATTAAAACAGCTAAAAAAACAGATTCAGTAAAGAAAAATAATAAATTAATGGATAAAAAAACTGGGAAGCCTGTGAAAGGCTATGCTACATATGAAGGTAAATTATATAAAAACGGTGTAATCTTTAAGGGCATTGTTAATGGGATAAAATATAGTTCAGGAAAAAAAGCGAGCACAACAATCAACGGCATTAAATACGTAGCAGGAAAAAAAGCGACAGGCGTTGTAAATGGACAATTTTATGCGGGCGGTAAAAAAGCAACAGGTATCACAGCAGACGGTTTACTTTATGTAAATGGTAAAGTAAATAAAGGTGACTATGTATACAAAAATGTTTGGTATAAAGGAAAAACAGTGGATGTAGAAAAAAATGAAGCAATCGCAAGCTATAAAAAAGCAATCGGTGGACTAAAAGAAAAAGACTTCACCGCTGAAAATTGGGCTACTATTCAAAAAATGCTGGCAGAAAACACATTAGACTTAACAGGCAAGTTAAATATAGACCAACTAAAAACAGCGTTACAAACAATTAATACAACGAAAGAGCAGGCTATACAAGATCAAGAAACAGCGAAGAAAGAACAACTAGAAAAAGAGCAGAAAGAGAAGGAACAGCAACAAGCTTCTCAAAACACAGGTAATAATTCATCTAGTAACAACTCATCAAATAGTAATTCTTCAACAGAACCAGAAGTAGAAATAAGCGCAGCTTTAGCTAAAGTGATTAAAGGGAATGATAAGGCAAATGGCATAATTTTAACTGTAAGAGATTATGTAGACGCAGGACTTATTCATGTTACTGAAGCAAATTTAGTAGATGTGAAAGAAGGGTTTTCTCATGCGAGAAAAATTCAGAATTTAAAAGACGCACAGATAATTGTAGATGATGCTCTTAGAAATGGTTATGCATCGTACTATCCAGATTTAGTTAAAGAAGCAACAGAAGTGGGGCTTCAATTAATTAATGGAGAAATATTAATCGATAAGGGAGAAGTAACTTGGTTAACAGTAAGTGCATTAGATTTGTCACTTGAAAAATTAGAAACCGTATATAATGCATTAAACGAACGAGTAATTGCAAAAAAAGCATATGATGAAGCTTTAGAATTAGCTTGGCAAGAAGGTTTTAATGAAGATCAAGAAAAACAATTGAAAACAGTAGCTGAATTACAAAGCATGACTGTTGAGCAATTAGTTACAGCGCGAGAAGAATTAAATTTAATAGCCGCATCAATACCAGAAGAAGTAGAACCGGATGCTGAAAAAGATATATTGGATTCATCAGGTGATAATGAGGAACCAGAACCAGAGATAACAACAGGTGAAGAATAGGAGCAAGCAAATTCTCAGATTACTTCTGCGATTCAATCCATACCAGAAGCAATTGTCTTACCATTCGGTTCTTTAGTAGATGAGGATTCAATTATAGCGAGCTTAACTAAAAAAGATGGTATGACGTATAAATCAAGAAGATACAGTGAAACAAATATATATATTTTAACGATTCAAGATGATGCAAAAAAAGGGACTGCTCAAACAAAAAGAGTGATTGTTAACGTAGAAACAAATCCTGAAATTGAAAATTTAATGGATGAAATTTTTAAAAAAATACAAGATATGACTTTAGCTACAGAGGTGACTGAAAATGCAATTCTTCAAAACCATGCTAACTTAACAGAAAATGAAGATATTTTATATGAAGTGAAAAAATTGGAAGCGCAAGATCAATGGGAGATTACAATAAGCAGCAAAACAGAGTTAATTACTCAAGCAAAAATAGTTACAGTAACAAAGAATTTGTAGACAATTAATCAAAAATTAATGAAGCTTTAATCGATTAAAATAAATTAATTAAATAAATTTCCCCGATTCTCTTAGGAGAGTCAGGTTTTTGTTATAGTTTAAGTAAAATAGATTTTCTGATTTTGTAAGCTTTTAATAAATGAAGGATAATGGGGTGTTGGAGGGGCATACTGTCTCACACAAATAGTAGGTATTGAAGTGAGGGAGAATACGCTGTTAAATAGTGTAAATGATTAGAATGATTTAATGACTATCAAGTAAGAATTAAGCGCTGAATAAAACGAAAATAAAAACCCAATGCAGTCCAGTTCGTCTGGTCTGTATCGGGTTTTGTTGTTTAAATACCTAAAATATTATAGCCTGAGTCAACATAGATGATTTCGCCTGTTACGCCGCTTGATAGTTGGCTTAGCATGACAATCGTCATATTTGCGACTTCTTCTTGCGTAATGTTGCGACGCATTGGAGAGGCATCTTCGATTTTGTTTAAGATTTGATTGAATGAAGGAACGGCCTTCGCTGAGATGGTTTTGATAGGTCCTGCAGAGATGGCGTTGACGCGGATGTTGTCTTGGCCGATGTCAGCTGCAAGATAGCGTACAGAGGCTTCTAGAGCTGCTTTAGCGATGCCCATCACATTGTAGCCTTCAAGTACGCGATCAGCACCTAAATAACTCATCGTTACGATTGACCCATTTTCAGTCATATAAGGGTGTGCAGCTTTGGCAACAGCGATGAGTGAGTAGGCGCTCGTATCTTGTGCAAAGGCGTAGCCGTCACGAGAAGTTTCTAAAAAGCGGTTTTTCAAATCCTCTGTTAATGAAGAAGCGACCGAGTGGACTATGCCATGAATGACTTGACGTTTTTCGCCGATTTCAGTGAAGGCGGCTTGAATACTTTCGTCACTGTTGACATCACATTGAACCACATCATACGTAGCTGGATCCACATCTGTTAAAAGTTTTGTTAGTTTGTTTAGCGAACGTTCTTTACGATATGTAAATGTAATATGAGCGCCGATAGAGAAGAGTGATTTTGCGATACCCCAAGCGATACTGCGATCGTTGGCTACACCCATAACGACGATGTTTTTATTTTTAAAGTTTAATAAGTTTTCCATAATAGCCTCCTACATATAGTTACTATTAGTACCTGATGCTAAAATTTTAACGTACTACAGTAGTTAATGCAACCATTATTATTTGGTATTCGTTAATCCAAATACATTTTTAAGTAATTGAACGGATAATAAACTGGAGATTGCAGCGAACAGTAAGAACAAAGTCTCACGAACATCTTCGCTAAATATGTATAAAGGGACATAGCTAGAAGCAAGCTGTGCATAAGCAGCTCCAAAAACAATGAATAAAGAAAGTTGAATCGTATAGTTTACAAGGTTTTTCATAGATATCCCTCCAATCTTCTAATAATGGGGCTATCTTCCTTATTCC
>JAGHSJ010000332.1 GCA_018065935.1 Candidatus Kurthia equi
CAATATTAATAAATAACGCAATTTAGCTATTAGAAGCATGTTATGTAAAGGGACGCTTATGCTGTAATATAGTTGCATCCTGAAATCAAAAACGCCCACTCATAATTCTTATATCCATTCAAAATCCGTTACTATTCATACATAGGACAGATAAAAAAACAGAGCAAATCAACATTTGATTTACTCTGTCTTCACTCACTTTTATTTTTTTATTAAAGAAACAATATAACCAATAATGGCTCCTACTGCCGCGGGTGCAACCCATCCTAAACCAATATCATATAATGGTAAAATAGCTGAATAGAATTTCTCAATCGACTGTAAAAAGCCCACTTTCACTTGCGGTAATTGTTCCACTAATGCTTTATAGCCATCAATAATACTGACGAAAAATGTAAAGAACATGGAAATTGCATAGACACTTTGACGCCCTTTAAATAAAGGTGAAAGTAATGCTAATAAAATTAACACAATAGCTAATGGATATAGGAACATTAATACTGGAACTGTGAATTTAATAATATTACTTAAACCAAAATTCGCAATAACAAAAGAAACAAAAGTTAAAATAAGCACGAATTTTTTATAGCTGATTTTTGGTAATAATTCATGAAAGAATTCACTACATGCTGTAATTAACCCAATACTCGTTTTTAGACATGCCAAGATAATAATAATGGCTAATAGTATACCACCGAAGGAACCGAAGAAATGCTTCGCTACTGCAGCAAAAATAAGGCCGCCATTATCAAATGTCCCAACTGCTTCCACACTTGTCGCACCCATATATGTGATGAATGCGTAAATGATCATCATAAGAGTCATCGCAAAAATACCTGATTTCCAAGTAGCCATCGCGATATCCTTTGTATTCGTAATTCCACGACTCTTAATCGCATTGATGACTACTATACCAAATGCCAGTGAGGCTAATGCATCTAGCGTATTGTAGCCCTCTTTAAAACCTGTCATAAATGCTTCATTAATATAGTCTCCTACAGGTTTTTCAAAGCTTCCCATTGGATTGACTACACTTACAATAATTAAAATAAATAAGAACACTAAAAATGCTGGTGTTAAATACTTCCCGATATAGTCCATTACTTTTGCAGGATTTAAAGAGAAATAATAAACAATTAAGAAGAACACTAAGCTAAAGCCAACTAACCATAGCTTCATATGTTCTGGTGCAATAAAAGGTTCAATCCCTACTGAAAAAGGGACTGTTGCTGTTCGTGGAATCGCGAAAAGTGGGCCAATTGTTAAATAAAGGGCCACTGAGAAAATAAGGCCGAACATCGGATGCACACGATTCCCTAAGTCGCGTAACCCATTACTTCCGGATAAACCGATTGCAAGGATTCCCATAAACGGTAGACCAATTGCAGTTACTAAAAATCCGATTAATGCAAACCAGAATTCAGTACCAGCCATTTGTCCAAGTTTAATAGGAAAAATCAAATTCCCTGCCCCGAAAAACATGCCGAACAGCATCGTTCCTATAATGGCATATGTTGAAAAAGGTACTTTTTTATTCATGCTGAAAACTCCACTCCTACGACTTAATCTTTTTATTTAAAGATTCAATTAATGTATCGTAACAATTTTTCATGTTAGAAACAACAAAAGAAGTGTAAATCAGCTACTGCCTGCTAAAATTCAGTTAATTTCCAAGAATATTTTGATTATTTTCACAAAAACAAGTATATATCTCCCACTTGCCGACAATTAAACACGCTAAAATGAGAAATTACGTTAAAACGTAATTTTTCATTTTTATATTCATGTAATTTTATAAAACATCTATATTTAGCTTATATTCTTCAAATTCTTGTGGTGAAATTGTGAGTGAATCCAAACAAGTAGTGGTAGGCTCATTTATTTATCATCCTACTACTTCATTTTTAACATGAAAATACGCTGAAATAATATAGCTCGCCTGTGCTTCGTTCGCCTCAATCAGCTGTGCGACTATTTCTTTTAGAGAAGGCGATTGTCCAGCAACTAGTTTATACATGATTTGAGATTTTATTTTTTCTTCATACGCGACTGTTATACAATTTTTCATTTTTCTCTCTCCTTTTCCCATAAAAAAATCCCTTCTACATTAAAATCGTAGAGGGTCTCTATGAGCGCTCGTGCTCAACATACGACAAATTTTCAAACCATAGATATTGCCTATGCTTAAAATCTACTGTCGTACAATGAGCATGCAGAAGAATAACTTCATTCATACTCAACACCTCCTATCCGCGTAGGTTAATGGCTGTACTAAGAAATAGGCAGGTCTCCTGGCTTATGATCAACATAACTTTCTCCCTTCCCATCACAAAGGTGACAGTGGTTCAATAGAAAGCACTCACATTTACAGTTGCGGGACAGCGCCGGATTCTCACCGAACTTCCCTTTTAAACAAATGACTAGCATTTGTACCTTTTTCTTATATTCCGTTTTGTATAGTATACCGTAAAATCATGAATACTTAGCTGTTTTTATAAAAAAACGCTTTTACACATAGAAAAACTGCCCAAATTGGACAGTTTATAAAAAGCTTTTTGTGTAATGCCAAAATTCATCGTCTCGGCTCATGCCAATTTTCTCGTATAACTTTTGTGCTGATATATTATCAGGATGCGTTTCTAATGATACATACACAGCTCCCGCTTGCTGACAAAAAGCAAATGCTTCTTCCATTAAAGCTTGTGCTGCACCTAATTTCCGATATTCTGGCGCAACATATAAATCATTTAAAATATATGAACGCTTTAGAGAAAGTGACGAAAAACTTGGATATAGTTGGATGAAGCCAATTACGTTTTCTTTATACCGTACATAAAGAAAAATAGATTCTTCATTGCGTAAACGCTTGCCTAAAAACTTCACGATATCCTCATATTCAGGCGTACGGCCATAAAATTTTAGATAGTCTGTAAATAACGGAACGATTTGCTCCAATTCTTTATCCGTTGCATAATAAACTTCCATTCTTTCACCTCTTAGAAAAATTCATATAAACCTTGCTCAAAATAACTGTATTCCATGTCTGTTAGTTGGTGCAATTCATAACCCTCATAAAAATACTTTTGTTGCTGTGAGTTAAAATTTCGTATCGCCAAAGCAACATCATAGCGTGAATCCCCAACTGTCATTTCAGCTAAGTTGATAAAGCATGAGACTTTTCCGTCTACAACTAATACATTGTCTCATGGTTTCTGCTTCTTGTTTCAACCATTGACGATAGCGAAAATCCGTACTGAGCTTAAGTACATAAGACTGGTCTGCAATAATTATTTTATACACTTCAGCTGGGCTTTCTTGTTCGGAAATCGAAAAAAAAGAGGTGCTACTTAGCCACCTCTTTCATTCAAAATTTTAATAAGGTGCGCCACCTAAAAAATCACCATTTCTAAAATCTGCATACGATGATTTCATTTCAGCTTGCGTATTCATGACAAAAGGTCCTCTGACTACAATTGGTTCACGAATTGGTTGTCCGCCAAAGTATACAAGATGTGTATCTTTCATTGCCGTTAACTGAATTTCATCTGCTGCTTCATTTCTGCCCATTTTAGCAAATTCAAAGTTTTGAACCAATTCTTCAGCAATTGACACTTCACCTTCGAGTACATAAATAAAGCTATTAAAATCTGCTGGAACTGGGAGTTTGTAGCTTGTTCCACTCTTTAAATGTATCGAAAAATAATTGAATGGCGTTAATAGAGTTAGGGGTGAACTAACATCCTCTAATGAACCCGCATATATTTCTATTTTGCCACCATCAAAAGTTAGTTTTGGTACATCAGCATATTTTAAATCTTGATAATTGGGTGCTACTTTTTTATGCTCACTTGATAAATTCACCCATAGTTGCAAGCCACGAACGACTTCGTTTTCGGCCGGCATTTCACTATGAATAATCCCCCTACCAGCGGTCATAATTTGAAAATCTCCAGCTGATAATTCACCCTCCACCTGACTTTGACTGTCATAATGACGTAAACTTCCTTCAAGAACATAGGTAACCGTTTGAATACCTTTATGTGGATGCTTAGGGAATGCCTCATGCTCAAACTCATCATCTGCTAAAACAACGAAAGGATCACTTTTTTCCGCCTCAGTTGCTTGTAAAACATGACGTGTTTGCTTATTCTTACCTAGCTGTAATGGAATACTTTCTACACTTTTTATTTTCATTTCTACATACGCCTCCCTTTGATTTAATCAACACCTGTTGTATAGTATCAGTATAAAGCTCTCTCTACAAAAGAACAAAGAACTTCACTCCACTACACGACAATTGAAGAAAACTGTCGGAAAGGAACTACTTATGAATAAACTAACATTAGAAGATCCACGTGCTATACGTACACGAAAATTACTCGTCGATGCATTTCAACAACTTATTCGCATCAAAAATTTCGAACAAATTACAGTAAAAGATATTACGGAATTAGCGACCGTTAATCGTGCAACATTTTATGCTCATTTTGTTGATAAGTTTGAGATGTTGGATGAGGTACTTGGTCAGCAATTAAAAGAGATTATGGCAACACATTTTACTTGTCATTCACAATTAGATGAACAAACAATTCAACGCATGTTTTGCTCAATCATCGATGTCCATCAACAAATGGAGTCGAGTTGCCGTCGAGGTTACAATTCTCTACATGCCATTATTGAAGAAAAGGTAAAGGAGATGTTGATTCAAGTTATTTTACCGATGCTACCAGCGGACAAACATCAAAAAACCAAGGCGATGATGTTCAGCTGGGCACTCTACGGTGCTTATGAAAGCAATCCACATGATGCAGATAGTGCATTTATTGCCCAACAATTAAAAAAATTACTGTAACTAATCCATCGTTAAGCCCACACCATATTGATGTAATCCTAAAGTTCTTGCTACGCCTTGCGAAGCAAGATTATCCCAAGTTGTACTATACAATGCAATTTTCCCTGCTTGTTGCACATGGTATGCCCATGCCTTTGTTACTGTCGTGCCATATCCTTTTCCACGATATTGCTCTGCAGTATATACACTGGCTTCGGCTGCCTCATTATTTTGTCGCGCGCTACAGCATAAAGAAATAATTTTATCATTCTTAATAATGACTACACAGGGCTGTTTCATTTTAAAATCTATATACGTAAAGCGATGATCATCTTTTAACAGTTCTTTATTCTCTTCTGTCATAAGGACAACCTCTTCATTACTAAAATTTAGTTTTGGAAATACATATGTTGGGCCCATGACAAATTCACGAAACCCTAGTCGATTTGATAGTTGATTAATTAAACTAACGACTAATTCATCTCTTTGGTACATTACGATATTTTGTAAACGTTTTTTTAGCAAATCATCCACTTTATAAGAATAACGTTGAACCGAACCTTCTTTTGTTAAACCGATAAATAATAAAGGTGCATCATCAAAAGGTGGCTCATTTATGACCGTTAACTGATTTTGCTTATTTTGCTGAAATAAAACCTCCACATGATTTTTCATGAGTTTTAAATCACTCATTCTTTCACTCCTTTCTATCCTCATTATTAAAATTTGATTTTACATTTTGTCCCTGTATGTTCTTTTATTTAAAATTCCACGTTCATTAAGCTCTCTATATTTTTTAAATTTCTTACACCCATTGTATTTACTA
>JAGHSJ010000174.1 GCA_018065935.1 Candidatus Kurthia equi
CGGAAAGCGGGTTTTATAAGGAAGATAGGTGAAAAATACACCTATCTCATCTGCATACTGCAGAAAGTCCACAGGCTTTAGCCGAGGAGGCTCAGCGATTCGCCGGCGGAAAGCATTCGTCCGAAACGAACAAATAGAAAAAGTGGAGTGATTTGAAAATCCAAATCACTCCACCCCAACATTTGACGTAGAACCATTTTTATTTGTCTCTCAGTAGAGAAGTTCAATACGAATTGTATTCAATTAAGTTGGTGTTGTTTTCATTTGGTTGAGAGGTTTATAAATCGAAGACTAAATATTGTTGGGTTAGTTAGATTAAATCAATTTAGAAGAGGGTAATTAGAGAAAAAGAAAACCACGCTTCATATAAAGCGTGGCTACCCGTTATTTTTGTAGAGATTTGTAGTATTGTCCTTTTTCATAGTATTCACGTTGTATACGTGCCATGTCTTCCTTATCAGAAGCATTCAGCTCACGTACAACCTTTGCAGGACGCCCGAATGCCAATGTGTTAGGCGGAATAACTGTGCCTTGTGTAACAAGGCTCCCAGCGCCTATAAAGGCACCCTCGCCAATAACAGCTCCATCAAGTATGATAGAGGCCATACCAATAAGCGCCCCTTTTTTAATATGGCAGCTATGTAGCGTGGCTTGATGTCCAATTGAAGCGTCATCTTCTATGATAAGTGGAAATGCAGGACTTTGATGCAGACAACATAGGTCTTGGATATTTACTTTTTTGCCGATAATAGTAGGAGAAACATCTCCGCGAATGACGGTATTATAGAATATAGAAGAACCTTCACCTATGGTTACATCTCCTGTTATGACAACATGTTCACCTATGAAGGCAGTTGGATCGATTAAAGGCTCTTTACCTTTGTATGGATAAATCATATGATCGTCTCCTTTAATTGTTGAATATAACATTATCGTATCAAACAAAAGAAGTTAAGGGAACGAAAAAGTTAGAGAATACGTTACAATAGATAGAGAACTATGAAGGAGAGAAGTATATGTGGAAATGGGAAGCAGAAGGACCGGCAAAAGCAGTCATCGTCATCATACATAGTGCTTATGAGCATCATAGAAGATATGCTTGGCTGATTGAAAAACTTCGTGTCGCAGGATTTCATGTCATAGCAGGTGATTTACCTGGACACGGTGAGGCAAGTAAAAAACATCCGGTTCATGAAGAAAGTTTAAAAGATTATGAACAGTATATAAAAATGATGATTCAAGAAGCAACACACTATAATTTACCGCTCTTTTTATTAGGGCACGGTTTAGGTGCTACCTTTGCTATTCATATCGTTGAAAAATTTAAATTTGAGATAGCAGGGCTTATTTTGACGTCAACTTGGTTACATTTAAAACATCAGCAATCTAAAATGGTAGCAGCCTTCAAAGGCGTCAGTAAGATTGCTGGCGGTGTGAAAATGAACCATGACATCACAATCAAGCAATTATCGAGAAGCTATGAATTTTATGCAGAAGAAAAAGATGACCCCTATTACCATACGATGGTAACCGTGCGTTGGTACCATGAGTTACAGCGATTCATAAAAGCCATTTACCAAGTTGAAAATCGTTTCAAAGATGTTCCTGTATTAATGATGAATGCTAAAGCAGATAAAATCATTGATATTGGCTATAATCGTCAATGGCTCGAAAAACAAAAAATTTCTGAGTATCAGTATAAGGAATGGGATAGTTGCTACCATGATTTATATCAGGAGCCAGAAAGAGATTTAATTTATCACTATGTAGAAGATTTTATTTCCAACAGACTACGAACAATCGGATATATTGTTTAATGACAAGGTTTACAGCCATTTTATAAATGGTATGTAAACCTTGTTTTTTTGCCCAGTTTTTTCTAGACGTACATTTTCTTTATTGGAAATTGTTTTGAAATGGAAACCTTGTTTTCATTGGGTTTCCAATCTCTTCCTAAGACTTAAAGTGTATTCCTTGAATGTACACTTAGAAGATTAAAGTCTTATATAGCATTTTTTCGTAAAACTATACATTTAAAAATGCATAAAACTTATATATAATTAAGAAATACAGATATAAAATAAAAAACGAACTATTTTAGGTTAATTTCATTAAAATGTTCGTATTTAGGAGGAAGTAAAGTGGAAGCAGTCATCAATGGCATTTATGATTTTCTTTGGGGACCTTGGATGATTTATGGAATCTTAGCAGTCGGTTTGTTGTTCACGATTCTTACTAAAGGTGTACAGGTTCGATTTATTAAAGATATGTTCGGTCAAATCTTCAATGGGAAAAAATCAGAGGCGGGGGTTTCGTCCTTCCAAGCAATGTCGATGGCTTTATCAGGGAGAATTGGAACAGGTAATATCGCCGGAACAGCAACAGCGATTGCTTTTGGTGGACCAGGTGCAATTTTCTGGATGTGGATGATTGCTTTTATTGGGGCTGCTACAGCGTATGTAGAGTCTACACTTGCTCAAATATATAAAGAGAAAAGAAACGGCATTTATCGTGGCGGACCAGCTTACTACATAGAGAAAATGTCAGGCAAAAGATGGTTAGGTATGATTTTTGCAATCGCTGCCCTAATTGCTATGACATTTTTACAACCAACCGTTCAAGCAAATGCTATAGCAGATGCAATGAACAATGCATTTAACATTCCAAACTGGGTATCTGGACTTGCCGTTTGTATTTTGCTAGGGATGATTATTATTGGCGGTGTCAAACGTATTGCACATGCTGCCTCAATTATTGTTCCTTTTATGGCAATCTGCTATATCTTAGTCGCTGCTATTATTATTGCAATGAATTTAGATAAAGTACCAACAGTATTTGGTTTAATCTTTAGCAGTGCATTTGGATTACATCAAACCTTTGGTGGTATACTTGGAGCCGCAATTGCTTGGGGTGTCAAACGAGGGATTTATGCCAATGAAGCTGGTCAAGGTACTGGACCACACCCAGCAGCTGCAGCAGAAGTATCACATCCTGTTAAACAAGGACTTGTTCAAGCAGCTTCCGTATATTTAGATACATTCTTAGTGTGTACGGCTACAGCATTTATGATTCTCTTTACAGGGATGTACAATGTACAGGATAAAGCGACGGGCAAAATGCTTGTTGAAAATATTCCGGGCGTAGAAGCGGGTACAGCTTATACACAAAAAGCGGTAGAAGCAGCCTTTCCAATTGAACATTTCGGTGCTTCATTTGTAGCGATTGCTCTATTCTTCTTTGCTTTTACGACAACGATGGCTTACTACTACATTGCTGAAACAAATGTCGCGTATATTTTTGAAGGGAAACGTCAAAAAATAGGGATTCGCCTCGTGCAAATTGGTATTATTTTAGCTACTTATTTTGGTGCTGTACGTGAATCTTCATTTGCTTGGACATTAGGCGATATTGGTTTAGGTTTAATGGTTTGGGTCAATGTGATTGCAATCGTCTTTATGGTCAAACCTGCCTTAATTGCTTTGAAAGATTATGAGCAACAAAAACGTATGGGAATCGACCCTGTCTTTGATCCAATTAAATTAGGCATAAAAAATGCAACATTTTGGGAAAATAGAAAATAAAAAATACCTACCGTAAGCGCCGATAAATGGATGCTTACGGTTTTTCTCTTTATTTTGAAAGGTTTATAGACTTATATGCTTAAAACAATAGCATTTTTTTGATAAATTTGAGAAAATAGGTGGGGAAATAAAATGAAGAGAGAAGGGTATCACTTGAAAACAACGTTGGGCACAGCAGCAGTCGCAGAAGCAGTAGGAGTTTCAAAATCTGCGCTAAAACACTATATAAATATTTTAGAAAAGTGTGGCTACGAAATTCAGCGTGATCATCGTAATTATCGTACTTTTAAAGAAGAGGATTTAGCCGTTTTTCAAGCCTATAGACAATTACATAATGAACGCGGACTTACGCTAAAGGAAGCGGCAACAGTCGTAACCTCAGAAGACTTTAATATAGATGAAGTAGAAATCATTCCGTTGAATCAACAAACGGTTATTAATAAAAATGACAGCTATGAACTATCACGTTATGAGGATTTATCGAATGCAATGGAATTGTTAGCAGAGCATGTAAAAGGCATTGAATCACAAAATGCACAGCTACTACAATTAATCCAAGCGCAACAGCAACAAAATGAATTATTAATGAGGCAAAATGAAACATTAAAAAATGAGTTCTCCGATATCAAATTACAAATAGAGGCGCCTAAGCAGTCGACAGAAGAGACGGATAAGCAGCTCGAACGTCTTACTTTACAAAATAACGCAATAATGGCTACATTAAATCGCTTGAATGTCGAAAAGCGTAAGGAAGAAATTGAGCAGACTGAGGTCCAAAAGAAAGAGCAGTCTAAAGGGATTTTCAAAAAGATGTTCAGTAAATAATGAATAGAGAGAAAAGAGGATGATTGTTAAATTCTCTTTTCTTTTTTTATTCACTTTAAAGTCTAGTGGGAAAGTAAGAATTCTCTCTTGCATTTGATATTAAACTAATCTATAGTAATCTTGTAAGAATTAACTGACTGATTAGTCAGTTAGGAGGATTGCATGGACGAAAAAAAGCTAACTAAAGAAGAACGAAAAGAGCAGTTAGTAGCTATTGCGCTTGAACAATTTGCAACAAATGGCTATATGAAAACAAAAATTTCCGATATTGTTGCAGAAGCGAATGTTTCTCAAGGCACTTTCTATTGGTATTTTAAAAGTAAGCTAGAGATGGCTACGTATATTTTAGAAAAAGGTAATGAACAAATTATAGATATGATTGCGATTGGTTTTCGAAATACGAAAGTTCCAGTAGAACAATCCATTCATTCATCTACAGAACTATTTGAAGCATTATTCAAATTTGCGGAAGAAAATCGTTTCTTGATGATGCTTTTATTCAAAGGGCTTCGCACAGAACCTGTATTACATAATCAAATTGCAGCTATTAAAAAAAATATGGAAAATTCTTTTGCACATAATATTGAACAAGCACAGAAATTTAATATGGTAGCAGAAGACAAAGATCCAGCATTACAAGCAATTTTTGTTATGAGTTTATTAGAAGGTGTTATGATGCGCTGGTTAGATAATGATGAATCAGTTAGTCAATTAACAATGAAAGAATTAGTTGAAAAGACCGTTCACTTTGAATTTTTGGGGATTTTTGGCGTTTAAAAATAGGAGGAATTTCGAATGAAAAAATTAGGTTGGTTAGCATCAGCAGTAGCAGCATCGGCATTATTACTAGGAGCATGTGGCTCTTCAGATGATAAGAAAGATACAAATGCATTGGAACAAGTTCAAAAAGATGGAGAACTAACAATTGGTATTATGGGCACATATGCACCTTATAACTACATGGGTGAAAACAATGAATACACTGGTTTTGATGTTGATATTGCAACAGAAGTGGCTAAACGTTTAGATGTAAAAGCTAAATTTGTAGCACAGGATTTCTCAGGCCTAATCCCAGGACTTCAAAAAGGTAAATTTGATATGTTAGTAAGCCAAGTAACAATTACCGACGAACGTAAAAAACAAGTGAATTTCACTGAACCATATATTACAAATGAAGTAAAAGTGATTGTAAAAGAAGATAATAATTCAATCAAAACAGCGAAGGATTTTAAAGGGAAAACAATTGGCGTAGGTTTAGGTACAAATGATGAAAGTTATTTACGTACAGAGCTAATGGAAGAAGTAGGAACATTTAAAATCAATACGTATGATGATGTGATTACAACATTAAAAGATTTAGATGCTGGTCGTATTGATGCAACTATCAATAATGTCTATGCTTTAAAACCTGTTATCGAAGAAAATGGCTACAAAATTAAAGCCGTTGGGGAAGCATTGAAATCGGATAAAGCAGCTATTGCAGTAGCCAAAGGTGAAGATGAACTAACAGCTGAAATTGATGGTGCATTAAATGATATGGAAAAAGACGGCACATATACAGAAATCTTTGAGAAATGGTTTAATGAAAAACCATCAGCTGAATACACAAAATAAGGTAGGGGCTACGCGTGGAATTAATACTAGATAACTGGCAATTCCTTTTAAAAGGTGCCTATTATACATTACTCATTACAATTATCTCGATGTTTTTCGGCTTGATTTTAGGGATGATTATCGCCATTATGCGTGTGAAAGGCGATATCATCACGCGAAATATTGCACGATTTTATGTGTCAATCATTCGTGGAACACCACCATTGGTACAAATTTTCATTATTTATTATGGTTTAAGCGACTATGGACTGCAGTTATCACCAATACCTGCTTCATGTATTGCATTAAGTATTAATATTGCGGCATATATTGCGGAAGCATTCCGTGGCGCTTTACAATCCGTACCTAAAGGTCAAGCAGAGGCAGCTGTTGCTTCTGGTATGACGGAGGGTCAAGCGATGAGACGTATTATTATTCCACAAGCCATTCGCTATGCAATTCCACCAATCGGTAATACATTCGTTGGTATGCTAAAAGAAACATCATTAGTATCGGCTATTGCAGTGACTGAATTAATGCGAGCGGCACAGCTACTTATCTCTCAATACTATGTGTATATGCCGTTCTATATTACAATCGCCATCATGTATTGGGTGATGAGCACATTCTTTACATTTATTTTAGGAAAAGTAGAAAAACGTTTATCGGTTTATTAAGGAGTGCGGACATTGATTAGAGTAGAAAATTTATCTAAAAGCTTCGATGATCATGAAGTACTTCATGATTTATCGATTGAAATACCAGCCCATCAAGTAGTAGCGGTGATTGGACCTTCTGGTTCTGGAAAAAGCACATTTTTACGTTGCTTAAATGGATTAGAAACGCTATCTACTGGTTCGATTGAGATGGCTGGGCAAGTTTTAGAAGCATCTATGAAGAAAAAAGAATTAAAGCAAGCTGTCTATGCTATTCGCCAACAAACAGGTATGGTATTTCAACAATTTAATTTATATCCTCATAAAACGGTTATAGAAAATGTAATGGAATCCTTAGTAGTTGTGAAGAAGCTTGCAAAAATAGAAGCGCAGCAACGTGCACAAAAACTACTTGAAAAAGTAGGATTACTTGATAAAATGACAAGCTATCCTTCACAGCTTTCAGGTGGACAACAGCAACGAGTTGCCATTGCGCGTGCGTTAGCAATGGAACCACAATTAATGTTATTTGATGAACCAACTTCCGCGTTAGACCCCGAGTTAGTAGGGGATGTACTACGCGTCATGAAGCAGTTAGCTGAGGATGGGATGACGATGATTATCGTCACACATGAAATGAATTTTGCACGAGATGTAGCCGATCGTATTGTCTTTATGGCAGATGGTCGAATTGTAGAAGATGCTACAGATCCCAAAGCATTTTTTGACCAACCAGCAACACCTAGAGCACAACAATTTATCAATAAGATTAATGAATTTTAGGAGGAATAATGATGAGAATTTCAGCAACTTGGCAGGGCGGACGTGCTTTCACAGCTGTTGGGGCTACAGGTTTCCCTATGCAGATGGATGCAACATCTAATTATGGTGGCAAATCTTCTGCACCGACACCGACAGAAATGCTTTTAAGTGCATTAGCAGGATGTATCGGTATCGACGTGACGATGATTTTGAAGCCGTATTTAGAAAAATTAACGAAATTAGATATTAAAGTAGATGGTGAGCGTCGCGAAGAAATGCCAACTGCTTTTACAAATATTCATATTACATTTGAAGTATCCGGTGAAGTTTCAGCTAAAAAAGTTTGGCGTGCAATTAAATTAGGTGAAGAAAAATATTGTGCAGTTTCAGCCTCTTTAACAGCTGAAATTACACATTCACTTATTTTAAATGGTGAAGAAGTAGAGGAAGAAGTAAAAGCTGAAGTTTAGTATACCTAACAAATTGATGCTATTATACACGACAAAGAAAAGCTCGAATCGCATGAACCATGTGTGAACTGCACCCCAATTATTAGACATATCTAACAATTGGAGGTGCAGTTTTTATATGGCTAAATATTCAGCTGAATTAAAAACACATAAAAAAATACTAAGATGGGTAGGCGTTTGTAACCTACTTGCTCTTAGTATTTTAAATTTATTCATTAGGATAAGCTTTGATTTTTTCTAATGCAATAATAAAAGGGGGGTCATTCTTTTGATTAATAAATTCATAACGCAGGACATTTATTTTTTTCTGAGGAAGGGAACTGACATAATCAATGACTTGATTACGCTCTTCCTTGCCACCTTCATGCCCGTGATAAATGACCAAAATAATGACGCCACCAATGACTAATTGCTTGATAATTGCTTCAATTGCCGCAACGGTTGTAGAAGGTTTCGTCACAATGGAATGGTCAGCACCTGGCAAATAGCCAAGGTTGAAAACAGCCGCTTTAATCGGCTCTTTTACATAGCTTGCGACTTGTTCATGCCCGTCTAAAATGACATCACAACGCATAGCTAAGTTTAACTCATTCAATCGTCGCTTTGTCGCTTCAACAGCCTGCTCTTGTACGTCAAAAGCGTAGACATGCCCCGATTCGCCGACTAATTCGGCAAGAAGTGCTGTATCATAGCCGTTACCAGCAGTTGCGTCGACAACGACATCACCAGCTTCGACGAAGTCTTTCATTAAAAACTGTGCGTAATTTAATACACGTTGCAGCTTCATTAGTCATTCATCTCCGCTTTCACATAGTGCTTGCCTTGCCAGCTATCACGTTTGGCAAGCTCGGCATCAATGCCATTTAAAACTTCCCATTTATTCACTGACCACATCGGTCCAATCATTAAATCAATCGGGCCATCGCCTGTAATACGTTGAACAACCATTTCTGGTGGGATAATTTCAAGCTGATCAGCTACAAGCGTCGTATATGCATCTTGGTCCATTAGCTCTAATTGCCCTTTTTCGTATTGTTTCACAAGTGGTGTGCCTTTTAATAGATGAAGTAAGTGAATTTTAATACCTTGTACATCAAGTTTCGCCACTTCACGTGCTGTTTCCATCATCATATCGTAATCCTCTAAAGGAAGTCCATTGATGATATGCGTGCAAATACGAATCCCATGCTTACGCAGTTTATTGACACCTTCCACATAGCTAGGGAAATCATGTGCACGATTAATTAAATTCGCTGTTTTTTCATGAACGGTTTGTAAACCAAGCTCTACCCAAAGGTAGGTACGTTCATTTAATTCAGCTAAGTATTCGACTACATCGTCTGGTAAGCAGTCTGTACGTGTCGCGATACTAAGACCAACAACACCTTCACAAGCTAATGCAGCTTCAAATTTTTCTTTTAGAACTTCAAGTGGGGCATGGGTATTTGTGTACGCTTGGAAATAGGCAATTGTTTTGCCACCTTTCCATTTATGCTCCATTTTTTCTTTGATTTCTTTGAATTGTACTTCAATCGAATCGACACGATCTCCGGCAAAGTCACCAGAACCAGCAGCCGAACAAAATGTACAGCCACCGAAAGCAACCGTACCATCACGGTTTGGACAATCAAAGCCAGCATCTAATGCGACTTTAAAAACCTTTGAACCAAATTCATTTCGTAAATAGCGATTCCATGTATAATAACGTTTTCCATCTGAAGGGAATGGAAACAGATTTTCTGTCATGTAAGTCATCTCCTCTAAAGATTTATTTTAACATGAAACGCCGTGAATGTTGTGAGATTTTAAAAAAACACATCCCATGAATCGTAAGAATATTTCGGGAATAGCATGGCTTTTTTCCAAAATAAAACATTTTTCGGATTTCGAAATATTATACTTGAATGATTGCCTTCTATCATCTAATATAGGCTAATGATTATTTATTAGAAGGAGTGAAATGGTATGCCAAAAACAGTCTGGCTATTAATCATTGGCATGCTTGTCAATACAACGGCCAATTCTTTTCTATGGCCAATGAACGCGATTTATATGCACCAAGAATTAGGACAAACTTTATCCGTTGCTGGTTTGGTTTTAATGGCCAATGCAGCAGCTGGGGTTGTCGGTAATCTTCTTGGCGGCTTTTTATTTGATAAAATTGGTGGATTTAAAGCCATCATGATTGGTATTATCATCACGCTAATCGGCTTAGTATTATTAACAATTTGGCATGGTTGGCCACATTATGTGTGGTTCCTTGCATTAATCGGGTTTAGTGGGGGAATAGTTTTCCCAAGTATGTATGCACTTATTGGGGTCGCATGGCCTGAAGGTGGACGCCGCGGATTTAATGCCATCTATTTATCACAAAATGTAGGGGTCGCTATAGGTCCTGCGTTAGCTGGTATTGTCGCATCACATAGTTTCGACTATTTATTCATTGCTAATCTTGTAATGTATATTGTTTTCTTCTTTATCGCACTCTTCTTTAAACGAATTAAGAGTGATGATTCCTATGTTCAACCGAATGTAATGAATGAGTCAGGCGCGATTAAAGACCGCACAAGTGTGTATTCACTTTGTATTTTAGGATTCGGCTTCTTACTAGCTTGGCTTGTGTACTCACAATGGACGACGACGATTTCAAGCTATACGCAGGACCTAGGTATTTCATTGACGCAATATAGTTTATTATGGACAGTAAATGGCTTATTAATCGTGTTAGGCCAACCGCTTATCAATCCCATCATCAAACGAATGGAAGGGAAATTTAAGTCGCAAATCATTATTGGCTTAACAATTTTTATTGCTTCATTTATTGTTGTTTCTTTCGCTGGTACATTCAAAATGTTCCTAGTGGCTATCATTATTATTACCTTTGGTGAAATGTTTATTTGGCCAATCGTTCCTACTATCGCCAGCATTTTAGCACCAAAAGGGAAAGACGGTTTCTTCCAGGGACTTATTAATAGTTTTGCTGCGTTAGGGAAGATGGTCGGCCCATTTATTGGTGGGGTTCTTGCAGATGCGTATGGCATGCAAGTGATGTTTGTTCTTTTAATCGGTTTCTTAGTAGTGGCAGTTATTCCGTTTGCTCTCTATGACCTGCCATTAAAACGTCATCAAAAGCTTCAGAAAACAGAGAGTTAATCAAATATACTTGTTATTTAACGGCGTATCAGATAAAATGAAGTCAATAATATGATAAGACGTTGATCAGGAGTAGTAGATTACGGAAGCTATCAAGAGAGCTAGTGGTTGGTGTGAACTAGTAGTGGACGGATTTGAACTTGCCTTGTGAGTCTGCATAGGATTTATTTTATAACCTAAGCCGTTAATCCGCGATAAGGATTCAAGTTGAGTGTTTACACTAATTTGGGTGGTACCGCGGGAATTATATGTCTCGTCCCTATTTCAGGGGACGAGACTTTTTTATTGCCGTTTTTAGTGTGAATGCGCATGTATTAAAAGGAGGAAAAAAAATGAGTTTTAATCATCTAGACGTTGAAAAAAAATGGCAAAAGTATTGGGAAGATAACCAATCTTTTGAAACAATCAATGACAATTCAAAACCGAAATTCTATGCATTAGATATGTTCCCGTATCCATCAGGTGCTGGTTTACACGTAGGTCACCCAGAAGGTTACACAGCGACAGACATCCTTTCACGTTTTAAACGTATGCAAGGATTTAACGTACTTCATCCAATGGGATGGGATGCTTTCGGTCTACCAGCTGAACAATATGCACTTGATACAGGGAATGACCCTGCCGAGTTCACACTAACAAATATCGCAACTTTCAAACGCCAAATCCAAGAACTTGGATTCAGCTATGACTGGAACCGCGAAATCAATACAACTGATCCAAGCTACTATAAATGGACACAATGGATTTTCATCCAATTATTCAATAAAGGCTTAGCTTACATTGATGAAGTCGCTGTAAACTGGTGCCCAGCACTTGGTACAGTTCTTGCCAATGAAGAAGTAATCGATGGTAAATCTGAACGTGGTGGTCACCCAGTAGAACGCCGTCCAATGAAACAATGGATGTTGCGTATTACACAATATGCTGATCGTTTAATCGACGATTTAGATGATGTAGATTGGCCAGAAAACATCAAAGACATGCAACGCCACTGGATCGGTCGCTCTGAAGGTGCAGAAGTAGACTTCACAGTGAAAGGTACGGACAAACAGTTCCGTGTATTCACAACACGTCCAGACACATTATTCGGTGCAACTTACACAGTTCTTGCTCCTGAGCATAGTCTTGTAAAAGAAATCATGACTGCTGAACAAACTGAAGCAGTTGAAGCGTATCTTGACCAAGTGAAAATGAAATCAGACCTTGAACGTACAGACCTTGCAAAAGAAAAAACAGGTGTATTCACTGGTGCTTATGCAATCAATCCAATCAATGGCCAAGAAGTGCCAATCTGGATTGCTGACTATGTACTTTCAACTTACGGTACAGGTGCAATCATGGCCGTTCCTGCACATGACGAACGTGACTATGAATTTGCTAAACAATTCGACCTTCCAATCATCCCAGTTCTTGAAGGTGGAGATGTTGAAAAAGAAGCCTTCACTGGCGACGGTCAACATATCAACTCTGGCTTCCTAGACGGTCTTGATAAAACAGAAGGTATTGCCAAAGCAATCGCTTGGTTAGAAGAAAATAAAGTCGGCGAGAAAAAAGTAACATACCGTCTACGCGACTGGTTATTCTCTCGTCAACGCTATTGGGGCGAACCAATCCCAGTTATTCATTGGGAAGATGGTTCAATCACAACAGTTCCAGAATCAGAATTACCACTTGAATTACCAAAAACAAAAGATATCCATCCATCAGGTACTGGTGAATCCCCACTTGCCAATATCACAGATTGGGTAAATGTTGTCGATCCAGAAACAGGAATGAAAGGCCGCCGCGAAACGAACACAATGCCACAATGGGCTGGTTCATCATGGTACTTCCTACGTTATATCGATCCACACAACACAGAAGCTATCGCAGATCCAGAGCTACTAAAACGCTGGTTACCTGCTGATATCTATATTGGTGGTCAAGAACATGCCGTTCTTCACTTACTATATGCTCGTTTCTGGCATAAAGTACTTTACGATCTAGGTGTTGTGCCAACGAAAGAGCCATTCCAAAAACTATTCAACCAAGGGATGATTCTTGGTGAAGGTAACGAAAAAATGTCTAAATCGAAAGGGAATGTCGTAAACCCTGACGATATCATCGCTTCACACGGAGCAGATACACTTCGTCTATACGAAATGTTCATGGGCCCACTAGAAGCATCTATTCCATGGTCTACAAACGGACTTGACGGTGCACGTCGCTTCCTTGACCGTGTATGGCGCTTATTAGTAGACGAAGAAACTGGCAAGCTTTCAGCGAAGGTTCAAGACTCTACAGATACAACACTTGAAAAAGTGTATAACCAAACGGTTCAAAAAGTAACAGACAACTATGAAACAATTCGTTTCAACACAGCCATCTCTCAAATGATGGTATTCATCAATGATTGTTACAAAGCAGACGTTATGCCAAAAGCGTACGCTGAAGGCTTCGTGAAAATGTTAGCACCAATCGCACCACATGTTGCTGAAGAGCTATGGGCAATCCTTGGTCACGCAGAAACATTAACTTACGCTGAATGGCCAACATTCGACGCATCGAAATTAGTTGACGATGAAGTAGAAATCGTTGTTCAAATCAACGGTAAAGTACGTGCGAAACTAATGGTCGCTAAAGACGCAACACGCGAAGACCTAGAAAAAATTGCACTTGCTGACACAACTGTACAAGAAAACATCGCAGGCAAAGAAATCAAAAAACTAATCGCCGTACCAGGTAAATTAGTGAATATTGTAGCGAAGTAA
>JAGHSJ010000371.1 GCA_018065935.1 Candidatus Kurthia equi
GTCTATCTCTCATGAGAGCAAAAGAAATATTAGATATAGGTGTTTCTTTCTCGACTACTCGATTTTCCTTCACAGATATATATTCTTTCAATTTCAAAATGATATCTTCTCTATCCATATCTTCTCCTATTATGCATTGACGAATTTATCCCCATTACTCAAATTATCTGAAATATCTTCCAATAATTCTCGTAGTCCCTCTAGCAACTGTTCGTCACTTACAGTAGCAATATGTTTTCTTTTTTTAGTTTCATTTTCAATAATGGGAACTAACATATTTTTCGCAAATTTCTTCCTATCGCTGCTTGCGTACATATCTTTTAACTGCTTACCAGTTAGGATTTTTTGGAGTCTATCCACCGATTTTTCTGCCTCTTTCTGATTTAACAAATAATCTTGAGCTAGTACTTTGAACTCATCTTGAATAACTTTAACCATTTGCTCAGCATCTTCCTCTATAAATGCTCCTAAAACTGCATCTGTAGCTTTTCCAGCCGCTCCGCCTGCAAGAACTGAACCAACTAAACCTCCTACAAACGTTCCGACTCCCGGCAAAATTGCACTACCGATAGCTGCTCCTCCTAACCAGCCACTCGTTCCCCCTGCAACAGTAGTGGCGGTATTTGCCAGATTCTTAAATAATTGCTTTCCAGAAATTCTTCCTCTAAAAATATTTACTATATCAAACGATGAAAGTAATACAACTGTAACACCACCAGTAATTACATTACCTCTTAATAATTTGGCAGCACTCTTCATCGCAGCTGCACCATAGATGTTCCCTCCGGATCTAAATGCATTAATTAATACAGCTGAGGCTTTCGGTCCCATCATTGTAACCAATGCTTCTGAACTTCCTACCAATGCACTATTTAATCCTGCTTTTGAAAGTTGACTTGATACAATTGTCGTGACAAATGCCGTTCCACCAACCTTCAATCCTGAAACTGCTGCTAATCTTACTGACTTATTGAAATCTTCTCCGTTCCAAATATTTGTTGCTAAAGTAATGGCTGCCGTAATTCCTAATGCAGAAGTTGCAATGATTGCTCCATTGACAGCGTCATAGGTTATTGACTCCACTGTTCCGGCCTTAGCGATATTTTTAGCCTGTTCATACGTAAAACTCCCCTTTCTAACTATATTCTTGGCTTCTGCAGGATCCGTTACTCCAGGTACTTTCCCTTCACGTATCTTATTTTCCATAGACTTAACAGCACTATCAAATTTATCAGAAGGAACTTCAATTTGCATTGGTTTCCCATTAGACAGTACATATCTAAAATTACCTTCTTTGTCAAAACATTCATTAATACAAGCACTTCCCGTTCGACAATATTTTGATTGGATTTGTACACCGTCTACAAGCCTATCTGCACCATTTTTAACATTATCATCCCCGACAATTTTAGCATCATGACCTGTTAACTTGTCATAAAGTGTATTTGCTCTTTCTGCGGAGAAACCATGACCTTGTTTGGCATGGAATTTTTCCTCATCATATAATTTATTGGTTTGACTATATGATGCTGCAGATACACCTCCTGCTACAGCTCCTGAATTACTTTTTTCCTTATATTTAATGTCTTTATCAGAAAATTCTGTCGTGGAAGACCTTTGATTGTTTTTTTCATATTTGATTATTTCATTAAGAAAGTCTATCAAAGGTGTTTTATTAATGAAAGTGTCTTCCAAAATTAAACTAGTTTCATCATAAAAAGTCATTTCTAACTTGTGGTCGCTATCTTTTTTCCCATCATAATTTATTTTTAACGACTTAATGTCGTCATACCATACCTTTTTAGGCTTTTCAAACGTTTGAGAATAGTAAAATTTTGTATCAGTAAATATATACCCAGACTTTCCACTCCCTAATATACTGGTGTCATAGAAACCGATAACTGTTTCTTTATCTAATCCATTTGCAAATTTTTTAATTGCATTATCTATTTTATTCGAAGGAATATACCCTCCAATATAGCAACTAGATTCATAATTACTCATCTTTTTTAAATACTTATCCATTATTGAAATTTTGTCTTCACGGGCGCCCATTTGAAATCCTCCATTGATTCTGAATAATAAAATAATTTAACTGCTTTTACACAGCTCTGCCTAACATCTTAGTCTTTTACAATTTAATACATTTCCCTCTTCTTCCAATATCCTTACTTTATCGCCTTGGCTTCTCAGCCACATGTCGAGGCCTTTTCCGAAGGCTTCTGCTCTGACAATCACGCCAGTGTCCGTTTCTTTTTCGATACGAGCTGTTGGGAGCTTGTCCAGCAAGGCTTCTAAAACGCCTGTAAATTCGAAACGAATCGTTTGTAACTCTCCACTATACATGAATGGGGTCCTCTTTTTAAAACCTGCTTCATCATAACCCCTGGGGTCTATTGTAAAGGTTTCATTAGTGATTTTTATCGTTTCAATTCTGTCAACTCTAAATATAATTGGATACTCAATCGTTACATCCATTGGAAATGCCAATAAGTAAAAATAGAATTCCGAAAAGACAATTCCAACAGGCTTTACCTTATGTTGTTTAATCTTCTTATCTACTCGCTGATAATCAATCTCTATTATCTGTTGATTGGTAATTGTTTGTCTAAGTTTCTAAATATCATCAATAAGCGCTTTGCCATGTTGAAGTTCTAAATAATGAAATCTTTCATTGTTAATTGCATCCTTAACACCTCTACGTTCTTCTCCTTGGCAGAGTATAAGTAATTTATCAACAATTTTGTTAAACTCTTCCTTATTAAAGGCACGACTTTCAATTAGAATTTTACAAATGGCAAAAATCTCTTGCTCTGTAAGATTTTTGGCACTTTTATCCAACCTGTAACAATTTTCCTTACGATCATAGATAATATCACCTAACCCTTTTTCCC
>JAGHSJ010000342.1 GCA_018065935.1 Candidatus Kurthia equi
GTCTATTAGTAAAAAATTATATACTAGCTTTATTGGAATCATTTGTGTATTTATCGCTATAAGTGGTTTTGCACTTTTCCAAATGACTCGTATTTCAAATGAGTATGAAAAGTTAATTGAAAAAAATATTCAACAAGTAATTTATTTGAAAGAAATGGATAACGCTATTTCACTACAAGGTTTAAATATTCGTGCTTACTATATAAATAAACAAGACGCACAAGTAGAAAATTTGAAAATACAAAATGATGTGATTCAAGAACGTTTAGATTTACTAAGAAAATCGGTAACAAGTGATAAAAGTAAAGAATATGTTGAAGAAATTAGTGATACACAACAACAATTTTTAGCATTGTCTGAAAAGGTACAAGCTGATGTTCAACAAAATAAAGCAAAACAAGCTTTGGATACAATGAATAATGATATTCGTCCAGTAAATGAAAAAATGAATGAAACAATCAGTGGATTTGTTAAATATCAGGAAGATCATAAGAATGTTATACTAGAAGATACAAAATCAGGAGCTAACGCAGCGGAAATATGGATGATTGTTAGTATGCTTATTGTATTTTTAGCTACAATGTACCTCGTGACACGTATTATACGTAGCATTACGCGTCCATTGAATAAGTTACAGGTAGCTGCACATGAAATTGCAGAGGGCGATTTAACAGTTGCTGATATTAAGACCAGCACGAAGGATGAATTGGCAGATGTTGCTAGCACATTTAATGTGATGAAAAATAATTTACGTAATCTTGTTGTAAATGTATCGAATAATGTAACTCAAACAACTGCTGTCACTGAAGAACTTGTGGCCTCTACAGACCAACTAGCAACTGCTTCAAAGGATCTTGCGGGCGGTATGAATACGATGCGTGAAGTTTGCGTAGAGGCCAATAAGCAAGGGGTTCAAAGTAGTCAGTCCATGGAAGAAGTGGCTAATAGTATTCAGGTTATTGCTGATGCAACAGCTGTTTTACATGAAAGTGCCATTGACACTCAGCAGCTGGCAACTAAAGGGGATAAAATTCTTAAAACAATGGAACAACAAATGGTAACGATTCAAGCAGCTTCGAATGATACAAATAAACAAATCCATCAATTGGCTATGCAGGCAGCAGAAATTAATAATATTTCGGCTGTCATTACAGCGATTGCAGATCAAACGAATTTACTTGCATTAAATGCAGCTATTGAGGCGGCACGTGCAGGTGAACATGGTAAAGGGTTTGCGGTTGTAGCTGATGAAGTACGCAAGCTTGCAGAAGAATCAAAAGTATCTGCTAGTAAAATTGAAGAAATCACACGCATCATTCAAGTGGATACAACAAAAGTAGAACAATCTATTTCGAATACGGTTAAAAATGTTGATGCAGGTGTGACGTATATACAAGAAGCACAGCAAACATTTGATCAAATTGTTGGAGGGGTTTCGCAAATGGCACAAAATATTTCAGAAACTTCCGCATCAACTGAACAAATCTCAGCTTCTACACAAGAAGTAGCTGCCTCTCTAAATGAAATGCTACATGCAGCAAAAAATTCTGCCATTCAAGCGAACGATATGTCAGAATTAACAAATCAACAAGCTGAAAGTGTAGATGAAGTAAGTGGCGTAACGAAGACACTTAATGATGATGCACTGAAATTACAGCTTGTAATTAATAAATTCAAAATTTAACCATACAGATAGAAAGCCTTAATTAAAAATGTAGAGCCAAAAGCCCAAATCACGTGGAAGTTGTGATTTGGGCTTTTTGATGCGTACGCTAGCGTATTACTCATAGAGTAAAATGTTTTTCCATTGCACGATAGGCTGTTCCACCATCGATGAATTCAGGAGAGGTAATTTTATAATTTTGTGCCTCGTAAAAAGGTACTGCATGAGATTGCGCGTGGATTTTAATGGTATCAATTGCATGAGAGCTATGATGTAGAACAGCAAATTTTTCTAGTACTTCCATCATTTTAACGCCTACTTGTTTTCGACGAAAATCAGGTAAAACACAGACGCGATCGACCTTTGCTACTTTTTCAGCAATTCTACGTACACGTCCAGCCGCAATGGGCGCTTCTTGATGATAAACAACAATATGTTGAGCCTCAGCGTCATATTGGTCCTGTTCTAATGGTAAAGGAATGCCCTGTTCTTTGACGAAAACTTCTCGTCTTACAAACAGAGCATCCTCTAGTTGTTGCTGATTTTCAACAAGCTTGACCGTTAAGTCTAAGATCATCGTTAGTTTTCACCTTTTAGACGATATGTTTCGAATACAGTCCATGAACCATTTTCTAGTTGATATAAAAGATGGATACGGTCGATTGATTCTTCAAAATTAATTTCTGTCATACGCAATTGACCGTAAATATCATCAAGTTCATCGGCTGTAATACCTTGAGCTAATGTAATATGGGGAACATATTGATATTCAGCAGGACCACCAAAATCATCAACATGTAATGCTTTGTTCAAATCATAAAGAGCTTCATCGGCATTGACCTTTAAATAAATGACGTTATTAATAGGTTTAAAGGTACCGACTTTTTCAATTGAAACATGAAAAGATTGAGCTTTTTGAGTAACTGCATGTAATTTGTCTGCGACAGCTTTTAGACCAGCTTCATCGGTTTCTACCTCAGCACGTAAAGTAATATGTGGTGGAAGTTGTGAATAATGCGAATCATATCTCATGCGATAAGAATTCGCGAAATCTTGAATTTCTTTAGAAGGAAAAGCAACAATGCCATATTTCATTTAAATAACCCCCAGTAAAGATATTTTTCTTTAGTATATCAAAAAGAAGAGGATATTCGCTTGTTTGAGCCATTTAATTCTGGAAAATTCGTACAATTGCTCTTGGTAAATCTGGTTTCCACGTTTTCCACGTGTGGTCTCCTGGTAATTCTGCGTACTCATAATCGATGCCAAAGTCTTGTAAAACTTCATGTAATTGACGATTTGGTGTAAGGAAATCTTTTATTTGTCCATCGCGTGTCTGTACCTCTGTCTCGCCCTTGCCGATTGCATGATAGATATGAAATTGAATATCTTCAGGCAAGTTTTGAGCGAGTGAAAGGACCTGTTCATTTACTTGCGGTGAATGAAGAATGGCCTGCTGAAAAACTTCAGGGTATTTTACTAAAGCTAATAAAGATACGGTTGCTGCTTGAGAATCACCCATTAAAATATGGTCGCTTGGAAGTTGAGAAATCGAATAGTGTTCATTTAAATAACACATTAGCTCTTCTGCTAAAAAAGTTAAATAAGCTTGATGCTTTTCTCCATCCGGCATGTATTTTTGGCGACGATCCTGCGAATTGATATAAGGGATTCCCACAACAATATGTTCCTCAATATCGCCTTCTTCTATTTTTTCATCTAAAATGCGCGAAAGACTACCTAATTGAAAATAATCATTTCCGTCTGAGGCAATCGCAATTGGATATTCTATCATCGGTGTGTAACTTGCGGGCACATAGATAAGTAACTTCATTTCCTCCTGCAAAGCTTCACTAAATAGCGTCGTTGTCATAATAGAACCTTTATCCAAGAAAAAGCACTCCTTTATTAATTTCTAGGGAAATTGTATCATAGTAGAGTGAGAGTTTCATTTAAATTGGAAAGTAGGTCTATAAAATGGATAAAAAGCAACCAGTGAAATCTGCAGAAGTATCAAAGGCAGCACGAGAGGCACTAGAACGTCGTGGCGTAACCTTAATGGACATCGCAGAAATAGTTTATGAAATGCAATATACATACAATGAAGGTTTAACGATGGAACATTGTCTAGATTCCGTTGACCAAGTATTGTGTAAACGCGAGATGCAATATGCTTTGTTGGTAGGAATTGAACTCGATGAACTGGCTGAGAAAAAAATGTTATCACAGCCGCTACAACAAATTATTGAAACAGATGAAGGATTGTTTGGTATCGATGAAACAATTGCTTTAGGGGCAGTGTTAACATACGGTAGCATTGGTGTAACAACTTACGGACATTTAGATAAACATAAGGTTGGAATTATTAATCAATTAGATACAAAAACAGCTAATGGAGTACATACGTTTTTAGATGATTTAGTGGGTGCAATTGCAGCAGCTGCCTCATCTCGTTTAGCGCATCGTATCCGTGATATGGAAGAAAAAGGCATGAAATTAAGTGACGAAAAAACAATTTGCTAATGGACTAACAAAAATGAATGTTAGAAGAGTCGCCAAAACAATGGTAGACTCTTTTTTTAGAATGATTTGAAATTCGTGACATACGTCGATCTGTTGTAAACTAAAAGAAACTTTAAAACCGAGGATTGGTGAAAAGAATGAAGAAATTTTATGTAGCACTTGTACTATTACTTGTACTGGGTGTGTTAACAGCATGCACAGAAAGCTCCACAACTTCTCTCGTAGATAGTAATGAGCAGACGACTACCATTGGCGAAGAAGTAGAGGTTGTTAGTGTCATGGATGGTGACACGATGAAAGTGAAATACAAAGGTGAAGAAAGAAAAGTGCGCTTTTTATTAATTGATGCGCCAGAAATGTACCATAAAACACTTGGAGAACAACCGTATGGTAAGGAAGCTCAGCAATTAAATCGTGATCTTTTAGACAAAGCAAAATCCGTGACGATTGAATTTGATGAAACAGGTGACAAAGAAGATAAATATGATCGTCTACTGGCCTATGTCTATGCGGATGGAAAATCTGTGCAAAAACAATTGATTGAATCTGGATATGTGCGTGTAGGGTATGTGTACAATCAAAAAGCTGCGCATTTAGCTGAATATGAAGAAGCGCAGAAAAAAGCAAAAGATGCAAATAAAGGCATTTGGCAATATCCTGGCTATGTGACGGATCGTGGGTTTGTAAAAGAAAAAGTTCCAAATTGGTCTCCTGGTAAATCTTTGCCTGAAACCGATAGTTCCGCAAGTAATTCATCTTCAACGACTAACACGGATTCATCTTGCTCAATAAAAGGCAATATTAATGCAAAAGGGAATAAAACCTACTTTATTAAAGGTGATACAAATTATGAACAAGTGAAGGAAGAAAAAATATTTTGCTCTGAAGAGGAAGCTGAACAAGCAGGATTTAAACACGCTTCTTAAATCAGCTACTGAAAATCCCGAGAATTTGTAGAACGAGAGGCTATTGCATATGCGATAGCTTTTTTTGCTCGAAAATAATATTGGAAACAAATTGATTAAATGTTTAATTCCTGAAATCTTGCTATGCAGCAAAGGAAAAATACATGGATATTTGTGATATGAGTTAACTATTTTGAATTCCTTAAAAATAACGTTAGATTTCATCAATTCGTTGTGTAAAATTTGGTAATTAATTGGTTGAATATGATACGATAATAGGGACATAAAGGGGTGGAGAAATGACGACAATCTATATAGCAAGGCATGGGGAAACAGATTGGAATAAAACGGGCAGATTACAAGGCTCAACGGATATTCCATTAAATAAATCTGGAGAAGCACAAGCAATTGATTGTGGAAGGTTTTTTCAAAACATGCCGATAGAAGCGATTTATACAAGTCCTTTAAAACGTGCGAGTGAAACAGCACGAATTATTAATGAGACTTTAGGGGTTTTAATCATCCCGATAGAAGAGTTTAAAGAGCGTTCTTTTGGGAAAGCTGAAGGAATGACGTATGAAGAACGTACAAAAGTTTTCCCGCGTAAAAACTATCCAGAACAAGAGAATTTTAAAGCGTTTCGAAGAAGGTTGTTAGCGGGCTTAAATAAAATTCATCAGGCATACCCACAACAAAAAGTTGCATTAGTTGCGCATGGAGCAGTTATTCACACATTATTTCAAATTGTAGAGAACCATGATTTCTTTCCTCAAAATGCGAGGCTGTCTAATGGTGGCGTAAGTACGATTCACTATATTGACGGTAAATGGTGGCTGAAGGAATATAATTATGTTGACCATCTTTTAAATACGTAAAATAGAATAAGTGACTTTCATCTAAAATTTGAAATCTAGATGGAAAAATCTTTCTCAAGATTTTCTAGTATGCATCATTAAAATAGCTACTATTTCATATGCTCTTTAGATGAGCTCGTCAATAAAAGGACAAAATCGTATAGACTGTCGATTTTGCCTTTCTTATATGCGGGCAAGTGCGTAAAAACTACATATATGTTCTAAATGATTTTCAAAAATTGAACACCGTAGCAATAAGTTGAATACAAATTTTTCTTTTAGAAAACTGCGTGTTATTTATTGTAAAAAATGAAGGATTTGTAAAATCAAAAATGCATTTATTTGCTATTATGAATAAAGAA
>JAGHSJ010000373.1 GCA_018065935.1 Candidatus Kurthia equi
TTTTGATGATAGAAAATTTGACAAGCAAAAAAGCAGCAAACCGCTGCTTTCTAAACCTTAATTATTGACCAATATATACTCTGAATCATCAATATCCAGTAATAGTCTTTTTCTCAAAATAAACCGCCATCCATCTATTGAACCAATCATTTGGATCTGTTTTTACATTGGACGTTAATTGATAAGCATTATAATCTGTTTTAGGAGTACTTAACAAGGGCAGCATTACATCACTATTTTGGGGCGCATCATATAATATACTATACTGATTGGATACTTCCTTAAATGATTTTGTTAAATCATTATTCACACTCAAGTAACTTTGAACAAATAGAATCATCAAAAGTAGTGAAATAACAAATACAGATTTCCTAATTCTCTGATTTAAGATATTTATTAAGCTAAATAAAACAATTCCAATAAATAATACCGCACCAAAAAATGTTCTTTTTGGGGTTTCTGGAGATAAGACTAATGCAAAAGTCGATGCAAAATGCCCAATAACTAATATACTTAATAAGCTGACAGTTTCTATAGAGAGCTGTACTTTTTTAATAACTAATATAATAAGTATAATAATTATTAAAATATAAATTAACCAATAATTCTGGATTAAGCTATCTAAAATTAGTCTAAAATTATTTTTTAAGACATCAAAATTCAGTGCCAGTCCACCACGTTTCTGTGACCCCGGAGATTTTATCATCAATAAGAATCCTAATCCACCAGTAAATAAGCTTCCTAATCCAAATATTGTTCCTTTACTTTTATAAGGATAGTGAATAATCAAGTACAGAAATGCCATTAATAAAATTGCCGGCGATGAATTTTCATTGCACGCTCCAGCTAAAAATCCCAAAATCATAATTCCAATTCCTTTTAAATTGGAAATTTCTCTATTAGCTATTGATATAATACATTTAAAGTAAGTGAGATAAATAACACTAGTCCATAAATAATTTCCTGAACCAGAGCCCCATAGAACAGATTTCCCTATTTCTGGAAGATAAAACCATAAAAATATAAATAACAATAGGTAGGAAACTGGAGTGATTTTAACAACTTCTTTTACTTTACTGATAGAAAGCAAGAGGAACATCAGTGTTAAATAAGCCAATGTATTAAAAACATCAAAGTATACTTTTTTAAATTGTAAAAAGAATTGCACTATTGAGTGCGCTACAAAACGACCATTCCACAATTGCCAATGATTGATTTGAGATTTCACAATTGAAAACAACCCGTTAATACGCTTAGGATGTGCGGTTGGCAAATACCCCTGATAAACAAAATGATAAGTATAATCATCCGATGTAAATAATGTCAGACGATTTAAGTGGAAAATTAGTATTGCAAAAATAGCACTAAGCCCTAAAAACCAAAAATATCGATTTCTTTTAGAATTCAACTTTGGCTGAGTATCACCATTATTCAAAATCGCTAGCCCAATACCTTTCTAATAAAAGCTTCTCACGTTTTTTTATTATAGCACATTCATTCAAACTTGAAACTAACTATTATCAAAAAAAGCAGCAAATCACTGCTTTCTTAGTTTATAATTCTGTTCGGTTTTCGATGGCACGAAGTAGGGTCACTTCGTCAGCGTATTCGATATCAGACCCAACAGCTAGCCCACGTGCTAAGCGTGTCACTTTGATACCTGCTGGCTTTAAGACACGTGAAATATACATAGCAGTTGCCTCGCCGTCTGCTGTAGCATTAGTTGCAATGATGACTTCGCTCACTTCACTGTCCATCAAACGTGTGATTAATGATTTCAAATTAATATCATCAGGTCCAACGCCGTTCATCGGTGAAATCAATCCATGTAAAACGTGGTAAAGCCCATGATATTCTTGAATTTTTTCCATGGCAGAAACATCTTTTGAATCTTCAACGACCAAAATCACTGAACGTTTTCGTGTTTTATCAGTACAAATACTGCAAGGATCGTCATCAGTTAGATTGCCACAGATAGAACAATAAGTCAATTCACGCTTAGCTGATAATAAATTTTTGGCAAATTCATTCACATCTTCATCAGACATTCCAATAGTATAGAAAGCTAAGCGAGTTGCTGTTTTAATCCCGATTCCAGGTAATTTTGTAAAACTATCAATTAATTTTGCAATAGGTGCTGGATAAAGCATAACTTCTCCCTTCGATAAAGTCACGAGCCGACCGACATAGGCCGACTCGCACTCATTTTATTATTGATTTGCGTAAGTTGACATGTACAGATTAATAATGTCACGCGCAATTAATTGGTTAGGGTGATTTTCATCACTTGTCAAGTGAGGAATGATTACGGCTACCGCAATTTTAGAATCATCACTTCTTGAATAATCATAAGCAAGGACACTTAAGTTAACAGTTGTAATGACGTTACCATTATCAACCGCATAAGTTTCGGCTGTACCAGTTTTACCAGCAATAGTCACATTTCCTCTCATGTGAGTACCGGTTGCATAACCACTTGTACTATTAACTACTTGGTAGAAACCTTGTTGAAGAAGCGCCATCTCACTATTTGAAATGTTAACTTTATTCAATACATTAGTTTCAATAGTTTTAGACAATGTTCCTAGACCTGTTGTCCCATCGTTGTCATAAACACTATCAACTAAGTGGGGAGCAACACGCTTACCACCATTTGCTACTGTTGCAGCATACTGAGCCAATTGCATTGGTGTATATGAATCATACTGACCAAAAGCTTCTGTCAAAACATTACCTGCAGAGTAATCATCTTCAAGATAACCCGTTGTTGTTTCGGGAAGGTCGATACCAGTACTTGTACCAAGACCATACTCAGCATATGTTGCACGAAGTTCTTCCATCGCATCTTTCATACCATCAGTTGAAAGTGCCATACCAGAATAATACTCTTGTCCCATCATCTTAAGAGCAACTTGAACCATGTAAGTATTTGAAGAATACTCAAGTGCTTGGACAGCTGTAATATTCGTTGCACCACTACCAGTGAACCAAGATTTGATGGCTGGTGAACCAGCTAGGTTGATTGATTGGTCTGCAATAACCTGATTTCCAGAAATAGCATTATTTTCCCAACCTGAACTAATTGTCGCGGCTTTGACAACAGACCCTGGTACAAAAATATCATTAATGGCACCTAATGCGTCTAGAGTAGTTGTTGCTTCTCCAGTTTCATGAGACAGACCAGCCATAGCTAGAATAGCACCTGTTTGAGGATTCAAAGCGACTGCATAAGCACCTTCTGAATAAGTTGCATAGCCCGCAGCAATCTCAGCACTGTAATATTGATTTAAAATATTTTCAACGCCAGATTGGAATTCTGAATTAACCGTCAATTTCAAGTTTTTACCAGCTTTTCCCCCGCTAGTCACATCATCTGAAACCACACTACCAGTCTTATCTGTAGTAATTTTACGAACGGTGTGTGTACCTTGAAGCTCATCTTCATAGGCTTTTTCAAGATAAGATGTTCCGACACGATCATTCATAGAGTAACCTTTAGCAAGGTAGTCTTCTGCTTCTTCAGCTGGTAGACCAGATTGTTTTGAAGAAACCGTACCAATGACTGATGACAATGAACTTTCTGATGTTTGACGATCCCAATCAGTCGCAATTGAAATTCCTGATAATTTTGATCGATTTGCTGTGATATAAGCAATCTGCTCGTCTGTTAAATCACCTGTTGTTAAATTGACCGTGCTAAATGTTGAGGCAGCGTTCATTTGACTAAAAATGTATACCAATTTCAATTCATCTTCAGAGTAATTAATCTCATCATCGGTCACTGCTTTTACAGCATTCGCATAGACTTTAGATTCTGTTAAATTGTTACCGTAATTATCATATTTTTCTTTATCTGGCAAACTCTTAACCACTTTAGCATAAGTATCAGAATCAGCTAGATAATAATCTTTCTTCTGACGAGTAGTTACGTTTGTCTCTGTGAAATCTACCAAAGTTGACAAAGTCTTAGCAAGTTTTTTCATTTCTTCAGCGGTAATGGTATTACTCCGTGTGAAAGCAACGATCTGCTTAACATTATTAGAAACCAATAGGTTTCCCGCCGCATCAAAAATTTGTCCACGCGGACTTGACGAAGTTACTTTGTAGGTAGTTGATGAATTCAACTTAGTGTCATAAAATGATTTATTCAAAATTTGCATCTGAGCTAATCTTAAAACGATAATTGAAAATAAAACAACAATAACCGCAAAAATCAAATAAATACGCTTTGTGATACTAGTTCTTTTTTTGACAATTTTAATCTTGCCCAATCTCTTCTTAACTGACATTCTTTCCTCACAATTAAAAGCTTCGCTTTATATTTTATCACAATTTACTTAAAAGAGAGTGGCTCAAAATGTAAAAGTTTCACTTTTTTACATATCGTTTTTTCAAGAAAAAATCAGCTCATTTTAGATATAAAAAAGTGAGGAATTATTCCATTCCTCACCAACTTAAAATTATTTTGCGTCAACTGAAAAATCAACGCCAACTTTATCACGCAAGAATTTCCAAAGGAAATAGGCAATATAAAAATCAATAGCACCGTGAACAAGAGAACCAACACCAATCAATCCAACTAATGACCAAACATAGGCTGCTCCTGTATGTGCGCCAGCAGTCAAGACCAAAACAACAATAAATTCAGCTAAACCGTGTAAAATATTTAGAAACAAAGCTAAACCAAATGTCAAAGCTGGTTTTTCAAGCAAAGCTGGACGTTTTTTGACCAAAATTGCACCAACTAATGCAAAAAGTAAGTGTGACACTGCTCGCAAAACAATGACAATCGGAAAACCTGCTAACAAGAATCCAAGACTTGTTCCAAGTGCAACTAATGCTGCCACTGGTGGTGAAATAAACATAGCCATAAACACTGGAACATGACTAGCCAAAGTAAATGATGCTGGACCAATAACGACCTTAACAGGCATAATCATTGGAATCAAAATCCCAAAAGCAACTAAAATTGCTGTAAAAGCAAGAGACTTAGTTTGATGACGTCTCATATGGTAACTCCTTTTATGTATATATGATAATACCTGGCATGATCCCCAATTATCACCCAGGTACTGAAGATAGCTTTAATCAATTAACCAAAGGCAATTTGACGTTTTTTTGAAATTAGTTAATTGATCTTGCCTATTATAAATAAAAAAAGAACAGGTGTCAAGACACCTGTAGTTGTTCTAATTTGATTTTAAAAGAATGCCTTTATCAGATAAAAGTGCTTTGATTTCTTCAAATTCATCTTTTGAATGACATGACAATGTATGTGTATGAATACCTTCTGTTAAAGATGATAAAAGTGTCGCATTAGAATGCTCAACCTTGTCTACAAAATTATCAATATCTTCCTTGCTTTTAATATTAAGTGGTGCCGTTAACATCCCGTAAACCGGATGCTCAACCTCCACATCAACCATAATACCACCTTTAGAAACCACACAATCCAATTCTTCTTTTGTTCTTTCTGGACCGTGTTGACAAGCAATCTTTCCAATAAATTGATGCGAATAAAGTGCTTGTGACAAAACATATCCTTTAGGTGTTGAAATCACATCATGATTTGCTGCTCGAAGTAAAGCAACATCTCCAACGATGATTTGACGACTAACACCAAGCTGGCTTGCTAAAGTACTGGCTGAAATGGGAACTTGTGTCTGACTTAACATATCAATAATTTTTTGACGGCGCTCTGCTGCTTTCATAAAAGCCCCCTTTAATAATTTAATACTTACTGTTAATCATACCATAAAACCTTAAAAATATAGAAGGGGTATGACTTAATAAAATATTTTCGTAATAAAAATCTAAACAAATTCAAAAAAAGCACTCTAGGTGATAGCCTAGAGTGCTTTAATATCAAGGGTTTTAAGCCTTATAATCTTATATCAGATTACTTACCCAAGTTCTCTTCTTATTTTATAGCACTATAAAATGTACCATATTTTGAGTACATTTTACCTCTAATACCTCTAAAATCATTTATTTGAAACAAGCAGGGGAAACATAAAGGGGAACAAAAAAGGTAACAAATTTATGAGTTCAGCAGGCAAGAAACTAGCACCCAAAAGGTGCTTTTTTAGTTTGCCCATGGTATAATATAGTTGTTCTTGATAAACTTATTTGATAACTTTTTTAGATACTGATAAACTAAATTCGTTCATGTTTCACACTTTCTGATTTTGGAGCTTTGCAACTAGCAAGGCTCTTTTTTTGCTCCTAGACACGTTCTACAGGCGCTAAATCGAACTTAAATACTGGTCTGGTATAATTACCCTCGGAAAGTCTTAATAGTTGCTGTAGGCTATTAAGAATGTTGTCTTTGAGGTTTAAAATTGATTGTGGCGCGTGAGTGCTTACAGGTTCGCCCTGTGGGCTTTTTTAATACAATAAAAAAAGACGGCACTAAAGTATACCGCTCAAAATTGAGCAAAAGAACGGGCGTACCTTTAGGTACACCCATAAGCATTTGACTTTACGACAAAAGTGTCGAAAAGTAAGGGTGTAGCTATGACTACTCCCTTAAATACTTTCTCCCAAAATTGGAAAAAAGTAAACACCAGCGTAGTTACAACTACGCTGGTTTATGTAAAAATAAAGGTATGTAAAAGGGCTTTTGCTCTCTTTGCCATTCAGCGATTATCATTTCCGTGTTGGGTATTTTGGAGCGATTCTCGCTTTTTCTTTTGAGCTGTTACTCATTTTTGAGTAAAAGTATACTTACAAAGTAGCGTCCATTTTGGGGCGTTACTTTTTTTGCTTCCCAAAATTGTGAAGCAAAGATAAAACACCAATACTTACAACCGTAGTTAAAGGTACGCTTGTGGGGTGTAGTTACAACTACACCCCAAAAATAAAAAAAGCTACTAGCCAAAAACGACTAATAGCCAACCCGCTCAAATTTAAGCAGGTTTAGCAATAAAGGGAGGGGGTCGCTAAACGCTACCCCCTCTATGTTAAAGTATTTAATTTCATTATATCGGTAACAAATATTTGTAAGTTTGATAAAAATATCCATCAAACCATTTCTCAAGACGGTCGTAAGCTTCTAATCTATTTAAAAAAAGTATTTTTTGACAAGCTTCCTCAATATCCATGTTCTCGTAAACATACACCTCTTTAAGAACCCTTACAAGTGACTCATCTGTTCTTGAGATAACCTCACTTGTGACTGTGTTCAAATTGACGTAAAACACTGCATCTTCATGATTATTCTCTAAAAAACAGTTATGTATTTTTTGCTCAAAAACAGTCTTTTGGGGATTGTATGTATCTTTCAAAAAAAACGATTTTAACCACAAAATTTCACGCCTATACATAATTGAGATACGTTGAATTTTATTGAGTGCCACAGTCAACCTCCACAATATTATTTATCAAGTATTTCAAGCCATTCAGCTTTTAAAATAGTCTTATATGGGTTATCTAAATCATGATATAAAGGCGCTAAACCTTTCTTATCCCTAGTATAATCTATAAAATCTTCTTGAGTAGGAAAATAAAAAATCTCCATTTTTTCGATATCAATATCTCGATTGTTCCAATCCTCGATAACTATCGGGACTTCCCACGCTTTCCATTTTTTAATATTTTCTAAAAGTTCTTCATCATTGAATAACTCTCCACCGACCTCAAAAAATTCACCTAATTCTTCACTTCCATTGATAACAATACAAAAAGGTAGCTCCCTTACTTTTAGTTCGTCTGTGAGTTCTTTTAGCTTCTTAATTTCCTTTAGATATTTCCTCAATTTCAGCCCTCACTTCTTCAATTTGTTTAGCAACTCCAACAAGTTCATAAGCCTTATACGCTTGTTCCAATATAACTTTTCCCGCTTGTACACGTACAAAGGGGTTAACTTCCTCATCTGTCATAATAGTATTTAACACATTAACCGCATTCGTTGAAGCTGTGTAAAGCGTTTGTGTTGTTCTGTCCATTATTTCATTCTGTTTGGTTTGTATTGTCCGCTTAACAATCGTTTTTTTAAGATACTTGTACCCCGTTGCTCTGGATACTCCCGCTTTTTTGCAAGCTTTCTCTATGGTTGGTTCAGTTAACATAGCGTCAACAAATTTTATTTGTTTTGGTGTAAGGCTATCATTTTCATTTCCTGCCACTCACTACCTCCTTATTATCAAAATAAAGGGTTGCCCCTTTATCTCTTATGATAGATAGCTCTGCAATTCTGCATCCATTGCTTCTAAATTGCCCTCAACAATCATTTCATGCTGTACCAAATCAATCTTATCTCCGTTAATAAGCAAACCACCATGGAAATAATCAATTTTTCTATTAAGGAAATGTACTAGCTTTTCAAGACGTTGTTGCTGATTGAATTTCTCCATATCAATTCCGATATAAGCAAGAGTAGTATCATTCTCCATAATATCCTCTAGTTTTCTAAGGGCTAAAGGTTTATTTTTATACTTTTCAAGGTATTCTTGCATCTCTGCTGCTGTTAATTTAATACTAGATAACAAACTTAATTCAGCTGCATCATCTGCTGTAATAGGTTCTTCTTTTGATTTATAGCTTGCTAGTTCAGCGTTTTTCTCTTTTTCTAGTTGCTGATATAGTAGCTGAGCAGTATTTTGGGAGTAGTTTTCACCCTCTTTTTTATATTTCAAAAGTTCTTGATCTGCATATACTTTCCCAATCAACTGCTTTTGTAACTTATCTTGAAAATCTTCCTGCATAGCGATATAACCACGCATATATTCTAATTTTTTCTTTCCAAATGCCTTGATATCATTCTTAATTGTCGTTAGTGTCATGTTATCCTCCTTTTATGATAATAAAAAGAGGTATGACAAAAGAGCGTTAAACTCAATTATCATACCTCTGGTTTTTCCAGTCAGTAATTCTTAACATTGTTCTCCAGTGGTCACTTCCTTATAAACTAACTGACCATCTTGAGCTTTTAGCTTAATACTGCCGTGCTCTGGAATTTCAATGTACTTTATTATACCATTTTTGGAATATAAAACAAAACCTTTCTCCATTATTTTTAATAATTTATTATCCTCGTTTCCAGTCATGATTTTCTCCTTTATTTCATTTTATTATAATTTGAATACCCCTAGCCTATTGATTTCACTAGGTTTTTAGGGTTCTTGGGGCAATTTCCTACCCCATGAAAAGTGTCTATTTTTGTTTAGATTTGTAAAAATTCTTATAACCTTAACCCTGTTTCAAGGGACTGGTTTATTGAGGACGCCCCATTTTAAGGCGTCCCAAAAATGGAACACCTTACCTTTTTATAACCTAATGCACTAAAACAGTGCCTCAGCTTGTCCGCTCTTTTTAAATGCTATTAGTTTCCTTTCAAACTTCGGATACTATAGCGCTTATCTTTGATACCAAACGCCTTAAAGGTGTTACCCTCTAAACCTTTCAAAATACGGCTTGCGTTGCGTTCATTGTAGACTTTCTTTAACTCTGACCCGCTTAGATTAGTATTGATAATCGTGTTTTCTCGGTTATTCAGGATATCAAACAAAAAATCTTGTTCCCAGTCGCTTTTAGGGTTTAGCGTTGCATTCTTCGCCCCAAGGTCATCAAGAATAAGGTAGTTAACTTCAGTCAATAGCTTAACCGCTTCTGCTTCTGTTAGTTTGGCACCTCTGCCATAATTCCACCCCTCTTTGATTTCCTTAATGATTTCTGTAAGGCTGATAAATAACACGCTCTTAGGCTCATTCTTAGCCCTGTATCCCTCGTTTATCGCTTTGGCAATAGAAACACTTAGGTGACTCTTTCCAATGCCTGTACCGCCCGTTATAAGCGTATTTCCAACCATGCCATTTATATACTTCTTTGCCTGCTGTTTAGCAAAGACTAAAAGCTGACGTTCTTCGGGTGTATTTGCTATAAAATTATCAAAAGTAGCCGTTTTAAGCTCTTTAGGGATTGTACTATCACGCTCCAAGACGTTGTAAGTATTTGCGTATAATTCTTTATTTTTAAGTTTTTCAAGTTCGCTTAGGCTCTTTTGAGCTATTCCCTCTTTGGCACATTCGGGACAAAAAGGGACGGGCTTTCTTGGTTTGGCTTCGCCTGCTATTACAAGAACCTTATCAAGCTGTTGTAAGTGTACGTTATGGACGGGACAAACCTCTTCAAGCTTTACAACGTCTTTTAAGTTCTCAAATGGGTTCTTTTTCATGTTTTGACCTCACTTTCTAAAATGGTAAATCGTCTGGGATAGTGCTTTCTATATCACTTTTAGCAGGTTGTCTCTTAGACTCTTGGAACTTCCTATCCTCTTCTTCAGCTTGTACAAGCGTTGTTATGCCGTTTTGTCTCCAATTTCTTAGAATAGAACTTACATAGCCAAAGGAGCGCTTAGCATTGCTAGAAGCTTTATCAATAGCACGCTTTAATAACTCTGGTTCAAAGTTATCTAGTTTGATATAATCCGCTAACTGTTCAGCTTGATTAGGGGATAAGACACCAATTTCTTGTTGATAGTATGAATAGATTTCAGAAAAATCAGCAGTAGCATTATTTATATTCTCCTGACTTAACTTATATTTACTTATATTATCTTTACTTATATTGGGGTAACCGTTGGTTGTCACTTGGTTAACCAATGGTAAACCGGTATTTTTTTCGCTTGCTATCATGGTATTTCCTGGTTCTTCAAGTAAGTGCTTATAAATACTTGGAGTATATCTATCTTTTCTGACAGTATTTTGTTCAAAAAAATCGATAACAAAGTAAACCATTTCATCGTTCAAAGGTCTAATAAACTTTTTTATAACTAACAAGCCTAAATTATCTTCGTTCGCTCCTATCATTCTTAAAATAGGGAATGCCTCAACAATTCCGTCATCATCTGCATTTTGAATTAGATGAAAATATAAAGCTTGCGCTTCTAAAGGTAACCTTAAAAATCTTTGAGTTTGCGTTACAGTTTTACTAATCATTCTTCTATTTCCCAATTGTTGCTCCTCCTAGCGTACAGTTAAAAAATTAATCACGTCTGACACTCTAAAATATTGTTTCTTGCTACTCTCAAAAGGCGGTTGATAGACTTTAAGCCCCTTTTTAACCCAACTAGTGAGTGTAGCGCCTGTTATATCTAGTTCCTCTTTCAGCTCTTTAGAACTTATTAAGCCTGTTTGTTTCTGTAGCCGTTTTTCTAGTTCTAACTTCTTTTGAGTTAGTACGTCTACACGGTCTAATAAGCCCTGCTCAAACTCGGGTGAAAATGTTCCCATATCATACCTCCATTTTTTGAATTTGTCTGATAAGCCATTTAACACGCTCACGCCCATTTAATCACTTAAACCCTTCTAATTCCTCGGGTGTTGCTTGCTTCTTGATATAAATAGCAATATCGTATAATTCTTTATTAGTCATGGTCTGCCCCCAATCCTACAATCAAACTCTCTAAACCTTTCTTGATAAAGTAAAGGCTAGTTAGCGCGTGGTGTTTATCACCTTGTAAAATTGCATTATCTGCTAGGTCAATCATGTTATAAATACAGTCTTTTTCTTGCTCGTACATTCCTTATACCTCCTTAATTGTAATATCGTCCTTGAGATTGAATATAAGCCCCGTAGCGCTCTTTAACGTGGTCTGCGTGAGTTTCCTTGATTTCTTGTTTAACGTCCTCTATAGGCTTGATTTTAGCTAATTCAATGCCAATTAAGATAATTAAAGCCATGATGACTAACTGCGCCCAAATTGGTAAATTAATTTCTTGGTAAATCATTTTTGCCCCTTCCTATCTCTTTCCTGCTTAATACCAGCGATTTTCCCCATAAGAAATAGTTTTTTATAAACTTCTCCTAAACTATTTTCACTTTGAACACAGCTTAAAATAGTACTACCATAATAATTTAAATCACTTTCTTCTTGTTCGGTTAAATCGTTATTATGAAGGCTACTCTGTAAGAACTCATCATAAAAATTACCGTAAAATCCTAGTTCTTCAATTCGTTTTAATTCCACGCTATTTCCTTTCTTCTTTGATTTTTCCTCGTCGCTTTTTAATACTGTTTTCTTATACATATTTGGCTTTTTACTATACATTCCAATTATTTTGTAGTTTTATCTGTAGTTTTAAGAGTTCCCGCTCTACGTATGGACACAATAGTCTAACTTTGATAAAATTAAACTATATAAACTTTGCTAAAACCCTTTTAATAATAGCTTGCCTGCTTTATTAATTTTGTTTTAGTTTTATTTCCTAAAAGGCTTGTGGTCGCCAAACTTCATAAGCCTTTTTTGTTTTAGCTGAGGGAACAAAACGTTCTTTCAGCTTTTATTATGGGGTATCGTTTTGTTACCTCAGTTGTGGGGTCATTTCTAATGACCTCATTTTTTAGTAGTCTTCTACTAGCCAATTCATGACACTTTCATAAATACGTTTTGGAGCGTCATAATTACCGGCTTCAATAAGTTTTAGTGTTCGTGGGGCAACATTTAACTTTTTAGCTGTAGCACCTTTAGTTAAATCTAAACGCCCACGTTTAACACGGACTTTTTCAGCATGTTCTACTGTAATAAGCATGTTTTCTCCTTTCTAAAGGTATCTGTTTTCAAAACACACATTTTTATTGTGTATATC
>JAGHSJ010000426.1 GCA_018065935.1 Candidatus Kurthia equi
ATGTTGTATTACAATTGTTTGTAAAAAAGATAAAAGAAATTGAAACTATTTCATTTGAATACCACGACTATATGTTGAAGGGGGGACAGGATGAATGGAATTACAACAAGCTTTGCAATTATATGGAGATTATTGTTTGCGCGTTGCTTTTACATATACAAAAGATTTTCAAGTGGCAGAAGAAATTGTACAAGATGTCTTTTTTCAGTATAAAGAGGAGAGCTTCAGAGCAGAATCGAGTTTAAAAACCTATTTAGTAAAATGACTATTCATAAAAGTCATGACTATAATCGGAAGTTTTCCCGGCGAGCACGTATTTTTTGGAACACTATTTACCAAAAGCGAAGAAAGCGCTTGTTGTACAGGATGCCGATGTATTAGAGCAGAGCGAGGTCACACAAGCTATTTTGACGCTACCCATTATGTATCGCGAACTGATTATTTTACATTATTACAGTGATTATAAGTTGCAGGAAATAGCAGACATATTAGAAATGCCCCTTTCTACTGTGAAAACACGACATGCTCGTGCGAAAAAAATTGAAGAAAAAATTAATGGAGTTGAATTTCGATGACGAATTGGAATGATGATCTGAAGAAGGATTTTCAAAATATCACACTATCTACAGCAATGAAACAGAAAATTATTCAACAGCAACAAAAAAGAAAAACTTCCTCTATTATGCAGACTATTATTTCTATGGTAGTGTTCGCTACGATGTTTTTCTTCCTGTACAATACAAATTTCACACAAATAAATAATGCAAGTGTTGTGATAAATCATGCGTTTCAGGAGGTTTATGTGGAGCGTGAAGCGTACGCTGAGATTAAGATGCATAAAAGTGGCTTATATAGTAAGATTGCCAAGTTAGATGAGGAGGGAATAAATCAGTTTCAGCAATACTGGGATGATAAAGTTCGTTTGGAAAGGGAAGCACCGGACAATCAGGAACGACAATTTTTAGCATACAAAGAAAATGGGGAAAAAGTGACAGGCGTGCTGTTTCATGAAAACGGAAAATTATATATGAGTGTAAATGATAGCGTCTATAAAATACCAAACCAATCAGCTAACTACACAAAAGAACTAGGAGTTAGTACGTATGATGTCAAAATAATCATGAGCATGTTGCTGTTTTTATTGGTTTTAGCATATTATGATAGTTATTATGAAATACCAAGGAAAAAATCACGCATACTCAATGTACTAATGTGCTTAACGGCAATGTATTTTTCCGTGTTTAATGCGTATATACCGATTATTTTTCTTCTATTTATTATGTACATTCTTATCTACGCTTTTATTAAAGAAGAGAAAATTATCCGTTACAAATTATTGCTTCATTTGAATTATATTTGTTTACTCGTTGTTGTTGGGATAGGGATCTCTATATACTTCTTTTTTACATTCAGTGTACCTGTTTTTATTGCTTTATTTATTGCTAACCTCATTGGCAGTATATACAGTGAAAAGATGATAAAGCATACTGAACCACCACAATGTTCTAATTGTTCAGCGGAACTTTCTTTTAAGCAGTTACTAATGAGTTACTTTAAATCAACTACGTATTGTATACAATGTGAGAATATGTTGCCTTTAAATAAAAAACGCGTGCAATCTGTCACAGCACAAATTCTTTTAGTGCTGCTTGTTCTATCACTCATTGCTTATTTGCTTCATGTACCTGCCAGTTTAATCATGATATTATTTTTTGTTGTTCTAGTGCAGTTATTAATCACTACAGTCACAACTTTAGCTTACAAAAAAGAAAAGAAACCACTTCTTTAAGGTCTGGCGTTAAAAAGCGCTTCATGCTATGCTATTAAAGACTTTAAGGGGGAGAAACATGAAATTATTTAGAGAATTACTTGCATATTTTTTAGTCTTTGCTTTATTGAGCATGGATTTCTTCAATGAGTGGCATATATGGACAGTGATTCCGAAAACTGTTGTTATTATTCTATTTATTATCGGGATGATTTTCAGTTTTGCACCGTCTAAAAAATTAGATTTAGAAGCTAATTTTTGGTTGCAGTTACGTGTGATGGCAGTCATCATTATTATGATTATTGTTCTACCATTTTTCGGTGGACAATCTGAAATCGGTTTATCATTAAGCGAACCATTCTTCATCATTGTAATCTTGCTATGTTTATTCCAACTTCGTATGCAGTGGAAACGCGTGCAACAAGAAAAAGCAAAGGAAGAAGAAATAAAAAAACAGCAGGAAAAATTACAAGGGAAGACACGCTAATGAAAATTCGTATTATAGATTTTGCTTGGCATGGTGCACAAACATTATTTGTAGAAATCACAATAGAATCTACACAGGGAACGATAAAAGGGATGGTTCGAATTTTGGACGGCATAATTTATGGGGATCTTGTACATCCTCAAAAAAGCATGTTGTCAGTTGAAGAGATTGAAGACGTTAAAGGTTATTTAACAGAAAAATTCAATAGTGGCTTTTTTGAATAATTCCGTAAAGTAATTAGTTAAATAATGAAAAGAAAAACACATGTCATGCAAATTTGACATGTGTTTTTTTTATAAGAAAGTGAAAAATTACATTTAAAGCAATGTTATGAATAAATCAGTTCTATTCTATTTCATCTAGAAGATTACTTTAATACTAATA
>JAGHSJ010000088.1 GCA_018065935.1 Candidatus Kurthia equi
ATAGTTATCCCCTATGTATTCTTAAACTGAATATCTGTATAGCCATCATGTTTTGCCGTCAGTTTAACCTCTCCCTTCGATTATATCTACCTTAGCAATGGTTTGATTTTCTATTGAAGATGTCCATACACCCTCACCTAAAGTCAAACTCACCCATTTTTTCTTCACTTGGAAAGCAATCCCTGCTCCTAGTAATGTTAGCAATGTATTTTCAAACCAATAACCATAATACCGAAAAATATTCCAGCCATGAAAAGGCACTTCAATCAAATAAATTAGTGGTTGACCTACAAAAAAATATAAAACATTTAAGCATTACTCCCCACCATTTTATGCAATTCACAATTATAAATAGAGCAAAAAGAAACCGCCATTCTAAATTAATTGCAATATCTTTAAATGAGGTGTTTTTCAAAAATGGCATCTGATTAATTAATGCTGTATAAACGGAGATAATTAGTACGAATAAAATTACTTTCGGACAAGTAGTCTCTAATTCTCCAAAATATTTTTAAATTCCAATACATTTCCTCTAGTAAAAACTTTATTTAAATAGTATTTCATAGCTATGTTTAATAAAATAGGCATTTTTTTTAAATCCAAATCATCTCATCAACAATGCATATATTCATTCGTTCTATTCTATTTTTCTCACATATTCCCATTTTTCATAATCATTCTAATTGAGAATACTTATCATTAATGTTACATTAAGGTTATAACCTAATTATCTGTGATGAAGGAGATGGCACCATGCAATTATATTGGACAAAAATCAATAAAATTATTGATGAAACATCAGAAGTGAAAACATTTTTACTAGACTTACCCGAAGGATTCACATGGGAAGAAGGCGCTCACACTCATATGGGACTTAAAGGCTTTAATGCTGGTGAAAAACCTAATAAAGGCTTAGTACGTCATATGTCGATTTCTACGTTACCATCTGAAAAAACCGTTGGTATTACAACTCGTATTAAGGATCAATGCTCAGAATTTAAAGCAATCTTGAAAAATATGTCTGTTGGGGATGAAGTAGCTTTATTTAAAATCCACTCAAATGTTCCACTTAAACGCGAAAATAAGAACCTCTACTTATTATCTTCTGGTGTGGGAATTGCTACATTCCGTCCAATTGTAAAAACATATTTAGAAAATCAAGACAATGTGAAAAGTGTGCATGCACTAAATATTGATTCATCTAATGACTTCTTATTCACAGACATCTTTACATCTGACACTGAAAAGAATTTCACAACTCAATATGTAGATTCACGCGCAGCTTATTATGCAGAAGCAGAAAAACTAGCGGAAGATTCAGAAGGTATTTTCTATGTAATCGGGAGCGATGAATTCATTATGCAAACGATTGAATTACTAAATAAACACGACGTCAAGCGTGAACAAATCGTACTCGACAAACGAGAAAGATTCATGGAGAAATTTTTCTCTCCTTCAGTAACAGTTTAAATTTAAATAAAGTAAAAAACGGCGCAGATTTTTGAAGTGACCCCTAAAAGTTAGACACGTCTAACAATTGGAGTGCAGTTCATTTTAATCAATGCCGTTTTTCTATTTAAACTCGCTCAATTATCTAAGTTGTGACTAGTTTCTTATTTGGATGCTTTATAATTTTTCCATCAATTTCACGAATAAAAGAATTCAAAACTTCAATTTGCTCTTCTAATTTTTTCTTATGCTGAATTAATATCACTTGTGTATTAATCTCTTCATTTTTAGCATGCAAAGTGGAAATATTTTCTCGTATCGATTCAATTGACATCCCCAAATTTCGAAAGCATTTAATTAATTTTAATAATTCAATATCTTGTTCATCAAATACACGATGCGTCTGTGCATTTCTTTTGATGCGTGGAATTAAATTGATTTTTTCATAATATCGAATAGAGCTCGCCGGAATCTCAATTAATTGGCTCGCTTGCTGAATGGTAAACATGAGCATCATCCTTGACTTAAAGTATGGTTTAACCTATAAGGTAATATAATATCAAAGTCAAAGGAGTTTGTATAATGCCAAAAATACTATTAGCAGTAACAAATGTTTCAAAATATCCTAATGTACAACGAGCAACAGGTTTATGGTTGGGCGAAGCCGTTCATTTTGCAGACGAAATGCAAAAAGCTGGGTATGAAATTGATTATGTAAGTCCAAAAGGTGGCTATACACCATTAGACCCTCATAGCTTACAAGCAGATCAAATGACTGAACTAGATTGGCAGTACTATGAAAATGCTACATTCTTAAATAAATTAAGTACAACTTTAGCAGCTGATTCAATTAATCCAAGCGATTATGAGGCCATTTATTACGCAGGTGGTCATGGGGTTATGTGGGATTTTGCAGAAGATAAAAACTTGCAAAAAATTGCTAGTGCCATTTATGCAAATGGTGGTGTAGTTTCTGCTGTTTGTCATGGTGTTGTAGGACTGTTGAATATCAAGGATGAACAAGGTAATTATTTAATTAACAACACGAAAGTAACTGGTTTTTCTAATACAGAAGAAATTGCTGTTGGATTAGATAAAGTCGTACCATTCTTAACTGAGGATGTACTTATTGCTAAAGGGGCTAATTATGTAAAAGAGGCCGATTGGTCGGTATTTGCTGTATCAGATAATCGCATTGTTACTGGACAAAATCCAGCATCAGGTGCCGCAGTAGCTAAAAATGTTCTTAAATTATTAAAATAACGATTCTATCTACTTCTATTAATTAAAAACTCGCTATCGGACGCGTAAAAGTTTTCTCAATTTAATTGATTGAACATACACTAGCAGTTGTTTTAGAGGGGAATTCACCCATTTCTAAAACAACTGCTCTTTTCTATTTAACATAAAAACATTATGATTTTAAATCTCAATAAAAAAGGATGAACAGCATGATAAAAAAACAAACAGCTCTAGAAAAACTAATGGAAGAACGTAAATCAGTTCGTAAATATGAACCTGGTGTAAAAATCCCTCGCGAAACAATCACCCATATTTTACAGCAGGCTACAACGGCCCCCTCATCAAGCAACTTACAACCTTGGCGCTTCTTAGTTATTGATGATCAAGAACAAAAGAAAGAATTACGCATTGCTGGTTTTAACCAAGCCCAAATTGAAACATCATCAACAATTATCGCTGTACTAGGGGATAATGAAATGTATAAAAACGCCAAACAAATTAATGATTTAAATGTAGAACTCGGTTATATGCCACGAGACATTGCAGATATGATGATTGCTAATTCCGAAACTGCTTATAGTGCTTTTTCTGATGCTGAACGAACGAATATCGCTCATTTAGATGCTGGTTTAATTACGATGCAAATCGTACTTTTAGCAAAAGACATGGGCCATGAAACAGTTATCATGGGTGGCTTTGATAAAGTAGCATTCGCTAAAACATATGAATTACCTGCAAATGAAATACCAATGGTTCTAATTGCGATTGGCAAAGCTGCATTACCAGCACGTAATTCATCACGACTACCCCTTGAACAAATCATGCGTTTTTCTAACTAAATTTATAAATAACTACCAATAATAATGGTATTTCTAATGATGAACCCCAAATTTTAGTGTAAAGCAACTAAAATGTCGGGTTTTTTCTATTCTAAAACATTAAGTATGTAGACATTAAAAACTTGAGTTTGACCTTATATGCATTATTCTTCTATAATTCCCCATCCATATCATATCTATTCGCTTTCACTAAAATAAAAATAAATAAGCCTAAAAAACTATTTCACAAAATCAAAAACATGACGAAAGTATTAAGGTAAAGGAGCGTAAATGTATGTCAAAAATCAAATTAATTATTACTACTATCAATGAAAAATGTGATTCACTTGAATTTTCAGAAGCTCGAAGAATTATTGAGTTAAACATTACGGAATTACAGAATCCAACCTATTATTCGATGTTGAATGCGAATGCCAGTGTTTTAGTGAAGCATATTTTAAATCAAATAAACTTAAATTTAAGCCCACTTTCTAGATTGGAACAACATCAAATCAATGAAATTAATAAACACTGTACCAATTTTGATATTTCTATGTTAAAACGTACAATCAAAAATTGTTTACACCTGTTACAAAGACCTGATATTGATATTTATTTAAATGAAAGTGCCAAGACAATTTTAGCCTCCATGGGCGCATTTATCCAAAGAGAAACGAAAGCACACCATTAGCTAATTAGGTTTTTTAGAATATAAAAAGCTAAAGTAACCTATTTTCCACCATATTCTAAAGTTCAAAAAAAACCATTCTAAAAGTGCAATTACTCACTTTTAAAACGGCTCTTCTATAACTAAGTCATTCTTTTACTCTGTTGAAGTAGAATCTAAATTACTTTACTTCCTCAGTTTCATTAGTTGTATTCAAAGAAGAAAGTAATGACTCCGCCTTATCTTTTAAATGCTCAAGATTAGCTTCTAAAACTAGTTTATCCATTGTTTGTAATTCTTCGTCACTAATTTCGATTAATTCTTCAAACATTTCTACCGATTCATTAGAGATGAATGAGATTTCCTTCATCGCCTCCATAATTTGTAGAGAACTTGAAGATAATTCTTCCGTACTTGCCGATGAATTTGCATTGTTATCAGCAATAATTTTTGTAGAAGATAAGATTTGTTCAAACATCGATTCAATCTCTAAGATTAGCGTATTCGTTACAGCAAACTCTTCCGTCCCTTTTTTCATTGAACTAACAACTTTTTCAGTTTCTTCTTGAATATTTTTAACTATAGTCGATACTTCAAAAGCTGACTCATTTGTTTGTCCTGCTAGTTTTCGAACTTCATCTGCTACTACAGCAAACCCTTTACCATGTTCACCTGCACGCGCCGCTTCTATTGCCGCATTCAAGGCAAGTAAATTAATTTGTTCTGAAATCCCAGTAATTACTTTTACAATCTTACCAATTTCATACGATTTCTCACCAAGCGTATTAACACCTTCAAAAGTTGTATTAATCGTTTGGTCAAATTGTTTCATTTTCACCATTGAATCCTTCAGCTTTTCATTACCTGCTTCTGTGAATTCTAAGGTCGTATTCGATTGCTCAGAAATTTCATTTGCTCTTATAGATAATTCTTCAATCGCCAATGTGATTTCTTCAATTGATGTAGTGCTTTCTTCAGTAGCAATTAATTGTTTTTTTAAACCTTTATCAATCTCATCGACAGCTGCTCTTACAATGTCTGCTTTTTCTGCAGCATATTCACTATGTTCAAGAAGATTACTTCCCTTTTGCTTCACATCGCCTGCGAATGAATTTAACTTTTCATCTAATTCACCCATGAATTTAAGCAATTGATTATAGACAGCATGATATTCACTGTCACCATTAATTTGTTGTGTAACATTACCTACAGATAATTCCTTCAAGCCATTTAAAATATCCTTGTTCATAACAGATTGGCGTTTTAGTGAAAAATATCGGTAAGCAAAATAGATAGATACTACTAATAAAATTACAATAATACTCGTATTTATAATTTGCAAAACTAAAAATCTCCTATTCTACTATATAACTATTTATATTTATATTTCTTTTACAATAATGTATACGCCATCCGCTACAGTCGGTGAAATTTTTTGCAAATGCTCATTATCACAATATTTATGAATGATGTGATTGCCTTCTACATCAATGTATTTTTCTAATCCTTGGAATTTTTGTAATAAGCGCATCGATTTTGGATTAGTTGCTTCTGCTAATACTAGTCTTAATCCATCTAATTTAGCTTTTGCAACCAGTATATCTCCTAAATTCCGAACAATTTCTTGCCGGTTTTGTTCAGCACATACTCCTAGTAAAAAGAGATGTAGTACTTCTCCATTCTCCATCTCTTTACCATAGCGTAATTTATAGTCCTCTAGGAATCGTTTATCAATATCTTCTAGGGCATCTATTACAATATTCATATTAGAAAACGCACCCTCAAAAATATTTCCGCCAGTTATTTCAAATGCATTTGTATCACCAACCATTGCCCCCACAACGTTTTGTTGATGATCCAATGCAACCGCACTATACCCTTGATAGGCATTTTCTTCAATGTATTCCTTTGTAAATTCAAAAAAATCTTCATAGGGTAAATTCAATTCGCCAACGATAGGTTCTTGAATCCATTTACCAGCTACTTTTACACCTAAAAAAGTTTTTGTTAGACAATCTGCTGCCTTTTCTATTAAATCATGTTGCTCTTTAGTAATAATTTTATACGTATATAAATTTTCTAATGTTTGCATCATTTAATTC
>JAGHSJ010000278.1 GCA_018065935.1 Candidatus Kurthia equi
GATTAGTATAATTTTAAGAGCAAAAGTGTCTTATAGTGTCTAACCAAAAACGTGCATGAATATTCCTTCTGAAAATTAGATTTTCAGAAGTGAATATGCTATTATTTAGTAGAAGTATAAATTGCATAAACATAAATTTGGTTTCCGCTTAATAAATCGTCTGAAACTTAACACTGTAGGACTGCCCTCTTACAGTGTTTTTGTTTGTTTCGATTACAATATTATGCTATCCTTTCTCTTATAGGATATTTCTATCTTTCTTTTACTAATATAGAACCAAAACAACCCATTCGAATTCATCGCGAATGGGTTGTTTGTATTTTAAGTTGTTATTGTAGGATAATTTTTTCTGAAAAAGTTATGGATTTATAACGCTACTTATTTATTATACAGTAAATCTGTTGATTTCTTGTTGCAATTCAGATGCGCTATTAACTAACGCGTTTGCGATAATACTAACTTCATGCATTGTTGTCGATTGTTCTTCCATTGCTACTGCAATCGAACCAATACTTTGTGAAGCAGCATCCGCACCATTTGCGATTTCATTAACGGAGGCGGTTACTTCTTCTGCACTCGCAGAAATTTCCTCTGCTGTTGTGGAAATTTCACCGATTTGTGTTGTTATCGTATTAACTTCCCCTACGATTTCTGTAAATGATTCACCAGCTTGATTTATAATTTCAACACCCTCTTTTACTGAGCCAATCGCATTTGTTACAGCTCGCTCAACGTTTGCTGTATCTTTTTGAATCGCCATCGTTAACTCAACAATTGAGTTGGCCGATAGCTTCGAACTTTCTGCTAATCTTCGAACTTCATTCGCTACAACCGCGAAACCTTTGCCATGCTCCCCTGCACGAGCTGCTTCAATCGCTGCGTTTAATGAAAGTAAATTTGTTTGATCTGTAATATCTGTAATTACTTTTGTCATATTTTCGATTTCAATTGTTTGTTGTGCAAGTTTTCGAACAAGGTCATTAACAATTATGGTTGAATCATTAATCGCCACCATTTGATTTTTAGCACTTTCAATAATATCCTTACCTTTTGTTGCTGTTTGAGCAGCATCTATTGAAGCATTGTGTAATACTTGTGAGGATTCTGCGATACGTTGAACTCCATGTGCTGTTTCTTCCATTGCATATGCGCTTTCATTTGCTGAAGCTGATGAAGATTGCGCTGCATTAGATGTGGATTCAATTTGACGTGTTACATCTTCCGTTATAGCAGTAATTTCTTCTGTACTTGCTGATAATTCTTCTGCTTCTGTTGTTAATAGTTGAGCATTATTTTGAACAGATTTAATTAATCCTTGTAGATTTTGCTTCATGTTATTAAATATGGTGCCCAATTGACCAATTTCATCTTTTGAACGTACTTTAATATCATCCTGAAGCAAATCACCGTCTGCAATATACTTAGCCGCTATCATTAATTCGTCCAATGGCTTAATAATTGTTCGTTTAATAAAGACGATTATTAATACTCCGATTAAAATACTAATAATTACACTAATGATTGAAGTCAATTTAGACTTAGAAACAGCAGTTGCGGTTTCTTGTCTCACATTTTCTAATTGAACCTCTTCATATGAAGTCATTTTATTTGCCACATCTAAAATTCCGATATTAGCAGTTTCTATATCCTCTTTTAAAATAGATTTTTTTTCTTGAATATCGCTAGTAGATAACGCTTCGAAGAATTTTTCCATAGCCTTATTAAATGATTGATTTTGAAGAATGATTTCCTTAGCATATTGCTTCATTTCTTGCGAAGTCACCATTGAGTTTAATTTTTCGATACTTTTATCTAAATTTGCAGCATAAGTCAAAAGGTTATCTTTATTGGTAGCGCTATTTTCAATCACTAACTCACGAGCATATAACCCTTGCATTCCAAGATTCACTCGAATTTCATCAACTAAACGAATTTGCTCAACTCGATAGTCAAGCGCTTCTTCTTCCTTTTCTTCGATTAATTTCAAATTAATCAATACTAGTACTGTTGTTAAAATCATAACTGCTATAATTGAATAAAGAGCAAGATTTATTTTAAAACCGATTTTCATTGTTTTCCCCGCATTCTTTTCTTTTTTTTCTGAAAACTAAACATAAATTCAAAGCAATATTAGAAACAAAAACTATTAATTGTTAAATTTACACTTTTTTTAGATACAATTACTGTTTTTATAACAAAAAAATGCCAACAATTCATTTTATCGGCATCATTTTTCATTATTATATATCCTTGAATAAAAATAATTGGCGCATAAACCATCATTTCTATAAACTTACTTAAAAATTGATTTCTTCCCATAATTCGTGATGCTCACTTAAAAACATTTCTGTCGCTTCATTTAAAGCTTTTAAAAATTGCTCCGCAGCTACTACACTGGTAAATCCAAGTTTAGGTAATGGCATCCCTTTATTAAACTTATGAGCAATTAATGCATTACAGGGGAAATTTATCGCTGAATTAAATTTTTCCTCTCTGGCAGGCTTGAACAGGCAATCTTGAGGACGAGTAAACTCATTGGCCATCCCTAAATACCCTAGTCGTGTAAGCCCCTCTTTCTTCGATTTTTTTAACTCGAAAGTATGTATCGGTTTACGGAGTAACCAACCTGTTTTCTTGCTATGTAATAGGATATATATGATTCCATCCTCATACATTTTTTTTAATCGCTTATCTTGCAATTTTAAATAAAATTCATAGCGATTTTCAGTTTGTTGGAAATCCCAAAAATAAACACTCTTCTTAGCCATTTCTGCTACACCCTACTTTTATATCTGACGTATTTAAATTTTCCCTACACTTTTTTAATTCATAGCGTATAAGTCGATTGTAATTAGCATGAGTTGCTTCAAAATTATTAAGTGTTTCCCTCATATCCACTATTACTGATTCATCCGCATCAGAATGCCGAATTTTCAACTCGGCTTGATAATGCTCCCTCCTGCTATACTTTACTTTCTTTTTAGGAGTACGGACTTTTTGTAAGCCGCATTCTAGCCCATCCAAATATTCAATGTATTGTGATGCTAGGACAAATTTAAATAATAATTGGTGTTTCTTAATAAAAACTGATCCAGCTGCAGAAACATGTTTATATGCTTTTTTAAGGCGCATAAAATCGATTAATTCCCCTTTAAAATCGCAATGAGTTGGCGCAACTTCATTTAATTTCTCCCCAGCTTCTTGTTTCTTATCAGCATAGAATTTACTATCAGGAATTGACCTATAAGCTTTATACAGAGTATTTAACGTTTCATTAGATTGTATATATTCAATCTGATAATAAATTAATTGAATTAGCTTTTTCTCAATTTGTAACAGCTTAGAGAAAATTCTCGGATTGAAAACGAAATATCTTGGTGCATAATTTGTGTACAATGACAATTCAAATTTACCGATATAAACGCTTTTATTAGTGACCGAAAGTTGGTGCTTATTTTCAAATAATTTTTTGCTGATTTTAATGGGTCTTAATACTTTCTCTCCACCTTTTTTATAACGAAAAGCTTTAATTGTTTTAGCGTGAGGAAGTCTTTTTTGTTCAATTGGTTGATACAAATTAAAAGCGTTCTTTCTTAATCTATTAGTCTTTTTTAATGAATACTTAGTACCTGTATTTATATTTTTAACGGTATTAATAATAAAGTCAGATTGATTAATAACAGTAGCAATACTTTTTGATTCATCCCTCATAACTAACCTTGTATAAATTTTATAATTTTGATAGTATTCATTCGTTATGAAGTCTTGAAAATAGGCGACATCGTTTGTATAATTCCCTTCCTTCATAGCACTAAGCCATTCTAATTTTTTCTTTACGATTTTTTTATAAAATTCTACTGATTCAAGTGGCTCTAAAATATCCAAAACATCTCTTAACGATGTTTTAGCTGCGCTCTTGGCGCAATCAAATTGCATGTATTTCCTCTCCTTAATTACTGGGTATGATTTATGTTAGAATGAACAATTAATTTAGGGTATGTTTTTTCAAAATAAATTAACTGCTAAGTCAATTTTAACTTTGCTTTTCTTTCTATAAAAGGTAATGTTACAGGGCTTTTCAAAGCACCGATTTTGGGTACAAAATAAAATCCCCCATCTCGTAAGACACAACGAATTAAAAGGCTCTATAAGCTACGAATGATAGCTTTACACCTCTTTTGGTCGTATCTACAAGACAGGGGATTCCTATCTGAATTTGTATATTTTATTTCAATATTTGATATTATAACAC
>JAGHSJ010000245.1 GCA_018065935.1 Candidatus Kurthia equi
ATGTAATAATATAGATTTATAAAAGGGGTTTCCTTTTATTGTATTTTATAAATTTGGGGGTAATAACATGAAAGCAGCAGTATGGCATGGCGTAAAAGATCTTCGCATTGAGGAAAGAGAGTTAAAGCAACTTAAAAATAATGAAGTAACTGTACGAGTGGCATGGGCAGGAATTTGTGGCTCAGATTTACATGAATATGAAGAAGGGCCTGTATTTGTACCTGTAAATGCACCAGATGAGTTAACTGGAGAAGTAGCACCATTAACAATGGGACATGAGTTTGCAGGCGTTATCGAAAAAGTAGGAGAAAATGTAACAAAATATAAAGTAGGCGATCGAGTAGTAGTAAATCCAACAATTACACATGGTATAAAGCCAGAAATTTCGGATATTTATGATGGTTTTAGTTTTATTGGACTGCATGGAGATGGTGGCTTTGCTACGTTTGCTAATGTGCCAGAAAATAATATTTATCTTTTACCAGAAACACTAACACTTCAAGATGGTGCATTAGTTGAGCCTACGGCAGTAGCTGTACAAGCAGTGAAAGAAGCAGATATGAAATTTGGCGATACAGTAGCTGTATTTGGAGCAGGTCCAATTGGTCTTGTGACAATTCTTGCAGCAAAAGCAGCAGGTGCAAGTAAGATTTTTGTTTTTGATTTATCTGATGCGCGCTTAGAAAAAGCAAAACAATTAGGCGCAACGCATGTTTTTAACTCAGGTGAGATTAACCCGAATGAAGCTGTACGTAAGGAACTTCCTGATGGCGTAGATGTAACATTCGAAGTTGCAGGTGTGGCCCCAACATTTAAATCTTCAATTGATGTAACTAAAGCACGTGGAACAGTTGTGATTGTTTCAATTTTTGCTCGTCCAATTGAATGGAATCCAATGATGTTAACAAATACTGGCGTAAAAGTAACGTCAACAATTGCTTATTCACCAACATCTTTCCAACAAACAATTGATTTAATGGGAACAGGACAGTTAAAACCGCAGGGCATTATCACTTCTCAAATTGAGTTAGATGAAATTGTACAAAAAGGTTTTGAAGCATTAACGAAGGATAAAACACAATCGAAAATTTTAGTTAAACTTAGTGGAGAAATGTAATCCATTTTCCATTCAGCTAAATAAATTAAAAAAGAGGAATTACACTTGTTTCTAAGTGTAATTCCTCTTTCTAATTACGCATCCCTATAATTAGAAAGGATTTGTTCCAATTAAAGTAGCGTTTTTAATATATACACGATTATCAAGTTTTAATTGAGAAATGATATATTCTGCGATATCAATTGGGTGAATATATTGATCAATTTTGTTTTCATCTAGTAAATCTGAACCAGCAGCTAAATCAGTTACGATTGTACTTGGAGTAAGCGCAGATACACGGATATTATTTCTACGAACTTCTTGAGCAACAGACTCAGTTAAACCAATAACACCAAATTTAGATGCACTGTATGCACTTGAACCAGGAGCACCGTTTAAACCGTTTGTTGATGAGATATTGATAATATCCCCTTTATTTTTTTCGATAAGTTGTGGAAGAACTGTACGTGTCACATTGTAAGTACCCATAAGGTTAACATCAATGATACGTTTCCATTCTAATGGATCAGAATCTACTAATTTTGTAAAACCACCAATACCTGCATTATTAATTAAAATATCTGCTGTACCAATAGAGTCATTTAATTTTTTGATAGCTGCTTCAACTTCATCTAATTTAGAAACGTCTGCTACCGCATATTCAGCTTTTACACCTAAATCTAGTAAGCGTGCTTTCATTTCGATTAAAGATTCTTCTGTTTTAGCAATGATACCAACATTTACGCGTTGTTTTGCTAACTCAATAGCTACTGCTTTACCGATTCCACGTGCAGCACCTGTTACGATAGCAACTTTACCATTTAATGATTGTCCCAATATAAGCCAACTCCTTCTATATAACTATAATAATCATACCAGTGTAGATGTAAGAAATCCAAGATAAAGGTTTAATTTTTTACCTGTCGATAGGTAATTAAAAGATGCAGGAAATTTGTATGATAAAATAAATTCTATAAATGAATGAAAGGGGATAAATAATAGATGAAAATAGCGGTATTTTGTGGCTCAAGTATTGGAAATAATACATATTTCAAAGAACAAGCATATAAATTAGGAAAAGAATTTGCAAAATTGGGGATAACTTTAATTTATGGCGGCGCTAGTTCGGGCATAATGGGGGAGTTAGCTAGTAGTACATTAGCTAATAATGGTCAAGTAATTGGTGTGATGCCTAAAGCCTTGCAGAAGAAAGAAATAACAAATAAAAATTTATCGGAATTACATATTGTTGAAACAATGCATGAAAGAAAAAAATTGATGATGGATTTTGCGGATGGTTTTATTGTATTCCCAGGCGGTATTGGAACAATGGAAGAATTTTTTGAAGTATTCACATGGAACACGATTGGAATAATTAATAAACCATGTATTTTACTTAATATAGATGGTTATTATGATTTACTTATTCAGTTCTTTTATAAAATGGAAAAAGAAGGATTTTTAAAATCGGCGGTGAGAGAGAAATTACTAATTAAAGAATCACTAGATGATGCAATCACTGCAATAATTAACAATATATAAAGGTATTTTTGGAATGAAATTGTACTATTCAAGTAAATGATACACATATTTCTGAAACAGTTATTTAGCTACGATTACCTAAATGTAGACTAAAAAATGAAGAAATAGAAATACCTCAAGTTTATATCTCCCCTTCCGTAGTAGGATGTTTATGTGGACTACCACGATTAGAAGTAGGGGAGTATCTTTTTATTTATTATTGTGAAGCAAAAAATATGTTCAACCAACAGAGCAGCAGGTAGTCAATGTTACCTACAGAGCTGAAATATGGTTAACAGAAACAATAAAAATAGAATATTATGAGGAATTTTACATTAAAAATGCATTTTTTAATGATTGTGGATAAGCTTGAGGGGAACTTATATGAGGTCGCAATTGTGGATAAATAATTTTAAGGGGAGA
>JAGHSJ010000291.1 GCA_018065935.1 Candidatus Kurthia equi
TTTCTCTACAGAGGTTTTTTTATAAAAAAAATACCACTGATAATAAAATCCTTCAGTGGTATTTAGTATTTTATGAATTTCCTTATTAGGGATAGCCATCTTTTCCATGTTGGCTGGTTCTTTCAAAAATCTTGATCAATAAGTGCATAAAGATAATGATCTACCCAACGTCCATTAATAAACAGTAACTTTTTCAACAATCCTTCTCGTTGATATCCGGATCGTTCCAATACACTTACCGATGCAATATTTTCAGGTGATACATAGGCTTCTATTCGATGTAAGGACAAATCTTCAAAAGCAAATTGCGTTACACGTTTTACAGCTTCAGTAGCAAAGCCTTTTCCTGTATAGCGTTCATCTAAAGAATAACCAATAAAGGCACTAGCAAATGGTAATCTTTTAATTGAGTAAATAGAAATATGCCCAACTAAAATATCTTTTTCCTTTAAAAAAATACCGAAACTATACTCTCTACTCATACCCATTTGCCTAACCGAATCTTTAATTCTTTTTAACTGATATTTTTCACTGTAATATTCTGCACTATGCAACGGCTCATGAATAGACCAATAAGATTTATTATCCGTCACCAACTTCGTTAACAACACTGCATCTTCTTCAGTTAAGGTTTTTAATAAACATCTCTCGCTCTCTAAATAGACCATAGTCATTCTCCCAACTATTTATTTATCCATCTCTTTATCTTTCATTAACAATTCGTTAGGGTCTGTAATTTGTAGACCTAAGCGTTCAATTTCATATTTACAACGTTCAATTGTTTTTTTCATTACTTGAATACGAGCGAACTTTTTATCATTTCCTGCGATTAGAACCCAAGGCGCATGTTTTGTATCTGTTTTTTCAAACATATCATCTGCAGCTTTTACATATGCTGGCCATTTTTCACGGTTACGCCAATCCTCTTCTGTTAATTTCCAATGTTTATACGGATCAGTCTGTCTAGCTTTAAAGCGCTCTAATTGTTCTTCTGGAGAAATATGAACCCAAAACTTAATCATAATATAGCGATCATCTGTCAAAAGTTTTTCAAATTGATTGATCTCATCATAAGCTCTTGTCCATTCTTCCTTCGTAGCAAAACCTTCAATTCTTTCAACTAACACTCTTCCGTACCATGTACGGTCAAAAATTCCGATGCTACCTTTCATTGGAAGTTTACGCCAAAATCGCTGCAAATGATTATGTCTTAACTCATGAGGTCTCGGTGCAGAAATAGGATGTACAATAAATCCACGTGGATCTAAACGCTGTGTAAGACGTTTTATTGCGCCACCCTTACCAGCGGCATCCATGCCTTCAAATGCTAAAATTAATCCTATATTATGTTGAAATAAAAATTGCTGAATATTCACTAATTGAAACTGTAATTTTTTTAGCTCTTTTTTATAAGAAATTTTATCACTTAACACTCTATCCATCTTTAAATTTTCAAGTTTTTGGCTCACTATAACCACTCCTCTATGATTTTATACCCTCATCCCATAAAATGTTCACTAAATCGAAAATATTTGTTACAAAAAAGCAGTGTATAATAATATTCAACGCTTATTTTTAAAGCGATTATTATTAAGGGGGCTATTTCCATTGAGTAAAGTTTTCATCATGACGGTTAGCTTCCTCTTTATCATGTTTATTAGCATTATCGCTGCGATCATTCCTATAAATGGACTAACTACAGGAAATGTTTCAGACAGCTATACAATACTAGTACTTCCCGCAAAATACGTTTTCTATGTTGTTGTATTTATTTACATCTCTATCTTATATTGGTTATATAAACAATGGCAAATGGTTCGCAAGATGGTAAATACGATTTCAGGCATGCAAACAGCACTTTTTTCCGTGTCGATGATTCTTCAAATTATTAGTCTATACTACTGGCATCAACAACAGTTCGCAATTTCTTGCACATTTTTAATTTTAGCTACATTATTTTTTGCGGTATTCTATTTACTAATGCCAGCAACTAATACATGGTCTAGTCGTTTACCTATTACTTTTTACTTAGGATTTCTTATCCTATTAATCATGATTCAGATTGCCATCAATCTCGTTCATTTTCACTGGAATGGTTTTGGAATAAGCCAACCATTATGGGCGGTTATTTTATTAACATTCTTTATGGCAATTGCATTGCATATCCGATTTCACCATTACGATCCTTACTTCCCTATTATTTTTATTTGGTTCTTCATTGGAACAGCTATTGAAAATAATTTTGAAGAATTACTTGTTTCAACAGCAGCTTTATTTTTAAGTGGCGTGCTAATTGCAGGAATCTTATTCATGGTGAAGAAAAAGCGGACAGTTTATTGAATTTTAAACAAAAAATGAGCAACCACTTGTAGTGGTTGCTCATTTTTTATCTCTCTCACTTGTGAGAAAAAAGGCAATTCAATTAGTCGTCTAATTTTGTAGTTAAAATAGGACCATTTTTAGTAACGATTACTGTATGCTCAAGTTGTGCAACATATGATTTATCAGCAGTTAAAAATGCCCAACCATCTGTTCCTTCAATAATACTTTCTGCTGCTTGAGAGATAAATGGTTCTACTGCGAAAACCATACCTTCTTTCATAATTGTTGCATCCCAAGCATCATAATAATTTAAAACATATTGAGGTTCTTCATGAAGTGAGTGACCTACACCATGTCCTGTTAAATTCATGATTACTTTTAATTTATGATCATGTGCTTCACGTTCAACTGCTTTACCAATTTGATTCAGTTTTGAACCAGGTTTTACTTTTAACATAGCGCGATCAAAAGCTGATTGTGCTACGTCACATAATTTTTGTAGCTCTGGTTTATCAGCATCCCCAACAACAAATGAAATACCTGTATCTGCATAGAAGCCATCTACATGACCTGAAACATCAATGTTAATCATATCGCCTTCTACTAAAGGTGTGTTGTTTGGAATACCATGTGCAACAACTTCATTCACACTAATACAAGTGTATCCTGGGAAATCATATTCAGCTTTAGGACCTGAAACAGCGCCTTTTTCTTCAAATAACTTACCTGCTAAATCATCTAATTCTTTTGTAGTGACACCAGGTTTTGTTGCAGCTTTCATTGCTTCTCTAATCTCTGCCATTGCACGTCCAGCTTTTAAAAGTGCATCTAATTCTTGTTGATTTGTTACTATCATTTTATATAACGGTCCCTTCTAATATAAATTCTACTCTATACTATATCATATTTTTCACTATTTGCTTCAAAAGGACACTCAAAGTTCCTCAATCATTTATGCAAGCCTTTTTAAATTTTTGACTAGGCGATTATACGACTTATAGACTCTATATACTTTCTTTCCTACATACAAAAAGAATCACTTCACAAGAAGAAGTGATTCTTTTTTTGCTTAACTGCCTTGATTTATAAAATTTTAACCACGAGCCTTTTGCACAAATAATTTTGGCGCGGCTCTAAACAGTAAATAAATAACAATTGCAGTTAATATAACCGCAGGAATCATATACGAGCAATTATAAATAACGGAATAAATCCATGGATTCTGATCTCCAGCATACTGTGCAAAAAAGATTGCTCCTGCAGCTGTATGCGAAAGTAAACGCAAAATTCCACCGAGAGTTGTGCCGATTAATATCCAAGCTAACATTTTCCCTTTATTGTGCTTTGAGGCTCTTATAACTAACGGACGAAATATTCCTGCAATCCCAACAATCGTGAAGGCAAAGAAATAATCTAATATACCTTGAAGGGGGGTTAGTATCAATGCACCTGTTAGCACTTGTAGAACACCTATAATCAGTCCTGTCGCAAGTCCTGGCACAATCCCCCATCTGAATGCCATCAATACGATAGGTACCATTACGAAGCTTATAGATCCACCTTGTGCCCAAATAGAAAATGAAATCTTGTCTAAAATAAAACCAATTGCTGCAAAAACAGCCACCTCAATCATCATTAACAACCTTTGTTTGTTCATTAATATGAACCTCCATTAGATTTGATGCATTGATCACAATTCCTGTGGTAATCTAGATAAAAAAAACGATGCAAGGACAGAGTCCCTGACATCGTATTATGTCGGTTTCTATCCACATTCCTACGCAAGTGTTAACTTACAGGTTCGAAGGGTTGGAGTAAATACTCGCTCTCAGCCAGATGGCGCCCCTTGTGGTGATACATCATTATATTTTTAGAACAGTTTCATTGTACTGAAGTATTTTGTGAATAGCAATTAAAAAAATTTTCTTAATTTTGACACCTTCTGTTTACTTCAAACGTATAAAAGGTATTCAATAGAAGAGGGGGCCATTGTATGGAAAATAACCGAATTATTTCTTCCCTATGTTATTTTAGTATTTTCTTTGCGGGATTCATCTTACCTTTAATTGTCTGGCTCGTCATAAAAGACACTGAGGTTAGATATCATGCAAAATCCGCTTTACTATCGCATCTATTGCTTTATGTTCCTTTATTGATCGGTGGTCTTGCTTTAGTACTATTCGGATTTTTAAACTATGATAGTAGTCCCCCTGGAGATTTAATGGCTATTGTGAGTATTGTATTCGTTATTTTTATCGCTCTATTTTCATTAGCCATTGTTATTTGGAACATTTATCGAGGCATAAAAGTATTAAACAATGAGGAGGCTGCTTAAATATGAAAAGCAAAGACTTAATTAAAACAGCTATTAAATTAGCTCCCATCGTTATACCAATCGTACGTAAAGTTTTACAAAAAAAGAAAGTCTCAAAATAAAAGAATACAGTTGAAAGAGGATGGCACACAACCCTTTAATCCTCTTTTAGCATTCTAAAAAAAATGAGAAATGGCTTAATTAAAGCCATTTCTCATTTTTATGTTCAGCTATTAAATTGGTTTTATACTTTGATACCAATGTCATGACTAGGCTGAGACAATTATTTTATTTTTCAGTTGATTCGTCTTCAGTTAAAGTATTTGTCACTTCATAATCAGCCATTAAAGATGTAACCCAAGCTGAATATTGATTGCTGATTTGTGACTCAACATATGATGATTTCACTTCATCTTTCACGTCTTCATATTTAGCTGTTTTCGCTGCTTTTTTACCCGTAACTTTGATGATGTGGTAGCCATAGTCAGATTTAACTGGTTCTGAGATTTCGCCTTTTTCCATAGAGAATGCGGCATCAGAAAATTCTGCCACCATATCTGCTGCTGCGAAATAGCCTAAATCCCCACCATTTTCTTTGCTAGCTGTATCTGTAGAATATTTTTTAGCTAAAGCAGCAAAATCTGCGCCTTCATCTAATTCTTTTTTAATTTTTGTTGCAGTTGCTTTGTCTGCAACTAAGATGTGGCTTGCTTTTACTTGTTCAGCTGTATTAAATGTTGATTCATTTTCTGCTAAGTAAGCTTCTAAAGTTGCATCAGAAGTATCTAAAGTTTTTTCAATCATTTTTGAAGCTAAAACATATGTTTTCATGTTTTCTTTTAAATCACCTAACGTCATGTTGCTTGATTGTAGTGCTGATTCTAGACCTTCTTGACCACCATATTGCGTAGCAAGTTTAGTGATTTGTGCTTCTACGTCTGCATCTGTAGATTTCACTTTTTGTTTTTCAGCTTCTAGTGCAACAACTTTATCTTGAATAAGTGTTTCTAAAGTTGCAACGCCATATTGAGCGTTTAAAGCCTCATCTAATTCTGCTTGCGTAATTTTTGTATCATTTACTTTTGCTACATATCCTGATTTTGCTGTAGCAAAATACATGCTACCTGCTACACCTATAATTAATAGTATAGCAATGGCAACGATTAATTTCTTCATCCGTAAGACACTCCCCTATTTTTCATCTACTAATATTTTAACATTGAATTATGTCCATCGTTAAATTTTTTCAAAATTTTTCAAATTAATACTATTAAAAACCTTGAAAACTAAAAATCAGTTCTCAAGGTTTTTAATATTGCTTCATGTAGTTAAGTTTATTAGTATGCCCAGTTTCCTTTACGGAAGATAGCTTCGATAGTACCATCTGGTAATACACCGTCAATATCCATCTCTGCACTACCAACCATGAAGTCTTCATGTGTAATTGACGTGTTAATGCCATGTGCATCTAACTCTTCTTCAGACAACTCACTACCACCTTCATAGCATGTTGGGTAAGCAGCACCTACCGCAATATGGTTTGAAGCATTTTCATCAAATAATGTATTGTAGTATAAAATATTTGATGAAGAAATTGGCGATTCATGCGGTACTAACGCAATTTCACCAATGTATTTAGAACCCTCATCAGCTGAAATCATTTCTTGTAATAAGTCATGACCTACACCTGCTTCAGCTTTTACAATAACACCATCTTTAAATGTTAATGTGAAATCATCAATAATATTCCCTTGGAATACAAGCGGTTTTGTATTTGAAACAAAGCCATTCACGCCATACTTAGCTGGCAATGTAAATACTTCTTCCGTTGGCATATTTGCTACGAATTCTGTGTTATCTGGTGTTTTACTAGAGCCGGTTTGCCAAATATGTTTAGCAGGCAGTTCAACTTCTAGCTCCGTACCTGGTGCTTTATAAATTAATTTTGCATAGCGTTTTTCATTTAAAATATCTGCACGTGAATGCAATCTTTCTAAATGAGCAGACCAATTTTCTACTGCGCTACCTTCTCCAATGCGTACTGTTTTAAAAATCGCATCCCACAATGCTTCCACTTGCTCATCTTCTGGCAAGTTCGGGAATACTTTTTTAGCCCAAGCTTTTGAAGGTATCGCAATAATTGACCAAGCAATCTTATCATTCATGACTGCCTCACGATAATTTTCTAAAGCTTTACCAGCTGCTTTTTGATGCGTTGATAATTTGTTTACTGGCACCCCAGTCAGTAAATCAGGATCAGCGGCATCAATCCATAACAATGCACCTTTACGTTCGATTAGCTCATCACGTTGTTCAGCAATCCAGCGTGGGAATTTTTCAAATTCTTCAACTGGTGCGTTATCAAATAGTTCACGATCAATTACGCCATCAGAAAAGTTTACCGTCACACGAGCAGCACCCGCTTCATACGCTTTTTTTACAACCATACGCGTAAATTCAACTGTATCTGTTGTTGTGTTAATTAATAATGTTTGTCCTTTTTGTACGTTTGCGCCAACTTTAACAGCTAGTTCTGCAAACTGTGCTAATTTTTCTTCAAATGTCATAGAAAGATCCCCCTTTGCTTATCAATTATTTTTTCTTAGAAAAAGTTGTGTTTGATTTATTGAACGGTTTCTTATAGCTTGTTTTAGATGAAGATTTTGCTTTGTATCCCGTTTTTTTACGTAATTCTTCCGGTTTACGTGAAGCATGTGGATATTCACCTTTACCAGCGATTAGTTGTCCACCTTTAATTATACGCTCAACTGGGCGTTCTGGTAACTCACGCGTATACTGTTTAAAATCTTTTTCTTCAAAAGAAGTTAATAAAGTTAATACTTCTCCGTCTTTACCTGCACGTCCTGTACGTCCTGAACGATGTAAATATTGCTCTTTATTATGTGGTACATCCACATGGATAACATGTGTTAATCCAGAGATATCTAAACCACGTGCCGCTACATCAGTTGCGATTAAAATGCGAATTTTTCCTTTACGGAATGATTCTAATGCATTTTTACGATCTTCTTTTTTCATTTCTGCATGTAAGACAGCTATGGCAGCATTACGATATTGTAATTTTGTTTCTTTCATCAATAACTGATCTAAGTTATTTACGAAAGCTAAGCCACGTAAGCCCTCAATATTTGAAAGTTTGCGAATTAAATCCGTTTTTTCACGTACGCTTACTTTCATATATGAATGAATAACTTCACCTTGGTCAGGCATATCTTCTAAACGCACTTGGAAGCGTTGTGGCTCTTTCATGAATTCTACAGCTACTGCTTCGATTTCTTCTGTAATTGTTGCAGAAACAATCGCAATTTGGCGATCGTGATTTGAACCAGCGATGAATGATTTAACCATCACCCGATTTTCACGACCTAATAATTGATCAGCCTCATCTAACACAATATAGTGTAATTCATGTAATTTTAATTTTTTAGAACGGACAAGTTCATTTAAACGTCCTGGTGTACCAACGGCAATGGTTGGTTTTTTCTTCAGTTTTTCAATCTGACGTGCTGTATTAGCTCCACCAATTAGAGGAACAACTGTAATCGGAGTACCCGCAGTCCATTCACGAATAACATCGGTAATTTGCATACATAATTCTTGTGAAGGTGCGACAATTAGAGCTTGTGTATTCTTTTTCGTACCATCAATTTTTTGAAGAATCGGTAACAAGTAAGCTAATGTTTTACCTGTTCCTGTTGGTGATTCTGCAATTACATCTTGCCCCTCTAACATTGCTGGGATAATTGCGTCTTGAATTGGCATAGCCTTTTCAAATTTCCATTTTGCTTGGAACTCTTCTTTTAAGTCATTTAAAAATGTCATCTATTCCGCCTTCTTTCTGTCTACTCTATTAAAACACAAAAACAGACTGCTAAGCATCCCTTTTACGATTTACAACGCAGATGACCTTCTCATCACCTGCCCGTAACGATCTTAGAAGCGACATTTAACAGTCTGTGAATCTTACAACTTAGTAACTTACCTTATCATGCTGTGCAATAACTTCATAGCCACAATAAATGATAGCACTATCTGCCAATACGACTAAGGCATCAATATAGCGTGCGTCTTTATCCAGTGCAAGCTCGCGATTGACGACCGATAACTCTGTACATCCTAAAATGATGTGGTCGCAACCTTGTTCTAGCATATTTGTTTCAAGACGTTGCCAAATATCTTGTGATACCGAACGACCAGCTTTTACATAATCATAAATGATTTCCATTAATAAATCTTGTAGCTGTTCATTTGGAACGATTGGCTCAAGACCAACTTGCTGTAAAGCCTCTTGATAAAGCCCTGTAGATAACGTGCCCTTCGTTCCGAGCACCCCTACTTTTTGAGCTCCCAATGATTTTGCTTTCGCTGCCGTTTCACGAATCATATGAATAACAGGAGCTGCTGTATTCTCAGCTAACTCATCATAAAAGTAATGTGCAGTGTTACATGGAATACAGATAACCTCTGCACCTACCCCTACAAGTTTACCCGCATCCTGAATCATTACAGGAAGTGGATTGGGCTGTTCATGATCTAATATATAAGCTGTACGATCAGGTATTCTTGTATCATTATCAATGATAAAATGCATGTGTTCTTGGTCCGTTACTGCTTTTGTTCTTTTGACAATTACTTCACCTAGTAACATCGTAGCTAGTGGGCCAACTCCGCCAATAATACCTAATGTTTTCTTATTCATAGATTATGACAGCCCCTTCTTATTAAAGTATTTTTTATACTTACGATAGTAGTTTAAGCTGTTTAGCGTTAATTTAAACCAACGCTTGATATTCATATCTTCTTTATAGAATAGAGAGTTTGTTGCTTTACCCTCTTTAATTAATTGACGTGCTTTTGCTTTTAATTCTTTGTTTTGAGCGTATTTGAATAATACACCATTTGGAATAACTGACCATAGGTGTTCGTTATCGCCATATACTTTTTCTTGTTTTTTACCTAACATATAATCATCTGCTACGTATTGCATTAAGTTATAACCTGCTGCAGTTACATAGTAGCTTGAACGTCCGTTACGTAAATTGATTTCAAATAATTTATATTTACCATCACGATAATCGTATTTCATATCGAAGTTTGCAATACCTTCAAAACCGATATCTTCTAAGAAATGCGCCACTTGATCCATTAAATCTTTATCAAATGTCGTGATAATTGCTGCATAGCTACCGATACCTTCAGGAGAATGTTCTTCTAAGATAGGGTTACCTAAGCACATTAATTTCACTTTACCATCTGTTGCTACATAGGCATTTAATACACGCATATACGAATCATCACCAGGAATAAATTCTTGAATAATCATTGTATCTTGATAAGACGATGCATAAATTGCTTTTAAAATAGCTGTTTTTTCAGCTTCATCATGTGCGATGAATACTTTTTTCTTCCCTGGGAAAGAACATGCCCAATACTCAACAGAGTTTGAGGCTTTGATGATGATTGGGTATTGGAAATCTGGATTGAAGTTTTCATAATTAGCAGCTGTTACAGTGTCTGTTTTAGGATAGCTAAAGTTATACTTCTCACACATTTCATAGAAATTCTCTTTCAAAAGAATTTTATCCATTAATGTTTCATCAATATAAGGAACTTTGAAATCTTTCACTAATTCCTCTTTATTTTTGATAATTAGTTTTACATAATCATCGCCACAGCCCATTAATAATAAATCTTTGTCTGCATATTTTTTAGCTGTACGCTTCATAATTGCTAAGAAATCTTCTTTTAATTTAGGCTCTTGTTGGAATTCAAGAATACGACTATTTTGTGTTGGTGTTAAGTGTGCGCGACCGATTACGATTGCTTTGACACCATAAGCCTCATAAAATGCACGTGCCATACCATAGGCATTCATATCAGAACCAATTAGGATTGGTAAAAAAGTTTGTTCTTTCATTGTTCATCATCTGCCTTATCTTTATTTTTCAAGCACGATTGCCTGTGATTTCATCTCTTTAAAACTTTGGAAAAATTTATTTTCATCGTGTGCTACATAGCCTTTTAAAGGGTCCATTACGATAACCTTGCCATGCTCATATCCTGTAATGACAACAACATGAAGATTACGATACATACGGATTTTATCGTTCGTTCCGTAAATTCTCCAGCCATCCTTCATTTTAGGTTTAGCTAAATCTAATGTTACCCATGTGATAACAGGAATACCTTTTTCGACTTTCTTTAAAATTTGCTCTTTACTAGCACCTGTCAAATTTTCAACTTTAATAGAAGATTTTTTCTTCGTTAAATAGGTTTTAGCCGCATTTTCAATAACTGGTGCAAATGCGTACATTCCCTCATTTTCATCGGCTGGATTTCCTGCATACTTCTTCGCTGGGTCTGGTCCAAACCACTTCCCATTTTCGGTATGTTTAAATTCACCCATTGGTAAATAATACTTCACCATTGTTTCCTTTGAAACATGTCGACCGTAAAAGTTAAGTACAGATGTTAATGCGGTAATTTCACAACCATGTGGAAAAGCTGGATTTTGAAGTACAACAGGGACATTGGCTCCTTTATTATTACGGACATAGTAGGTTTCTAACACCACATAATTCGTAGATTCTTCAATATCTACAACCTGTGCTACCCCTGTTGCATCACCTGTACCATCATCATAAATAGAAGAAGGCACAAAGAGGTAACTTTGCCCCGGTTCTAAATCTTCAACACTTACTTTTCCTTCTTCGTCGGCTACAAGTTGCTTAATCGTTTGATTCGTTTTTGCATCTTTAATGTCGACCTTCATATCAGGTATAGGTGTACCACTACCAAATTCAACTATAAGTATTTTAATACTTTTCGTTACTTGCTCGTCTTTTGCTGAGAAAATACTAGTACATCCCCCTAATAAACTGGTCAGCACTAAAATGCAAAAGAGGAGCAAAGACAAATTGACTTTACTTCTCTTGAACACTGCTATTAATCTCCTTCTACTGACCTACCCGAAGTATTTGCTATACCATACTAAGAATACATAGATTGTCCAAACTTTACGTTGGTTTTTAGCTTTGCCTTCATAATGATCAGTTAGTAATTGTACAATTGCTTTTTGATCAAAGAATTTAGCTGCTGCTTCAGATTCAAATGTTTCTTTAATTTGGTTATAGTATTTCTCTTCTTGCATCCAAAGACGGATTGGAACTGGGAAACCGATTTTTTTACGTTTCGCCCAAGCTTCTGGTAATGCTTTTTCAGATGCTTTACGGAACGCATACTTCGTATTTTCAGAGTTAATACGGTAACGTGAAGGTACTTTAGCTGCTACTTTCATAATTTCGCGGTCTAAGAATGGTACACGTAACTCGATTGAATGGGCCATAGACATTTTATCTGCTTTTAGTAAAATATCATCCACTAACCAAAGATTTAAATCTAATAATTGTTTTTTCGTTAAATCATCTTCGTTTGGATTTTTACGATATACCGGCATAACGATATCTGCTACTGAAGGTGCATTTTTGAATTCAGGTTTTAGAATAGCTGCTGATTCATGCTCTTCAAAGATATGTGCTTGTCCGATAAATGTTTTTTCAACAGGTAGACCGCCCTTCATCAAGAAGTGCTTACCACGAACTTCTGGTAATGCAGAAGCGATTTGTCCAACTGGTTTACGAATAAAGCCAGGAACTTTTTTGTATTTTTTCATTGATGGTGATTCATCATATTCTTCATAGCCACCGAATAATTCATCAGCACCCTCACCTGATAACACAACTGTTACGTGCTTACGCGCAAGTTCTGATAAGAAATAAAGAGGTACGATTGATGGGTTTGAATGTGGTTCATCCATCATGTATTGAATTTCTCCAATTTTATTGAAGCATTCCTCTGGGTCAAGAACTTCACTGACGTTTTCAATTCCTAGCTCATTTGATAATTCTTTCGCATTATCTACTTCTGAGAATTTTTTCGCTGCGAATCCTACAGAGAAAGTTTTATCTGGTTTTAATACTGAAGCTACATAGCTTGAGTCAACGCCTGAAGATAGGAATGAACCTACTTTTACGTTTTTATCTGAAAACTCATGCGCTTTAATTGATTCACGAACTGTGTCATCAATTTCTTGAACGATTTGGTCAAGTGGACGTTCTTCTGGTGCAAATTTTGGTTCCCAATAACGAGTGATTTCCATTTTGCCATTTTCATATGTCATGTAATGAGCTGCTGGCATTTTGAATACACCTTTGAAGAATGTTTCATTTAATACTGGGAATTGGAAAGTTAAGTATGGTTTTAAAGCCTGTTCATTTAATTGTTTTTCGAAATGCGGGTGTTTTAAGAAGCTCTTGATTTCTGAACCGAACATTAATGAACCGTTCATTTGCGCATAGTAAAGTGGTTTAATACCGAACATGTCACGTGCTGCAAATAATTTTTTCTTGTTTTTGTCCCAAATAACGAAAGCAAACATCCCACGAAGCATTTGTACTAATTTAGTACCGTATTCTTCGTAACCATGAATTAATACTTCACTATCTGTATGTGTTGTAAAAATATGTCCTTTTTCTACAAGATCTTTACGAATTTCTTCAAAGTTGTAAATTTCACCATTGAAGATTAATACTAATGAGCGATCCTCATTGTATAGAGGTTGGCTACCATGTGCTACGTCGATGATACTTAGGCGACGGAACCCTAGTGCTGCTTCGCCATCAGTGTATGTTCCTGCTGAGTCTGGTCCACGATGAATAATTTGGTTCATCATGTTTTCTAATACTGCGTCTGGGTTTGATACTGCGCCTACAAATCCTGTAAATCCACACATATATTTATATTCTCCTATCTCTTACGATCAATGTCATATTCAATCTATTATTCTAACACTTTTTCTGTACTTCTACTCGCTTTTTTTACTTTAAGAATGTACATGCTTGTCATATTCGTGAATAAGAATATACAACGGTACTTGATAAAGCTGCAAATCATGTATTTTAAAAACACCAATTTCCATAAGCTTATTAATTACATTGTCTTTCAAATCTCTTTTTACTGCCTCATTTTCTTTCATTTTAGGCACTCCTTAAAGGCTATGCACAACGAATAATTACCCTTTTCCATTGCTCATAAAACGAATATATCCCATTCCTACGAATAATTGGTAATCACTTCGTTTATGCTGATTGAAATTCTATAACCTTTTAATTTGATAATTATATAACTCTTCTCATAATAGGACAGTCGTAATCTTTTGAGGTTGCATAATAATGGAGTATTTTATTAAAAAAGGAGAAATGTCTTACGTTTTTTATTTTAGTCCTCAGAAGTCATCAGTACAACCTTTTCACATTAATTTCTCTTAAAATATGGCTTTTTCTCACTTTTCTTTTTAAGATTTTTCTCACATCATTTGTAAGAAATCAAAAAATATCTATTCTCTTGTCCTAAGTATTCCAAAAACAGAAAATGAATTTATTTAGCTTAACTCAAGTAGCTGTAAAAAAAGAAAGACGAATCCGATTTTTTCATTCGAATTCGTCCTTTTATTATAAAACTATATTTCTCTATTATGTAGAAACTGACATCTCTTGGTAACTTCGTATCATTCATTAACTTTTTACTAGTAAATAAACAAAATAAGGTGCACCAATAATTGCGACAACAATCCCCACGGGTAATTCCATCGGCTCTAATACGACTCGACCAATTGTATCCGCCGTTAAAAGAATAAGTCCACCCAATACTGCACTTAACGGCAGTACTTTTTTATGACTAGCTCCGACTAATTTTCGCGCGATATGCGGTGCAATCAGTCCGAGGAAGGTAATCCCACCTCCAACAGCGACACATGCTCCAGCAAGCGCTACCGCTAACACAAGAAAGTTTCTTCTTTCACGATTTATATGCACGCCGACAGAAATGGCGGACGGCTCACTTAACGTCATAATATCTAAGATACGTGAACGATAGACCGCAAGTGGAATTAAAATCACAAGCCATGGTAATAACGCCCAGACAAAGGTCCAGTTAGTTGCCCAAATCGTACCTGATAGCCAAACTAATGCTTTGGTGAAATCAAGCGGCTCCATTTTCAATTGGAAAACAATCATTATCGCACCGAATGCCGCATTAATCCCAATTCCGACTAATAACATTCTTGTAGGTGAAGTCGAGCCTTTCTTCCATGCTAAAATATAAATAAGGAATGCTGAAACAAAGGCTCCAAACAAGGCAATCAACGGCATGATAAATGTTGATAATAAACCATTTGCTAAAAATGTTGTGCCTTGTAAAAAGAACATATACATTACAACAGCTAATCCTGCTCCTGAATTAATCCCAAGAATTCCTGGATCAGCAAGTGGATTACGTGAAATTCCTTGTAAAATCGCCCCTGATACGGCGATTCCCATCCCTACTAGTACAGCCATTGTAATTCGAGGCATACGGAAATCAAAAATAGTAATGGCGTTATCTTCGGTTCCTCTTCCTAATAAAGTATCAATGACTTCAGTGAAAGGAATTTTAATAAAACCCGAATTAATACTAACGATCATCATGACCGCAATTAAAATAATTCCACCATAAAAATAAAGATTAAATTTATTTTTCATTAGAAGCCTCTCCCTTCTCTACGTGCTAAATAAAGGAAGAACGGTACACCAATCATAGCCGTCACTGCTCCAACAGGCGTTTCAAATGGTGAATTAATAATACGAGCGATAATATCTGATAGTAAGAGTAGAATCCCACCGAATACGGCAGACAGCGGAATAATCCAACGATAGTCTACTCCGACAATAAAACGGATGATATGTGGAATAACTAAACCGATAAATCCAATAGAACCAGCTACTGATACGGCCGCGCCAGTTAATAATAGAACCGTCACTGTCCCCATTATTTGTACAAGTAATGTATTTTGACCAAGTCCTTTTGCAATCTCATGACCTAAACTCATGACCGAAATGGAACGACTTAATAAAATGGCAATGATAAGACCAATGATGACAACTGGAACTAAATATTTCAATTGCTCATCTTGCATCGTAGATAGTCCACCTGCATACCAAAAACTTAAATCTCTAGAAACATCAAATTTCATCCCAATAGCCGTTGTTAATGCTGTCAAAAAAGCGGTAATTGCTGAACCGGCCAAAGCCAATTTGACCGGTGTCATCCCACCTTTAGATAGTGTTGTTAATGTAAACACAAGCGCTACCCCCAGACCCGCACCTATAAATGAAGCAAACATTGTCGTCCATAATGAACCATTCGGAATAAAGGCTAATGATAGAACGACAAAGAATGCGGCACCCGCCGTCACCCCTAATATAGAAGGTTCTCCCAACGGATTTCGTGTCATTCCTTGCATAATAGCACCTGATACGGCTAATGCGGCACCTATCAAGACAGCGGCAACAGCTCTAGGAAATCGTAAACTCATAATAATAATATGATTAGGGTTTTCTTCATCTGTGTGAATGATTGCATCCCATATCATTTTAAAATTAATGTCAGCTGCACCAAGACGAATGGAAAGAACTAAAAGCACTGCCAAAAGAATGATTCCTGCTACTAACAGAAAACTAGGCAATGCGACGCTTTTTCTCTCTATGTAATTCTTTAATTGTTTTCTGGCCACTGTGATAACTCCTTATCTTACAAAATTGCTACTCGCAAATCTCCATTAATTATAGTCTATTTTACTACTAAAAAAATTTGTTTTATAAATTTTTTCTTTAAAGTTTGTTGACATCTATCTCATTAACGTGTAGTTTAAATGAGAATGATAATCATTGGTAAATAATATAACACAAATTAATGGAGGAAAATATGACTAAATCTAAATACGCTTCAAGTTTTTTAAAAATTGCAGGTGCTAGTTTCCTAGCATTATCTCTAGCAGCATGTGGTACAACAGACTCATCTAAATCAGATGATAAAAAATCTTCAGAGACAACAAAAGAAACACGCACTTTAACAGATGCAATGGGAAATAAAGTAGAAGTTCCTGTAAATCCTAAACGTGTTCTAGCTTCTTATTTAGAAGATAACTTAGTCGCACTTGATATTACACCAGTTGCACAGTGGAGTGTAAATGATGGCGCTAGTATCCAAGACTACTTACAAGATTCATTAAAAGACGTACCAACAGTAAACTATGACCTTCCATTAGAATCAGTTCAAGAATTAAAACCTGACCTAATCATCATGGATTCAGCTTCCATGGTTGAAGGCGACAAATACGCACAATACAAAAAAATCGCACCTACTTATGTAATCGGTAAAGATTTAAACAATGACTGGCGCGACGAATTACTTCGCGTAGGTGAAGTATTCGATAAAAAAGACGAAGCACAAGCTAAGTTAGATGAATACGATGCAAAATCAAAAGAAGCTGCTACAACAATTAAAGAAGACTACAACAGCCCATCAGCTGCTGGTATTTGGATTGTTGGCGGAAAAGCTTACATCGTAGCTGAAGAATTATCTGCAGGTGCTGTAATGTACGGCGACCTTGGTATGAAGGTTCCTGACCTAGTAAAAGAGGTTTCAGCTAAAACTGAAACAAACTGGAACGAAATTTCTTTAGAAAAATTAGCTTCACTTGATGCAGATCATTTATTCGTTCTTAATAGCGATGGTGACAACGATAAAATCACAACAAGCAAAATTTGGAAAGCGATTCCTGCAGTAAAAGCTGATCAAGTTCACACATTTGATCCAACTTCTAGCTGGTTATACACTGGTACTGTAGCGAATACACAAATCATTGATGACGTTTTAGAATCACTAAAAAAATAAACTTTATTCAATCCAAAAGAGGCATTTCGCTTTAACAGCGAAATGCCTCTTTTTCTATTGTTGAGAAAGACTATTTTTTAGGTTGTTCTTTTTTTGCAGTTGTGGCTTTCTTTCCACCACCCTCACGGTAATGAACAGTTAATCCACGGATAAAGTTACGTGCGAAGCGGTCACCACATGCTTTGTAATTACGATGTGATGGATTACGTAGAATCGCACCTAATTCTCCTTTAGACACGATTACACCACCATCATATAATGTGTCTAATACATCTTCACTCGTCATTTTTAATGCGATTTTCATTTTTTTAATCAGCATGTTATTCGCATGGTCTTTTACTGTTGGAGCTACAGGTGCTGCTTGTCCTTCACGTGGTTTTTGAGGCCCACGTTTAAAAATAATTAAACCATTTAAGAAAGCTTCTAGCATGTCATTTGTTACTGCTTTGTAGCCTGCTGGTGGTTCTTCATCTTCTTGTACTTTTTGAAGCATATTTAATACTTCCTCTTTCGTATACTTCATACCACCTAATTTGAACATCTCTACAAGATCCACATTTTTAATGTCTAACGCATAGCGCAAACGAATAATAATATCATTATTAGTCATAATTTCCTCCTATTTATATATGCTATTCAACTATTTAAGTTGAACGTTTAAAGTTACATAACCGAACCTTCATTTTACTCAAATTATGTCCTAGAGTAAAGTTCTCTATTTATTATAGCCTTGATGAGCAAGAAAACACACTTCTTTAGAGCGAGTAGTCTAAGCCTTTTCAACAACTGCATATGTCTCGATTTCTTCCACATTTCTCCTTTTAAAAAAACATAGGTTAAAAAAGGCCTTGGCATAAGCAGAGAGAACACACCATTTCCTAGATATAAGAAAAACAAGAACCGCAAAAAATGCGATTCTTGCCTTCTGTTTCGAACTTTAAAATGTTAAAAAGAAGTGCTCTGCCCGAGCCACTATTAACTTCTAACTGTTCAGCCACCAACCAGAAGATTGTAGGTTTTTCTTCGTACCAACGGTTAAAGTGACAATACCTTCTGTTGCATTGATATTATGCATAATATAGTTTTTACTATTCGTTTTATACGCTGGCTTGTAAACTGCTCCGCCAAAATAATTACTTGAACCAACTTTTGTTTTCCCATTAAAATTTTTCTTCATCACAGACGCTGTTAATGGTTTTGTAAATGAAGATTGTTTAAATGTGCGACTAATAAGATACACCTTTGAACTGTTTTTCATTTGCTTCATATCATATTTTAAGAAAAGATATACAGCAGTCGAATTTTTCGCATAGTAAAGTGTGCCAGCCTCTCCTATTTCTAAATGACCAGGAATTTGTTTTTTTAGTTGGCCATAAGTCATTCCTACATGCCCCACTGTTTTTGGTAATTTCCCTTGTGTACCTAATTTTTTCACTGTATTCGGTGAATATTTTGTAGCTGCCGAAACACTAAGACCACTGCTAATCACTAAGATAAAAATCAACATGGCTGCCATGAATTTTTTCATATTTTCATTTCCCTTCATGTACACTTTTATTTTTTCACTTCTTACTATACCATGCCTTTTTAACTAATTATTACCCTTTTTCAGTTATCAATTAAAAAAAATACCACAATTCATTTTCTTCCAAAGCAAAAATGAACTACCTTCTAGTTATTTGAAATTACTAGGGCAATCCATTTTACGTACCTTCTTGTCATACAGTTGTAGACCACTGAGATAGTGCAATTTTAATATGCGCGAGATGATGCTCCTCATGCCAAGCCAGTTTGGCTAATTTAGTTCCTACAGTAATTTCACCATTTTCTTGATGGGTGAATTTTCTCAGCCATTGCTGTTCGTTCAACTGTTTACCTAAAGATACAACGCGTTCATTTATACCTTCTAGCATGAGAATCGAGCTTTCGACTGGTAACTCCGTGTCAGGTAACACAGCCCATTTGTCTTGGTCAAAGGCTGGAACTGTTGGATTATCCATCGTTAGTGCTAATTTTAAACGTTGGTACATATTCAACTGCGAGTCCGCAATGTGATGCACTAGCTGTCGAACATTCCAACTATCCTCTCGATAGGTGTTAGCTAGTTCAGTGTCCGTCAATCCATCTACTGTCTCTCGCAAACGAGTTGTATAACTTTTAATATCGCTTAACCAACCATCTACATCTTTTTGTGTAATTTGCTCCGGCACTTGCAGCTCACCAATCGGGTACTTCACATCCATTTAATAACCCCTTTTCAATTAATATTTATCTCCTAACTTTACCACTCCTATGAATGCACCTAAACTTAATCAGGACAAAAAAAAGAACCCCTCTACTAGATTCTTTTACACCGCTATTTGCTCCTGTGGGAATTGGTATTCATATAACTCACGATAACGTCCAGATTTCGCGATTAACTCATCATGTGAGCCACATTCCACGATTTCACCTTTTTCTAACACGACGATTTGATCTGCCATTCGAATAGTCGATAGTCTATGCGCAATCACTAAGCTTGTTTTGTCTTTTAATAAGGTGTTTAAACTGTTTTGAATCAGCTTTTCCGACTCTGTATCAAGCGCCGCAGTTGCTTCATCTAAAACGATTAAATTCGGATTTTTCAATAAAGCACGCGCAATTGAAATACGTTGTTTTTGTCCCCCAGATAATTTCACGCCACGCTCCCCAATTTGTGTTAAATACCCTTCTGGGAACTCACTAATAAATTCATGTGCATTTGCTGCTCTCGCTGCTGCTTCGATTTGTTCATCTGTTGCTTCTCCATATCCGTAGGCAATATTTTCTTTTAATGTGCCACTAAATAATTGGATATCTTGCGCAACAACAACGATTTGCTTGCGTAATGATTGGAGTTGAACTTCTTTTAAAGTCGTACCATCTATTTTAATTTGTCCTTCTGTCGGATCATAAAAACGCTGAAGTAAATTAGACATCGTTGTTTTACCTGAGCCTGATGAACCAACGATTGCTGTCATTTGACCTTGTTTTAACGTCAAGTTTACATTTTTCAAAATCGGTGTTTTTCCATCATAAGAGAAGTTTACATTTTCATAACGTACTTCTCCTTTGATTTCTGGAAGTTGTAAACCATCTTCATTATTTTTAATTTTTGGTTCAGTATTCATGACTTCCATAATTCGATCATAAGAAGCTGCTGCTTGTTGCAGTTCTCTAATAAATTTTGTGAATTTCGTTATTGGTGCTTGTACTAATTTTAAATACGCAACAAACGCAAAAATTGCCCCTGTTGTCATCGTTCCTTCCATTGCAAACCACGCACCCATTACGATGACCATCGCAAATCCCACTGAATTTACGATACCGATTAACGGACCATACATTGAACTTAAATACGATGCATTTAAGTTTGCATCCATATTCGCTTCATTATTATTTTTAAATTTACCTACTTCAAAACCTTCATTTGTAAAACTCTTCATTAAACGTACACTGGTTAAACTATCCTGCAAGTGATTTGTCATATTCGCCATTGAAATTTGTACATGACCATAGACTTTTCGTATCTTTTTACTGAAAAATTTCGTAATCAAAATGAAAAATGGAAACGTGACATACAGTGCTGCAGTCAATTGCCAGTTCGCACTAAACATATACGCAGATACAACAATAAATACCCCTATGCTTGTCACAATATCTAACAAATCAGAAGAAATTAATTTTTGAAGTGCATTGACATCATTCGTTAAACGAGACATTAAATCCCCTGTACGATTTCGGTCAAAATATTCAATATCCTGATCAATTAAATGCGTATATAGATCATTTCTAATTGAAAAAATCGCTCGTTGTCCAAGTAACGATAATAAATAACTACTAACAAATCCTAAACCTGCTAACCCTAGCGCTGCAATTAAAAATCCAGCTGCTACTTTTACAAGCATCGTTGGTTCATGTGTAGGAATCGCTTTATCAATTGTAAACTGAATAAGCTGTGGTACTAAAAATTCGATTACTGCAGTCAAACCAATTGTGATACATGTAATGATAATGATAAACCAAAATTTCTTAATTTTATTTAACAAGTCTAGCAGCATCGTCCAAACACTTGATGCTGAAACATTTAATTCTTCTCCACTAAATCTACCCATTCTAGCCATATGCATTTCTCCTTTTCTAAGTGAAATGATGTTGTTATATTTCATATTTTCTTTTCCACAGACATTTTGTATACAAATGTATACTGTTTTACCACTCTTATATTGTATACATTTGTATACTTTATGTCAACTTTCATGCTTCACACAAGAAAATCAACTTTTAAACTATTTCTAAAAACAAAAAACCGAACTCCCAAAGGAATCCGGTTTTTCTCATATAAGCTTACTATTTACACGCATCTAGATTTTACTTTTACAATTTGAATTTAGATACAGAATCAGTTAGGCTTTCCACTTGTTCATTTAAATGCGTCGCATGAACTGTTACTTCAGATGTAGCTGAAGTTTGTTCTTCAATAGAACTTGCAATTTCTTGTGTTTCAGCAGTTACAGCTGATGTCATTTCATTAACTGTTTCAATTGAAGTTAACACAATATTTTTCTGTTGTTGCATAGAGGACACATTTTCCAATGTATTAGAAATAGATTCTTTCATATTTTCTAGTGTATTAGATAATTGCTTAATTGCCTCATCAACAGATTCAACTGCCACTTTTTGATTTTCACTAATATCATTTGTTTGTTTCATCACTTCAACAAGTTGCTGTGTATCTTCTAAAATACTCACAATGATTTGTTGGATATCTGCTGTTGCTGATTTTGAACTCTCTGCCAGTTTTCGAACTTCTTCCGCTACAACTGCAAAGCCTTTACCATGTTCGCCAGCTCTTGCTGCCTCAATTGATGCATTTAATGCCAGAAGATTTGTCTGTTCAGTAATTTTAGAAATTGCATTTGTTACTTGAGAAATCGACTTTGTTTTTTCATCTAAATTACTTGTTACATTTGAAACTTCACTAAATGCATTTTCTAAATTAGCATAAGAATGCTCCAGCTGCTGTACTTTTTCCATACTGCTGTTTACTTCTACTAAAGCTTCTTTTGCATCATCTACCATTTGCTGAGATTTTGATTCGATTGATTCAATACCTGTTGCTAATACGTGAATAGCTGTCGTACTATCCTGTACTTTTTCTGCTTGCGTACTTGTATTTTCAGCTATTTGTTCGACACTATTTGATACATCATTAAGTGCACGTTCATTTTCTTTTGCAATAACAGCTAAACTATTTGATGAATTACGAATAGCTTTTTCATTTTCATTTACTTGTAAAATTAAACTACTAACTGCATCCAGCATTTTATTATAATGATTTGCTAAATCACCAATTTCATCATTTGAATTTGTTTCAAAGCGTGATTTAAAATCACCACTTGATGTGTTTTGGAATACCTTTTTAATATTCGCAAAAATGCCGACTAATTTACGTGCTAGATAAATCGCAAATAAGCAACCAATAATTAAACCAATTACGATAGAAATCCAGCCTACATTCGTGAATTTTTGAATTTTAGCTGCATATTCATTTGAATCTACTAGTGATACTATTTTCCAACCATTTCTATCTAATGTTTTAATTTCACCTGTGTAGTCTACACCGTCCCAAGTAAACTCTTCTACAGCTTTACTTGTACCATTGAATTTTGTTAACCACTCAAAATTCTTATCTAATTCATTTTTATTCATTAAATCGGTAACACCATCAATTTGACCCGAATTTTTTTCGTTTAAATTCTTTCCATCACTATCTTCAATGAATGAAGAAACGACCAGGCCATTTGGATCGACAATCATTAATTTTGAAGTTGATTCCTTTTCAATACTTTCACGAATATGACCGATTGTAGAGAAATCTAAATCGAATCCTACAGAACCAATGATTTTATCATCTTTATATACCGGTGCAATAACAGATGTCATTAGTACATTTATATTTGTATCTAAATAGACATCCAACCACTGTACTTCTGGATTTTTACTTACTAACTCTGGTGCTCTTGAATTATTCACATCCCAATCTGGAACCTCTGGAACACCATGAAATTTACTTGCTTCAAAATCCATATAATAAACAGATATGTAATCGTCATTTTCTTCAGTCATCTTTTTCGTTAACTGGTCAATTTGTTTGAAATCTACTTTATCTTTGTCTACCATTGTCTCAATTACTTGTTGTAATTGCGCCAAACTCTTCTCATAACCCTCTAACCCTAATGATACTTGTTGCATTGCATTTTGAGCGTTAATAGAAGATGTTTTTTCATTTTCATCATTGAGAATATCGCGTGCAGTCCATTGACTAAAAATAACTGTAATACTAACAGCTAATGTAATCGCTACACAAATTAAGGCTATCCACTTAGATTTTAATGACATATTTTTTAAAAAATTCATTTCATATCCACACTACTTTCAACCCATTTATTTATAT